>CACZIV010000004.1 GCA_902781305.1 Pseudoselenomonas ruminantium
GAAAACATTGGTGGTACCACGAAAGTATGCGCTTTCGTCCTTTGGGGCGAAGGCGCTTTTTAGTTTATTGAGGAGGATAATGATGAGCGAAGAAATGACGCAGGAAAACAACATTCCGAAGGTTTACGACCCGCAGTCGTTTGAAAAGAAATGGTATAAGTTCTGGGAGGATAATAAATTATTCCATGCTGAGGTGGATAAGAGCAAGAAGCCGTACAGCATGGTTATCCCGCCGCCAAATGTCACGGGGCAGCTGCATATGGGGCATGCCCTTGACAATACGCTGCAGGATATTCTGATTCGTTTCCGCCGCATGCAGGGCTACAATGCCGTTTGGATTCCGGGCTGTGACCATGCCGGTATCGCTACGCAGGCCAAGGTTGAGGCTTCTCTGCGTGAAGAGGGAACGAACCGTTATGAACTCGGCCGCGAAAAGTTCCTCGAACGCGTTTGGGACTGGAAGGAACAGTATGGCAACCGCATCATGTCCCAGCTGCGTTCTTTGGGGTCTTCCTGTGACTGGGACCGCCAGCGTTTCACGATGGATGAAGGCTGCTCTGCGGCTGTGCGCGAAGTGTTCGTAAGCCTGTATGACAAGGGCCTTATCTATCAGGGGACGCGCATTACCAACTGGTGCCCGAACTGCAACACGGCCATTTCCGATATCGAAGTGGAACATGAAAATGAAAACGGTCATCTCTGGCATCTGCGCTATCAGGTAGAGGGCGAGGATCGCTATGTGGAAATCGCCACGACCCGACCCGAAACCATGTTCGGTGATACGGGCGTAGCGGTACATCCGGAAGATGAACGTTATAAGGATATCGTGGGCAAGACCTTGATTCTGCCGATTGTGAACCGCCGCATTCCGCTGTTTGCCGATGAATATGTCGACAAGGAATTCGGGACTGGTGCTGTTAAGGTTACGCCGGCTCACGACCCCAACGACTTTGAAATGGGTCAGCGCCACAACCTCGAACAGATTAAGGTCATCAACAACGATGGTACGATGGGCGAGGGTGCTGGCAAGTACAACGGCATGGACCGTTACGAATGCCGCAAGGCGCTTGTCAAAGAGCTTGAAGAACTCGGCGTACTCGTATCCGTAGAAGAACATGAACACGCTGTCGGCCACTGTTCCCGCTGCCACAGCACGATTGAACCCATGGTCTCCAAGCAGTGGTTTGTCAAGATGGAAAGCCTTGCCAAACCGGCTATGGAAGCTGTTAAGGACGGCCGCATCAAGTTCGTGCCGGAACGTTTCAGCAAGATTTATCTGCAGTGGCTCGAAAACATCCGTGACTGGTGTATCTCCCGTCAGCTTTGGTGGGGCCACCGTATTCCGGCCTGGTACTGCGATGACTGTGGCGAGACCAGCGTTTCCCGTACGGATTTGACGGAATGCCCGCACTGCCATAGCAAGCATATTCATCAGGACGAAGATGTACTCGATACCTGGTTCAGTTCCGGTCTTTGGCCGTTTGAAACGATGGGCTGGCCGAATGAGACGGAAGAACTCAAGCATTTCTATCCGACGGCTACGCTCGTAACTGGTTACGATATCATCTTCTTCTGGGTAGCCCGCATGGTGATGATGGGCTTGGAATTCGGCAAGGATATTCCGTTCCATCATGTATTCATCCATGGTCTCGTGCGCGACAGCCAGGGCCGCAAGATGAGTAAGTCTTTGGGTAACGGTATTGACCCGGTAGAAGTTATTGAAAAATACGGTGCCGATACCCTGCGTTTTATGCTGATTACGGGCAACACGCCGGGCAACGATATGCGTTTCTACTGGGAACGCGTGGAAGGCGCCCGCAACTTTGCCAACAAGATTTGGAACGCTTCCCGCTATATGCTCATGAACCTCGAAGGCTTCGACAAGAGCTTCAAGCCGGCTGAGGAAGATTATACGCTGTCCGATAAGTGGATTCTGTCCCGTTATGCGCGCACGGTGCGTGACGTTACGGAAAATCTGGACAAGTTCGAACTCGGCGAAGCCGGCCGCATGATTTATGAATTCATCTGGAATGAGTTCTGCGACTGGTATATCGAGCTCACGAAGGCACGCCTTTACGACAAGGAAAATGTCCGTGCCCGCAATACGGCCCTTTATGTACTCTCCACGGTGCTTGAAGGCACGCTGCGCTTGCTGCATCCGTTCATGCCGTTCCTCACGGAAGAAATCTGGCAGAAGGTTCCCCATGATGATGCCCTCAAGAGCATTATGGAAACCAGCTGGCCGGAAGTTAAGGCCGAGTGCATCAGCGACGAAATCGAAGCCGATATGACGGCCATCATGGAAACCATCAAGACCGTCCGCAATATGCGTGCTGAAGTTGGTGCGGCTCCGAGCAAGAAGAGCGAGCTGATTCTGAACTTCACGGACGAATCCCTGCGCGCTGTATTTACGGAAAATCAGAGCTATCTCGACAAGCTGGCATCTTCTGACCCGATTACCATTCTGCCTGCCGGTGCCGACAAGCCGGAAAATGCGATGGCTGGCATGGTAAACGGCGTGGAAGTATTCCTGCCGCTCAAGGGGCTCATTGACGTGGATAAGGAAACGGCCCGTCTCACGAAGGAACTCGAAAAACTCGACAAGGAAATCAGCCGCCTGGCCAAGAAACTGGGCAACGAAGGCTTCCTCGCCAAGGCTCCCGCTGATGTGGTAGCCGGTGAGAAGGAAAAACTGGCTGGTTACGAGGAAAAGAAAAAATCTGTGGAAGGCCGTATGCAGGATTTGGCCAAACTGAAATAATCGTTAGGAGAATCCTATATGAATTATCAGGAATCGCTGGCATATTTAGAAAGTCTCAATATATTTGGTATTAAACTCGGTCTGGAACGCATTCAAAAACTGCTGGCGCGTTTGGAACTGCCGCAGGAACGGTATCGCACGATTCATGTAACCGGCACCAATGGCAAAGGCTCGGTGTCCGCCATGTTGGCGGGCATCCTGCGCCATTCGGGCATCCATACGGGCTTTTACAGTTCCCCGCATCTCGTCTCCTATACGGAGCGGATAAGGGTGGACGGACAAGCCATCAGCGAGCAGGAATTTGCCGACTGCCTGAGTTCCATCAAGGTTTATATCGACCAGATGGTGGCAGACGGGGAGGAATGTCCGACTCAGTTTGAGGTGCTTACCGCACTGGCTTTCTTTTACTTTGCAATCAAGCATGTAGAATATGCCGTTATTGAAGTGGGACTTGGGGGGCTTCTGGATTCCACCAATGTTATCGTGCCGGAAGTTTCGATTATCACCAATGTCACGTTGGAACACGCTGACCGCTGTGGAGGCACATTGGAAGGTGTGGCTCACCATAAGGCAGGCATTATTAAAGATGATGTGCCCGTGGTCACGGCTGCGCAAGGTGTTGCACTCGATATTATCCGTCAGCAGGCTGAGGAAAAGAATGCGGATATCTTTGTGGCAGGTGAGGACTTCAGTGCCGAATTTATCAGCTGTGAGAGCAATTTCCAGCGCTTGGAATTTTCCTCCGGTCTGTTGGGGGCGGTGAAGGAACCCTATACACTGCACCTTTTGGGCAAGCATCAGATTGAAAATGCAGCGGTGGCGGTGATGGCTGCTAAGCTTATCCACAATCTGGACGACCGCATCACCAATAAGACCATTGATGATGCACTGTCTTTGGTCAGCTGGCCTGCCCGCTTTGAGCGGGTGGAAATGGGCCGCCAGAAAATCATTATTGACGGCGCCCATAATCCGGCAGGCATGGTTGCCTTGCGGGAAAGCCTTGACCTTTATTATCCGGCAGAGGAACGTGTCCTGCTCTTGGGGATTCTCAAGGACAAGGACATCGATACCATGCTGGACATTCTCCTGCGGCCGAACGATACGGTGGTTGTTACGGTACCCCATTCGGACAGGGCCAGTGACCCACAGCTTTTGGCCGGGAAGGTAGCAGCACATGCACAGCATGTGGAGGCTATAGCAGATAACGATGAGGCCATGAACCGTGCCTTGGAGCTGGCTAATGGCGAAAAATTGCTGGTCATGGCAGGCTCCCTGTATCTGGTCGGAGAACTGCGGAAAATGCTGCTGGATAAAAAGGGGGGAGAAGCATGAGTGAAATGGATTCTCCCGAAATGCAAATGGTCAAGCAAAGACGCCGGGAAGCCGCTAAGGCAAAATGGCGGGAGCGCTATAAGAAATGGTCCTGGCAGTTTGTGCTGGCCGAAGCCTTTTTACTGCCGCTGCTGCCTTCGGCGGCTACGGCGGCCTTGCTGATTGCCAGCGTGCTGACTGTTCTGCGGTTCCGTACGGATGCGGAGTTTAAATTCCGTCAACTGTCCTTTGATGTACCGGCGGCGCTCTTTATCCTGCTTAGCGCATTATCGATAATGGTTTCACCGGATAAAGGCTTTAGCTTTTATAACTGGTATAACCTGGTGGGCGTTTATGTGCTGACCTATTTCGTGGTAGGGCAGAACCTGCGCAGTGTGCAGCAGGTTAAGGAACTGCTTGTCGTCACGGCTATGGCGGCCATTTTGGTCGTGCTCTATGGTTTTTATCAGTTCATTTTCGGCATTGATATCAGTGCCATGAAATGGGTGGATGGCGACGCCTTCCCCGAGCTGAGGAAGCGCGTATTTTCCACTTGGGAAAATCCCAATATTTTGGCCGGGTATCTGGATATTATCATCTGTCTGGTCTTTGGCCTGTTTATCAAAGCGGATTCGCAGAAGAAAAAGATTGTGCTGGGCGTTATCCTGGCGGCGGGGGCTGCCTGCCTGGCCATGACCTATGCCCGCGGGGCGTGCCTTGTTATTGCTGTTATCTTTGCTGTCTATGGAATGTTCAAGGACTGGCGTGTGCTTTTAGCCTGTGTGGCGGTGGCTGTGGGCTTGCTTGTTGTTGACCCGGTGCTCTATGAACGTCTGAGTTCGGTGTTTACGAAGGTAGATACCTCGTCGGAAATGCGGCTGGCCTTCTGGGAAAGCACCGTTGCGATGATTCAGGACCACCCCTTTTTGGGCATTGGCTGGGGCGCTTACTGGATGGTATATCCGGAATACGATTTTTACCTGCAGGGAGCCGATATCCGCATCGTGCATGCGCATAACTGGTATCTCAATTATGCGGCCGAAATCGGCATCCCCGGTATGCTGTCCTTTGTCTGGCTGTTTTTCGGTTCGCTTTTCCTGACCTTGCAGCAGAAATTTCTGCCGCCTAAGCCGGTGACAGGTGCGACTACTCCGTTTGATTATAATGAAGATGCGGCAGCTGATGTGGAACTGAAAAAAGTTGCCGACAGTGTGCAGACAGAGGCAGAAATGCCGGAAGTTCCCCTATGGCAGGATTTTTGCCACTGGACGGACTGGCACCTTTTAGGTGGTACGGCTTTAGGTTTAGGATTGGCGCTTATCTCGGTTGCCTTAAATGGTTTTACGGATGATTTGCTCTTTAATATTCCTTCTTCGATGCTCCTGTGGATGCTGTTTGCCTTTATCGCGGCAGTGGCTGAATTAAATCAATTCGAGGAGGAAACTCCGGAGTTGACCGCTGAAGTGCCGGCGTCCCTGCTGAGTGCAATCTCCGCAGACGACAAAGCGGAAGAAACGGTGCAGGAGACGGAGACGAAGCTGGAATCGGAAGTGGTGGCGGATACGGATGCTGCTGACGAAGAACAGCAGGATGTTCAGCCGGCAGCCGAGACAGGTGCCGAAACCGAGCCGGAACAGCCGGCCGAGGCTGAAACGGAAGATAAGGAAACTGAACCTGAGGTAACGGAAGATAAAGCTGAAACTGAGGAAAAGGTTGAACCTCAGGGCGAGCCTGAACAGGTTGAGGAAGATAAGCCGCAGGCAGAGGAAAACGCAGAGGAGGCAGGAACAGATGAAAAGTCCGACAACCATATCAAAGGCGACCATTGACCGCCTGCCCTTGTATTTCCGCACATTGCGCCTGGCACAGGACGAGGGGATAGATATTATCTCCTCGGACGAGCTGGGGCGCCGTCTGGGCATTACGCCGGAGCAGATTCGCAAGGATTTGGCGTCTTTCGGGCAGTTTGGTAAAAAAGGCGTAGGCTACTATGTCAATGAATTGAAGCGCAATGTGGGCGGTATTTTAGGCTTGGATAATCATTGGAATATCGCAATTATCGGTATTGGCCATTTGGGTGCTGCTTTGGCAAACTTCCATAACTTTGTCACGTTGGGCTTTAATCTGGTGGCTCTTTTTGATGAAGACCCGGAAGTGATTGGCACAACGGTCAACCATGTGAAGGTGGAAGACATTGCCAATCTGGAGCAGATTGTGCAGGAACGGCAAATCCATATCGGTATCATTGCTGTTCCGGCAGCTTTTGCCCAGGGGGTAGCCGATAAACTGGTCGCAGCTGGCGTCAAAGGAATCTGGAATTTTGCGCCCATCAAGATGGAAGTGCCGGATACCATGCATATTGTCAATGAGGATTTGTCTGTAGGTCTTAGTAGCCTTTCTTATCACATAACACGGAAATAAATTTTGCGAAAAATTTTTATGAAGCAGGAGTTTTGCATTTTATGTAGAACTGTGTTATCATAAGATAAGTTAATTGGGACTAGGAATCACTGATAATGAACTTATAAATGTGAAAAACTACTGGAAGGACGATTGAAGATGGGGCCATTTGGAAAAATTGCTGACAAGTTTTCGGGCTTAGTTGATGTTATCATGCCGCTGAACGATGAATACGATGAGGAATTCGATGAAATCGAAGAGGAGCTGGCAGAGAAGAAACAGCAGAAAAAACAGGCTGTTGCCAAGAATAACAGCAGAAGCGCTGTGACGGGTGTCAGTTACACGGAAGAGTATAAGGTTTCCAATGGTGAGTCGGTGCGTGTGGAACGTCCGTCTTATAGCAGGGAAGCAGGTGTTTTCCGGCAGAAAAAATCTCAGCCGCAGCTTACGGTGCATACGACCAAGCAGCCGCAGCTCAAGATGCAGATTTATGCTCCGCGTAACTTTGAGCAGGTGACGGCGATTGCCGATGACCTAAAAGCTGGTAAGGCTTGTGTGGTCAATTATGAGCAGATTGAAGCTATGGAACAGCGTCGCATTTGTGATTTCGTAAATGGCGTTTGCTACGTTTTGGATGGCTCGGCAAAGCGCATTTCCAATCAGATAATGCTCTATGTACCCAATGGGGTAGATGTGACAGAGGCCATGACGATGGCACTGGCGGATTGATAGCTGCCCGCAATAATAAAGTTTTTAGGTTAGGTCAGGCAGTCTCTTCGGGGATTGTCTGACCTATTTTTATGTGGTTAAAGGATGGAGATAGTAATGGCACAGAACAACGAAATCTTGGAAGGCGTATTAAATGAGTTTGCAAAATTGGCAGCAATCCCCCGCAAGTCCGGACATGAACAGGCCGTCAGCGATTTTCTGAAAAATTATCTGACGGAGCTTGGTTTTGCTGTAACGCAGGACGAAAAGAATAATATTATTGCCGATAAACCGGCTTGCCCGGGCTTCGAAAATGCTCCGCTGACCATTTTACAGGGCCATATGGATATGGTCTGCGTGGCAGCAGAAGGCGTCGCCTTCGACCCGCTCAAAGATGCCATCAAACTGGTGCGGGACGAAAAATTCCTGCGTGCTGATGGCACGAGCCTGGGGGCTGATGACGGCATTGGTGTTGCCGAGGCCATTTACATTATGAAGAATGCCAAGGACCACGGCCCGCTGCGCATGATTGTTACTGTAGACGAGGAGCAGGGCATGACTGGTGCTATTCATCTCGATGCCAAGCATCTGCAGGATGCCAAGTTCCTGATTAACTGCGATTCGGAAAACTACGATGAACTGACGGTAGGCAGTGCCGGCAGTGTTAATCTCGACTTCTCCAGAGAAATCAAATGGGTGAAACCGGAAATGACGGCGGCTTGGCAGATTGAGGTCAAAGGTCTTTTGGGCGGTCACTCCGGTGAGCGTATCGGCGATGGCCGCGGCAATGCTATCCGCACGTTGGCTATGACGCTCGCTGCACTTTCTGCTGAAGGTGAAGTGGAACTGGCTGCGTTTAACGGCGGCAAGGCGCGCAATGCCATTCCTGATGATGCGCGCATGACCATTGTGACGGATTTGGACAAGACGGATATCGAAAAGGTGCTTAAAGACCAGCAGGAACGCTTTAATAAGATGTACGGCAGTGTTGACCCAAATGCGCAGTTTGTGTTGAACAGTGCTGATATGCCGGAACAGGTGATGAATGCCGGCGATATGACGCGCCTGATTCGTCTGCTGACGATTCTGCATACGGGAACATTTGCGATGTCTACGGTGATTCCGGGGCTTGTGGAAACCTCTGCCAACCTTGGCGTAGTCGAAACGACGGATACGGAAGTCAAGGTGCAGTACTTCCCGCGCTCCGCTGTGGACCAGAAGCTCGACGAATTCCGCTTTATGGCTGAAGAATGGGGCGCGCTCACGGGCTTTACGGCGCATATCGGTACGCAGTCCCCGGGCTGGAAGGAAAACAAGGACAGCAAGCTGGCCAAAATCATGGCTGAAACCTTCAAGAAGCAGAATGGCAAGGATATGAAGGTGGAAACCATCCATGCAGGCCTTGAATGCGGCTGGCATTTCCGCAAGAACCCGCAGCTCGATATGGTGTCCATCGGCGTAACGACCATGGATATCCACAGCCCGAAAGAACGGTTGCTGCTGGAAACGGTAAAACCGCAGGTGGTTTTGATTGTGGAAACTCTGCATGAGATTGCAAAAATGTAAGAGAACATAAAAAGGGGCTGTGAAATATCCCTTTACTTAGCAGAAAGTGCGTTGACATAAAGTATCAACGCACTTTTTGCAAATTGCAGTTTATCGATGTTATTGCGAGCTTTATTTTGGTTGTTACAGCTCAGTAAGGACGGAGGTGGTAATACTTTTCGCCGTCTCACTAAATGACCCACAAGCAAGTGTATGAGCTTTTTAGCTGCCTGCGCCGGGCAAGACCGGCGGCGCGTATGTTCAGCTCAATTTTTAGGAACTACCGTTTGTGGGTCAGTCCTCACTGCGTTCGGGCAGTCGTTCCACGGCGAAAAGCATCACCACCTCCGCCCTAAGTGATGTCCGTACAAACCGTCAATTTCGTAGTGATAAGCAGCAAGCACATCGATATTCTTGTAACAAGAGCAACGAATTCGTGGCAATAGTCTAAATCGTAGCTTTGGATAAATAAACTGCGCTCTTTCAAAAGTTATGTATGTATCATGTGGCTATGTTGTGATGATAAGCAACAAGTACATCGATGTTCCTGTGACGGGAGCAACGAGTTGTAGCAATAGTCTAATCCGTAGCTTGGGGGCGGACGGGGGTGTACTTTTTCTGTAGGAGCGACTGCCTGAACGTAGTGAAGGCCGGCCCGACGTAGGCAGTTACCGGAAATCACGCTGAAAGACGCGCCGCCGGCCTGCCCGGCGCATATAGCTAAACAGCGATTTCTTTCAGGGAGGGTCGTTTAGCGGAATCAGAAAAAGCACTCCCCCGTTCGCCCCCTAACTACGTATGAACAAGATACCTTTACCACGAACTGAACTTCCCGACAAACTGCAATTTCACAGCTTCTTTATTTTAGGAGATTCGTAAATGGAAGAAAATAAAATTCTCTGGCTGGCTGTTAATGCCAAGTATTCTCATACCTCGCTGTCTGTCCGTTATTTGCGGCAGGCGGTGCCGGGCTCGGAAATTATGGAGTTGACGATTAATCATCAACTATTGGCCATGCTCGGGGAAATCTATAGTGCCCAGCCTAAGGTACTGGGGATTTCCTGTTATATCTGGAATATTGAACTGGTCAAGAATCTGCTGAAACTTTTGCCTGCGGCTTTGCCGAATACCATCATTATCTGTGGCGGGCCGGAGGTTTCCTATGGCGTGGCTGAGTTCATGCAGGAATTTCCCATGGTGGATTATGTGTGCCGTGGGGAAGGTGAAGTTGCCCTGCCGGAGTTGGTGAACTATTTGCAGCAGGCCGATTTTGACCGGTCAAAAGTCAATGGTCAGCTTGACCAGTCAGCGATTCCCGGTATTGCCTGGCGCAGTTTGACTGGTCAAATCAATGAGGGGCAGGATGTGACGGTGGCTGATTTTGCGGGCAAGGTGCCCTTTGCCTACCGCGCAGAGGAAATGGCGGATATCAGGGAACGGATTCTCTACTATGAAACCAGCCGCGGCTGTCCGTTTTCCTGTGCCTATTGTCTTTCCTGTGCGACGGCAGGCGTGCGCTTTTTGCCGTTGGAGCGGGTGTTTAAGGAATTGGATTTCTTTGTTGCCCATGATGTGCGGCAGGTGAAATTCGTTGACCGCACGTTTAATGCCAAGAAATCCCATTTTCTGCCCATCTTGCAGTATTTGCTCAAGCTGCCGGCTGACTGCCGTACGAACTTTCATTTTGAAGTGGCGATTGATTATTTGGATGAAGAAGTCATGCAGGTGCTCGCGCAGCTGCCTAAGGGGCGTGTGCAGCTCGAAATTGGCATACAGTCCACCAATCCTGCGACACTGAAGGCTGTTTCCCGCGTAAATCATTGGCAGGATATTGCTGACCATATCCAAAAGATAATGAGTTTCCATAATATGCACCTGCATGTGGATTTGATTATCGGCCTGCCGGGCGAGGGCATGGAATCCTTCCATAAGTCCTTTAATGATGTCTATGCGTTGCAGACGGATATGCTGCAGCTGGGCTTTTTGAAGTTCCTCAAAGGTGCGACGATGATGCAGCTGATTGACGCCTATCATTATCAGTATATGCCCATGGCACCTTATGAGGTATTGCAAAATGATGTGTTGAGTTATGGGCAAATCCGTTGGTTCCATAGTTTTGAACAGGTATTTGAGCTCTATTACAATGCGGGGCGCTGCCGTAAGACGGCAAACTATCTGATTCAGGAATGTGAGCAGGGGGATGCCTTTGCTTTTTGGCAGAAGTTTACCGACTGGTGGGAAGTGCGGGGCTTTCATAAAATCGGCCATAGCACCAAAAATCTCTATGGCTATCTGCGGGATTTTGCGCTGACGGCGTATTCTTTGCCTGCGGATTTACTGGATAATTTACTGCGCTATGATGCACTGCTCTCCGATGGTGGCAAAATCCGCCCTGAGAACCTCAATTGGAACCGTCTGCAGTATCAGGATATTACCGCCGACTTCTGGAAGGGCGCGCCAAGCCGTGTGCGGGCTTACCTGCCGGATTACGAGTTCACCAATTGGCGGGATGTGAATAAGAAATACCATATTGAGGTCTTTGCCTATAATATGATGTTGACAAGTCAGAAGTTGACTGGTCAACAGACCGCCCTGTTGTTTGACTATACCGCAGATGAGCCGGTATGTCAGCGAATTGAACTGGAGATTGGTTCATCTGTACAAGATGGTGTATAAGAAAGTATATAAGATAATATATAGGATATTTGAAAGGCTATAAATGGAACAGACAATATATCGGGCATTTTCCGATTATCTAAAAGACCGCTACGGCGAGAAGGTCTATAAGCTGCCGATTGCGCTGCCAGTGACCTGTCCCAACCGGGACGGCACCTGCGGCAATGGCGGGGCTGGCTGTACGTTTTGCGGGGAGATTGGCACAGGCTATGAGAATCTGCCCGCGTCAATGACGATAACCGAGCAGATGGAGGCCAACAAGGCGCATATTGTGCCGAAGTACAAGGCGAAGAAGTTTATTCCCTATCTGCAGAATTTCAGCAACACCTACACCACGCCGGAAAAATTGGCGGCCTGGGTGGATGAAGCCGGAGCGCCGGAAGATGTGGTGGCGGTTTATATCGCCACCCGCCCTGACTGCGTCAGCGACGAGCATTTGGCGGTGCTGCAGGAGCAGAAGGAGAAGCACAATATTGACATCTGTGTGGAACTGGGGCTGCAGAGTACCAATATTCACACTTTGGTGGAGATCAACCGCGGCCATACGTTGGCAGAACTTATCGATGCTATTTTGCGCATTAAGAAATTCGGTATGCAGTCCTGCGTCCATTTGATTCTGAATCTTCCCTGGGATGATGAGCTGGATGTGATTGAGGATGCGAAGATTTTGTCGGCGTTGGGCGTTGACCAGGTGAAGCTGCATGCGCTGTACATCGTCAAGGGCACAGCTATGGCGAAGGATTATGAAGCGGGCAAAATCAAAATGATTACCTTGCCAGAATACGAGGACCGTGTGATTAAGTTTTTGGAACACCTCTCGCCGGACATTGTCCTGCAGCGCATTATCGGTCGGGCACCGGAGGAAAACACCCTCTTTTCCAACTGGCATACGGGCTGGTGGAAAATCCGCGACCATATCATCAACGTGATGCGGCAGGAGGGGCGCTATCAAGGACGGCTGTGTGATTATCTTAATGGCAAGGCTGTGCGAAAATTGTGCTAAATTATATGGATTTTTATGTATAGAGCAGGAAATTCAGCGTTAAAGGTGTAATTAACTATGTAGTGTAGTGAATCTATATAAGTGTGGTGGTTGACCGATGTTTCATTCAATAAAATTTCAAATATTGGCCATGTGTATGACCTTCATGCTGATACTGGCCTTGGGGATGGGCTCGGTCAGCGTGATGACCATTGACCGGCTGACGGGAGAACATGAGGCGGAGAACCTTAACCGTGTAGCGGAGAATCAGCGGGCGGTTATCAATACGCAGCTGATTCATGCCGAGGATGTGACCAAGTTCGTTGCCAATGAGGTGAAGCTGCAGGTTGCAGCGGCACCGGGGCTGCCGGATAAGGAAATGCGGGAATTTTTGAGCCGCAGTGCAAAGCAGGCGTTTCAGAATGCAGTAGGCAATATGGATGTTGTATGTTCCTATTATGTCTATTATGCCGATGAGCTTAATGGCAGCGAGGAAAATTTGTGGCGTGTGCGGCCGGCTGAAGGTGAAGATTTTGAAGACAGGCCGCTTGGCTTGGTTTCGTCCTATGCTGCGGATGATGCAGCGCATACCAGCTGGTATAAACTGCCGGTAGAAAAAGGTCATGGGATGTGGGTACCGCCTTATTACTACGATGTGCAGGGGCGCTATCTGCTGTCTTATGTAACGCCGGTTTACAAGGATAAAAAACTCGTCGCGGTAATCGGTGTGGATTTGGATTTTCGTCAGCTGTTGTCACGCATAGAACATGTTCCGTCCTACAATTCGGGGCAGGCTTTTCTGACGGATTTATCCGGACGCATTCATTATACGTTGGAAAATCCGGATGGCATTGAGTCAACCCGTGGCGGTCAGCTGATTTCCAGTACAGGTAAATTCTTTGTGCCCAATACGCACAGCAAGGAACTCATGCGCTACAACTGGAGCGGCAAAGAATACGATATGGCGGTGGTCAGCCTGCGCAATGAGCTGGCTTTGATGGTGGCAGCACCTGTGCATGAAACCTATGCAGAAGCCATGTACAAAATCATTCAGCTCTGTGAAATATTCCTGCTCCTCGTGGTGATTTCGGCAGTATTTTGCTTTTTGGTGAGCACGCGCATGACGAAAAAACTGACGCGTCTTACGGAAGTATCGCATGAGGTGGCAGCCGGCAATTTTGATGTGGCTGTGCCCGAGGGCGGCAATGATGAAATCGGTGATTTGTGCCGGGCTTTTGCTAATGCGGCCAGCCAATTGAAGCGCAATCAGGAGGACATGGAAAAGCGGAGCAACCATGATGCGCTGACCGGCTTATTTAACCGCTTTGGTGTGGAGAGGGAACTCAAGGGGTGGTGGACGGACGCCAAAACGGCGGTGATGATGACGCTCGATATTGATGATTTTAAGTTCATCAATGATTTGTACGGTCATGTCATCGGGGATGAGGTGCTGAAAAAACTGTCCCGGATTTTGCTTTCCTATTTCGGTGATGTGGGCATTGTGGGGCGCAATGGCGGTGACGAATTTATCGTCATTCTGAAGGATATCTCTATGGTAGAGGCCGAAAGACGGATTGCGGATTTCTGCAGCCTGCCCAAGAGCTTTACCGTCGGAGAGCGCGGCAAGACCTTCTCGGTTTCTGTGGGCGTCTCGATATATCCCGATTTGGCTGATGATTTGACTGCCTTGTTCCGGCAGTCTGACGAAGCGCTTTATGGCGTGAAGCTCAAGGGGAAAAATGGCTATGTGATTTATGATGCGGAACTCGAGCAGCAGGTTATGCGGACAAGATTGGGCTTTAATCTGCATAATGTCAGCTGTAATCTGCCGGCGGCTATCTTGATTTACAAGATTGACCCGCAGAACACCTTGCTTTATGCGAGCGGTGAACTTTTGCGGCTGACGGGGGATGAAAGCTTGGATGCCCTGCAGCAGCGGACGGATGGTTCTGCCTTGGCTTTAGTGGATGAAAAGGAGCGAAATATCTTCCATAAGGAGAGCGAAAGCGAGAATACGAAAATATTCCGCTATCATCTGTGGAATGTGCAGCGGGGAGCGGTGGAAGTGGAAATCTGTCATCGCTTGGAGCTGCATCCTCTGTATGGAACGATATGTTATGCCGTAATGTTGGAGCGTGAAAAGTAAATACAGCAAGAGCGGATGCCAAATATCGGCATCCGCTCTTGCTGTATGGATAAAATTCAGTTATTGCTGATTGTTGTTGCGCCGGGCTAAGATGCGAATGACCTTAGCGCCAGTGTTATGGATTTTGCGCAGGGGCGCAACTTTTGTCTTTACCTTGGGCTTGATTTCCTTCGGTGCACCGAAATCTCCGCGCTTTAAGACCGTGGTCTTGGTCTTATCCGGTTTGAAGAAATTGCGTACCGCCTGGCCGAGTTTATCCGGCTCGGCATCTTCCTGACAGAGGAAGACATCCAAAGCTACATATTTGAGCTGAGGATAGACATGCAGGGTGATATGCCCCTTGTCGAGCAGCAGGATGAAGGCATCGTGTTCGCTGTCCGGAGATTCCGTAACACAGCTAACCAGTTGCATCTGCAAATCCTGCAAAATGGTTTTGAGCATATCCAAAATGAGTTCTTTATCGGTTAATTGATTGTTTTGACAGTTAAATAAGTCCGCGGTCAAATGCCGGGCAAGTATTTTCATGTTTTAATCCGCTCCCTTCCCTATGACATAACCTATATTATAGTGGATAAGCGGGGGGCTAGTCAAATTTATTCTTGCAAAGAGAGGGGGAATTCTTGCGTTATAGAGTAAAAATTGATATTCTAATAGAAGTTGATTGAATGGGAGTGTGCAGATGGTTACAGTAGAGGCAAATGCCAAGATAAATTTGACGCTGGACATATTGGGCAAGCGTCCAGATGGTTTTCATGAAGTGGCTATGGTCATGCAAACGATAGGTCTTCATGATACGCTGGTGATGGAAAAAACGGAGCGGGATATTGAGCTGAGCATTAACGTGCCCTGGCTGAAGGCGGATGAAAAGAATCTGGCCTGGCGGGCGGCAGAGCTTATACGGCAGGAATACGGCCTTGAGGGGGGCGTGCGCATTGAACTGACGAAGCGCATCCCCGTGGCGGCAGGTCTTGCCGGCGGCAGCGCAGATGCAGCGGCTGTGCTCAAGGGCATGAATGATTTATATGGCCTGCAGCTCGATGAGGAAAAACTCTGTGAACTGGGCGCACGTCTAGGCTCGGATATTCCCTTCTGCATTATGGGAGGTACTATGCTGGCCACAGGGCGCGGGGAAGTGCTGACGAGGCTTTCCGATATGCCGGAAACCTGGGTGGTTCTGGCAAAACCGCGCATTTCGGTGTCCACGGCCTGGGCTTATCAGAATTATGATGAGCAGGGCGCAGATCGTCATCCGGATAATGAAGCCATCAAGCAGGCAATAGCCCGCGGCAATCGAAAAGCCGTAGCCGGGTTATTGTGTAATGTGCTGGAAAGTGTTACTATAAAGAAGTATGACGTAATCGCAGAATATAAGCAGATGATGCTGGACAAGGGCGCGATGGCCAGCATGATGTCCGGCAGCGGCCCGACCGTCTTCGGCCTGGCGAAAAGCCGGGAACAGGCGGAGTCCATTGCCGATGTTCTGCGGCAGGAAACCAATGCGGATGTCTTTGTCACCCGTACATTCCAGATGAGTCGAAGAAAAGCGTAATTTATAAAAGAGGTAGGCCTGATATGACAAACAGATTAGCTCCAATTAAGCTTGACAGTTACCAGCCGCTCCGTGAGGTTGTGTGTGAATCCCTGCGGGAAGCTATTCGCAGCGGGGTATTAAAACCTGGCGAACGCATTATGGAAATTCAGCTGGCTGAGGAGTTGGGGGTCAGCCGTACTCCGGTGCGGGAGGCTATCCGCAAACTGGAGCTTGAGGGTTATGTGGTGATGATGCCCCGGCGGGGAACGTATGTAGCCAGTATGTCCATCCGCGACATCAATGAGATTTTTGAAATCCGTACCGCTTTGGAATCGTTATCCAATGGGCTGGCTGTTGACCATATCACCGATGATGAGCTCGAACACTTACAGCGTCTGCTCGTGATTATTGGTGGTTATATCAAGGAAGGCAATATCGAAAAAATCGTGGAAACGGATATTGAGTTCCATGATCTGCTCTATCATGCGGCCCGCAATGAGCGTTTGGTGGGCATTATTTCCAATCTGCGCGACCAGCTCACGCGGTTCCGGACGCTCTCCATGTCCTATCCAGGGCGTCTGGAAGAAACGCTGGAAGAACACCGCCTGATTGTGGATGCCATAGCCAGTGGTGACCGCAAGGCTGCCAGCCGCGCGGCAGAGCGCCATATGGAAAACTCGGAAAAGACACTCTTAAAGGCCATGGAAGCCTTGGAAAATGAAAAAAAAGCCAAGGCGAAAAAGGCCAAGAAATAAAATTTTAAGGAGATATTGAAAAAATGTCTGATTTAGTAACTGTAATCCTTGCTGCCGGCAAGGGCACCCGTATGAAATCCAAACTCCCGAAGGTTCTGCACAAGGCTGCAGGCAAGTCCATGGTTCAGCACGTCATTGATGCCGCTAAGGCTGCCGGTGCCAAGCGCAATATCGTTGTAACCGGTTTTGGCGGTGAAATGGTGCGTGAGGCTTTGGGTGCGCAGGCTGAATTTGCTGAGCAGAAGGAACAGCTGGGCACGGGTCATGCCGTACTGCAGACTGCTGACCTCTTGAAGGATGAGCAGGGGACGGTAATGGTACTCTGTGGTGATACGCCGCTTCTGACCGGTGATTTGCTGAAAAAACTCTATGAATCCCATGTAGAAGCTAAGGCCAAGGCTACGGTGCTCACGGCAATCATGCCGGATGCCACGGGTTATGGCCGCATCATCCGTGCCGAAGACGGCAGCGTGCTCAAGATTGTGGAGCATAAGGATGCTACGGAAGCAGAACGTGCAGTGAAGGAAGTTAACTCCGGTATCTACTGCTTTGATGCCCGTGCGCTCTTTGACTCCTTGCAGCAGGTTACGAATGACAATGCGCAGGGTGAATACTACCTGCCGGATGTGCTCGAAATTCTCCAGAAGCAGGGTGAGAAAATCTGGGCTGTAGCAGCTGATGATTATGAATCCACGCTGGGCATCAACTCCCGTCTGCAGCTCTCCGGTGCTGAAAAAATCCTGCGCCGCCGCAAGAATGAAGAGCTCATGGCTGATGGCGTTACGATTATGGACCCGGATACCACTTATGTGGATTGCGATGTCAAGATTGGCCGCGATACGGTTATCTATCCGCAGACCTGGATTGAAGGTAATACGGTAATTGGTGAAGACTGTGAAGTTGGCCCCTGCGTCCGCCTGCAGGATGTCAAGATGGGCAATAAGGTTATGGGCCAGTTCGGCTACTACCATGATTGTGTGATTGATGATGGCGTAATCCTCGGCCAGTTCAACCACATTCGTCCGGATTCTCACTTGATGGCTGGTGTCAAGATGGGCAACTTCGTGGAAGTCAAGAACTCCGTAATTGGCGAAGGTTCCAAGCTGCCGCATCTTTCTTACATTGGCGACACGGATATGGGGTCCGGCGTCAACATGGGCTGTGGTACCATCACGGTCAACTACGATGGCAAGACCAAGTTCCGCACGAAGATTGGCAACGATGCTTTCGTAGGCTGCAATTCCAATCTGGTGGCTCCTGTGGAAGTTGAGGACGGTGCATATATTGGTGCCGGCTCCACGATTACCAAAAAAGTGCCCAGCAACAATCTGGCTATTGCCCGTGCCCGTCAGACAAATATCGAAGGTTGGGCAGACAAGCGCAAATAATCGCGCAAATAATCATAAATAAAGACTTTATGTAAATCGCAAACAGTGATATACTGTTGTAGATAGAATGTGACTTATGTCACTTCCCCATGATGTGTTAACTTTAGGAAAAGAAAGATTTGGAGGACTTGTACAAAATGGCTTTAGACACTGGAAACTTATGCATCCTGACCGGTAACGCTAACCCGGAACTGGCAAAAGAGATTGCGGACCACATTGGTGTAAATCTTTGCGATGCATATGTCGGTCATTTCAACAACGGTGAAACCCAGGTTATGATTAGCGAAAGCATTCGCGGCAAGGATATCTTCATCATCCAGCCGACTTCGTACCCGGTAAACGACAACTTGATGGAACTGCTCATTATGGCAGATGCCTGCAAGCGTGCTTCTGCCCATAGCGTAACGGCAGTTGTTCCCTACTACGCTTATGCCCGTCAGGACCGCAAGACCCGCGGCCGTGAACCCATCTCTGCCAAGCTCGTGGCGAACCTCATGACCACGGCTGGCGTTACCCGTGTTGTCACTGTAGACCTCCATGCTGGCCAGATTCAGGGCTTCTTCGATATCCCTGTTGACCATCTGGCAGCAGCACCTGTAATTGCCAACTATTTCCGCAGCCAGAAGCTCGATGATGTGGTTGTGGTTTCCCCGGACCTGGGCGGTGTAACCCGTGCCCGTGTTCTGGCTGACCATCTCCATGCACCCATTGCCATCATCGAAAAACGCCGTCCGAAACCGGGCTGTGCTGAGGTAATGAACCTCATCGGTGATGTGGAAGGCAAGACGGCCATTATTATTGATGATATCGTAGATACGGCAGGCTCTCTCTGTGAAGGCGCTAAGGCACTGGAAAAGCGTGGTGCTAAGCGGGTATTTGCTTCTTGCTCGCATGCTATCTTAAGTGACCCGGCAGTGCAGCGCATCAATGAATCCTGCATTGAGAAACTGGTTATCACCAATACCATTCCTCTGCCACCGGAGAAGCATTCCGATAAGATTGTAACGCTGTCCCTGGCAGATGCTATCGGTGATGTCATCATGCGCATTCAGGGCCGCCGCTCTGTAAGCCAGCTTTTCCGCTAAGCTGAGCAAAGCAAAAAAATTAGAGCCTTCCCCAAAGGGAAGGCTCTTTCTGTAGGAGGGGATTGACGTTGTCGCAAACACTAACGGAGATATTTGAGCATTATTTTGATTTTTGGAAGGAATTGAGTGAGGCAGAAGTTGAATTTGTCTGTGCCAATACCCGCAAAGTCAGCTATCCGAAAGGGGCCTATGTTCATCAGGGGCCTTTGGATTGTATCGGTGCGCTCTTAATCCGGTCTGGACAATTGCGGGTATATACCATGTCTGAGGATGGGCGGGAAGTAACCTTGTATCGTCTTTTTGCCGGTGATGTGGGGATATTATCGGCCTCTTGTGTTTTGGATGCCTTGACCTTTGACGTCTATATTGATGCCGAAGAAGATACGGAGGTTTTGCTGACCGATGCAGCTGCTTTCCGCCGCCTGGTGGAGGGCAACATTCATGTGCGTTGCTATGCGTATGAACTGGCAACCCAGCGTCTTTCCGATATGCTGTGGAAGATGCAGCAGGTGCTCTTCTTGTCTGCTGACCGTCGCTTTGCTATTTTCCTGCTTGAAGAAAGTGCGCAGAATGGGTCGGGGGAAATCCATCTGACCCATGAGCAAATAGCCCGCTATATGGGGACGGCCAGGGAAGTAGTCAGCCGCATGGTGAAGTATTTTAATCAGGAAGGCTGGATAAAAAATTCCCGCGGCTGTATAAAGATTATCGATCGTCAGGCTCTTGAACAGCTGAAGGGGAAGTAAATTTGGGGGCTGCAATAAAGCAAATCAGCGCGATAACAAAGCCGATAGCACTGGTGGTCTGACCGCTAGTCATAAAGCCGAGTACCTTTTCGGCATAGTCGCCGCGTAGGAATTCCAGTCCAAAGCGCGCGGTGCAGTAGAGCATGACATAGAGGGCAAAACATTGTCCCTTGGCATGATTTACCGTGGCACGGAAGATGAGCAGCAGGGCAAAGATGACGATATCGAGCTGTCCTTCCCAGATTTCCGCAGGCCAAAGCGGCTGGCTGCCATAAGTGTGGGCGGCCAGAGTCGTTGCGGGATAAACGATGCCAAAGCTGCTGCCGGTGGGAGCGCCGAAGGCATCGCCGTTTAAGAGATTGGCGCAGCGGCCAAGTGCCTGCCCTAAGATGATGGCTGGAGCCAGCACATCCATCATATGCAGGGTGTCCAGCTTATGATGGCGGCAGTAAAAAATGCCCGTGAGCACGCCTAGAAAGACACCGCCCTGAATGGCCATGCCGCCCTGCCAAACATTAAAGAGTTCGGTCAGGTGGTGGGAGTAGTAATCCCAGTCGAAGAAGAACACATCCCAAAGGCGGGCGCCGAGGAGTCCGGCAAGACCACAGTAAATGCCCAGGTCGACAAGATGTTTTTCTGCTCCACGGCCATCTTGTTTGGCCAGGAAATAACCAACACCGGTAGCCAGCATAATCGACAGGGAAATGACAAGTCCGTAAGTGCGGACGGGGAAATCACCGACAAAAAATAAATACTGATGCATAACGAAAACTCCTAAAATAAGTATCTGTCCCTCATTATTATAAACCATGAGGGGCTTTTTTACTATAGACAGTTATGCTATAATGATAAGTTGTATGAAACGAACAAAATTTATTCGAGGTGTTTTTCATGGAATTAAGCATGGATATTTTAGTGAAACGGTTTAAGGATTATGTGAGCTTTGATACGCAGTCCGATGAGGATAACGACAAGGCTTGCCCCAGTACGCCGGGACAGATGGTGCTGGCGAAGCACTTAGCTGAGGAGCTGAAAGAAATCGGGCTTAGTGAAGTGGAACTCGATAACCATGGCTATGTGATGGCAACTCTGCCGGCTAACGTCATGGAAGATGCGCCGGTAGTTGGCTTTATTGCTCATGTAGACACGAGCCCGTCTGCCTCCGGCAAGGATATCAAGCCGCAGATTGTGAAAAATTATGATGGCAAGGATATCGTGCTCAATGCGGAGAAAAATATTATCTTCTCCACGAAGGCGTTCCCGGAAGTGCTGAAGTATCAGGGGCAGGACATCATGTTCACGGATGGCACGACGCTTCTTGGTGCTGATGACAAGGCCGGTGTGACGGCAATTGTCAGCGCTATGCAGTATCTCGTGCAGCATCCGGAAATCAAGCATGGCAAAATCCGCATTGGCTTTACGCCGGATGAGGAAACGGGCCGCAGTGCTGACCGCTTCGATGTGGAAAAGTTTGCCGCTGATTTTGCTTACACCATTGATGGCGGCGAGCTGGGGGGGCTGGAGTATGAGAACTTCAACGCAGCCAATCCCACGATTACTTTCCACGGCGTCAGCGTGCATACCGGTGACGGCAAGGGCAAGATGATTAACGCCCTGTCCATGGCATGCGAATGGCAGCAGATGCTGCCGGCCGGTGAGAAGCCGGAGTACACGGAAGGCCACGAAGGTTTCTTCCATGTCTACAAGATGAGCGGTGATGTGGAAACCTGCACGATGAGCATGCTGATTCGTGACCATAACCGCGAGAGGTTCGAGGAACGCAAGGCATACTTCGATACCATGGCCGCATTCTTCAACAAAAAGTATGGCGAAGGCCGTGTAGAAGTAAAACATCATGATGTGTATTTCAACATGCTGGAGAAGATTGAAGACGGCAATATGTATGTGGTGGAACTGGCTAAAGAAGCTATGAAAGCTGCTGGCGTAGAACCCGATGTACAGCCGATTCGCGGTGGCACGGATGGTGCCCGCCTGTCCTTTATGGGACTGCCGTGTCCGAATATCTTTACCGGCGGTGCCAACTTCCATGGCCGTTTTGAATATCTGCCGCTGGAATCTCTCAAAAAAGCTGGGGAAACGGTACTGCAAATCGCCGTGGGCGCAGGCAAATTGAACAAGAAATAAGGAGAATATATGGCATTATTAGAAGTATTAAAGGCGGGCAATCCCGTCCTGAAGCGGGTTTCCGTACCTGTGGAACGCGTAGATAAAAAGCTCAAGAAACTGATGGACGATATGGCTGAAACCATGTATGAAAATGATGGTGTCGGTTTGGCTGCTCCGCAGATTGGGCAGAACATCCGTCTGGTGGTCATTGACTGTCAGGATGAACATGGCCTGTTGGAACTCATCAATCCGGTGATTACCTTCAAGGAAGGCGAGGTTGTCGATACGGAAGGCTGTCTGTCCGTGCCGGATATTTATGGGGAAGTGACGCGGGCTGCCAAGGTCAAGGTGGAATTTATGAACCGCCGGGGCAAGCGCCAGCATTTGACGGCAACGGGACTCCTGGCCCGCTGCATTCAGCATGAACTCGACCACTTGGAAGGTCAGCTCTTTATTGACATTGCCACGAGTGTTCATAGGGGGAATCAGTCGTGAAGAAATTTCGCGTAGTATTTATGGGTACGCCGGAGTTTGCGGTACCTTGTCTGGCTGCTCTCCACGAACAGTGCGAGGTCATGGCGGTTATCACCCAGCCGGATAAGCCCAGAGGGCGCGGGCAGAAGATGATGCCGTCGCCGGTAAAGGCTTGGGCCGTGGAGCATGACCTGCCGGTTTACCAGCCGGAAAAAATCAAGACGGAAGAATTTACCGCCAAGCTAGAGGAAATGAAGCCGGACCTTATGGTGGTTGTGGCCTTTGGGCAGATTCTTTCGCAGCGTATTCTGGACATTCCTGAATACGGCTGCATCAATGTCCATGCGTCGTTATTGCCGCGTTACCGTGGGGCTGCGCCCATGCAGTGGTGCGTGATTAACGGTGAAGAAAAGACTGGCGTTACCACGATGTTTATGGATGCTGGTTTGGATACCGGGGATATGCTCTTAAAGGCAGAATTCCCCATTGGCGAAGATACCACGCTCGAAGAAGTGCATGATGGCCTGATGGGCATGGGCGCCAAAGTCCTTATGGATACGTTGGAAAAGCTCTCTGACGGCACGCTTACGCGCACGCCGCAGCCGGCTGAATCCAATTATGCGCCAATGCTGACGAAAACCACCGGTCAGATTGACTGGTCAAAAACTGCGCAGGAAGTGCATAATCTCGTGCGCGGGCTTAATTCCTGGCCCGGTGCCTATACGCAGCTGGACGGAGCCAAGTACAAAATTTGGCGTACGCGCCGTACAGGTGAAAAGTCTGATGTTCCAGCAGGTTCTATTGTAAGGGCAGATAAAAAGACAGGCCTCTTTGTGGCTGCCGGTGATGAAGTTCTGGAGATTGTGGAATTGCAGGCTCCTGGCAAGAAGAAAATGCGGGCAGCGGACTATCTGAATGGTCATGGTTTTGCCGATGGGGCAAGATTTGCCTGATTTGTTTGGAAAGCAAGGGGGAGAGTTGTTGGAGGTTTCAATGACGGATTCTACCCAAAAGAAAAAATATAAATTGCCGGGCAGGCCGAAGAAACGGCTGTTTATCGGCATATTGACATTGACTACGGTGTTGGTGTCGATTCTGCTCTATGGTATATGGTATATTGCCCGTTTAGGGCTGGCCGAAATAGCAGAGCCACTGCCTATGGTGGTCGGTGCGCTGTTTGCCCTGCTCAGCGGCGGGGCAATGCTCGCCATTTTGAATATGGTGCTGGCGGTCAAGGGCTGGTTTTATCTGCCCTTTTTGCAGCGGCAGACCTATGAGCTGATCAATGTGCTCTTTCCCGTGGCGGTATATGTTGCCAAAATTTTTGGCGTGGGCAAGCGGAAGTTGGAAGGCTCGTTTATTGCTACCAGCAATCTGCTGTTTAATCGTTTGGGGCTTAAGGTCCCCGCTGACCGCTTACTGGTGGTAACACCGCATTGTCTGCAGCTAGCGACCTGCCCGCATAAAATCACGCGTGACCCGCAGAATTGCAAGCGCTGTGGCGGCTGTGATATCGGTTCACTGGTGACGTTGTCGGAAGAGATGGGGTTTCATTTCTTTGTGGCCACCGGTGGTACTTTGGCACGGCAGGTGGTGTATAACACCCGGCCACAGGCGGTGCTGGCCATTGCCTGTGAGCGGGATTTAATGAGTGGCATCCAGGATGTCTATCCTCTGCCGGCAGTTGGGGTGCTAAACATTCGTCCTAACGGCCCATGTTATAACACCCATGTGGACATGGCGGAAGTTCGTGCCCAACTGGAAAAAATCATCATTCCCAAGGAGCAAGATAATGGATAAAGCGCGGGAAATCGCGATTAAGATATTAAATGAAGTGCATGAAGAAGGTGCCTATGCCAATGTGGCTTTGGCCCGTCATCTGCGCAAGGCAGACCTTAGCGACCAGGACCGCCGCTTTGTGACGGAACTGGTCTATGGTGCGGTCAAGGCTGGAGATACGCTGGACTGGATTCTGCGCCGCTATGTGAACCGGCCGCTAAAGAAAATCCCGCCTATGGTGCGGGATATCCTGCGGTTGGGGCTTTACCAGATTTTCTATCTGGATAAGGTGCCTGCTTCGGCGGCCTGCAATACGGCGGTGGAACTGACCAAGAAGTACAGCCACGCTGGTACGGTGAAATTTGTCAATGCTGTTCTGCGCACTGCCGTACGGGAGCCGGAAAAAGCGGCCTTCCCCGCAGGCAAGGGCAAGGCAACGGAAGGCTTGGCACTAAAGAGCCAGCATCCTTACTGGCTCGTGAAGCGCTGGGTCAAGCAGTTTGGCTTTGAAGAAGCGGAAGCGCTCTGTGCCTTCGATAACGGCCAGCCGGTCTTATCGGTGCGCACCAATACGCTGAAAACCGAACGGCCTGAACTCATGGCGGCTCTCAAAGAAACTGGTGCAGAAGTACAGGAAAGCCAGTGGACACCAGAGGGAATACTCGTTACGACGCATGGTGCTTTGGACAATCTCGCTCCCCTGCAGGAAGGTCTGTGTCAGGTGCAGGACGAAAGTTCCATGCTGGTTGCTCATGTCGTTGACCCTCAGCCTGGTGAACTCATTATCGACTGCTGCAGTGCTCCAGGCGGCAAGACCACCCATATGGCGGCTTTGATGGAAAACAAAGGCCGTATTGTGGCGGGCGATATCTATGAGCATAAGCTGGAGCGTATTGAGGAAAATGCCAAGCGCTTGGGTATTGATATCATTGAGCCGACCTTGCTCGATGCCCGTAAGGTAGGCGAGGAATACGAGGATATGGCTGACCGCGTGCTCGTGGATGCACCCTGTTCCGGTCTGGGCGTTCTGCGGCGCAAGCCTGATGCCCGTTGGAATAAGAGTGCCGAGGAGATTGCGGCCTTGCCGCCACTTCAGGGCGAAATCCTTGATAGTGCCGCCAAGGCACTTAAAGCGGGCGGCGTACTGGTCTACAGTACCTGCACTATTGACCCGTCAGAAAATGACGAAGTGGTGGAGGCCTTTTTGACCCGTCATCCGGAATTTACGTTGGAACAGACCGGGGATTTCCTGCCGGTGAAGCGTTCGGACAAGATGGTACAGCTTTATCCGCAGCGGGATGGCACGGATGGCTTCTTTATCGCGCGTCTGCGCAAAGCGAAAGGATAAGACATTGACGAATATATTTGGGTTGACTTTAGCAGAGCTGCAGGAAGTCTTGGCGCCTTTTAAGGTGCAGAAGTTCCGGGCCAAACAGATTGCCGAATGGCTCTATCAGCGTGGGGCGACAGATTTTTCTGCCATGACCAACCTGTCGAAGGCTTTGCGTGAGCAATTGGCGGAGAATTTCATCATTGGCCGTCCGAAGATTAAGGCGCGGCTTGATTCACAGGATGAAAAGACCACGAAGTTCCTGCTTGAATTTGCCGACGGCATTGCCATCGAAACGGTGCTGATGCGTCAGCCTTATGGAAACAGCATTTGCGTATCCACGCAGGCAGGCTGTAATATGGGCTGTGCTTTCTGCGCGTCCACCCTGCACGGCATGACACGGAATCTGACCTGTGGCGAGATTCTCTCGCAGGCGGTCGTGATTAACGATATGCTGCGTGAGGAGTCTGGCAGCAAGGTCGATACCATGGTGATTATGGGCAGCGGGGAACCCTTGATGAACTACGACGAGGTCGTGAAATTCCTGCGGCTTATCCATGAGCCGTACACCTTAGGTTTGGGGTATCGCAATATCACGCTGTCCACCTCCGGCATCGTACCAGGAATGTATCAGCTGGCAGAGGAAGGTCTGCCGATTTCCCTGTCGGTTTCCCTGCATGCGCCGAATCAAGAGCTGCGCTCGGAAATCATGCCCATCAATCGCAAATATCCATTGAAGGACGTGGTGGCGGCAGCCAAGAACTATGCCGACAAGACCAAGCGGCGAGTGACTTACGAATACATCCTGATTGACCAGTTAAACGATGGCGAGCAGCAGGCTAAAGAGCTTACGGCGCTTATGCATGGTCAGCTGGCCAGCGTCAATCTCATTCCCATCAATCCCGTGGTGGAGCGCAATCTTCTGCGTCCATCCAAGGCGCGGATTGACTGGTTTGAAGGTTATCTGGCAAGCCATCATGTAAATGTGACTGTGCGCCGGGAAATGGGCACGGATATTCAGGCGGCCTGCGGCCAGCTGCGTAATAAGCATTTGCAGGATTAGAGGTGTTACCTTATGGGCATTGGCAAATTAGAATCATTTTTGGAAAATCATATCGAGGGATTCTTTAATAAGAAATTCAGCAGTGATTTGGAGCCGGTGGAACTATCCAAGGCGCTGGAAAAGGAGATTGCCCGTCAAGGCAAGGGCAAAGCGCAGCGCATGGTGCCCAATCAATATGTGTTTTTCCTCGCCAGGGAGGACTATCAACGGCTTTGTGCCCGGCGGATTATCGACGAGCTTTATACGGTAGCCGAAAAACAGGTTATCCTGCAGAATTACACCATGCAGGGCAAGCTGACGGTAAGCTGTCAGGCTGATGAGGCAAAGCAGCGCGGTATCTTTGAGCTAAAAGCCCGTTTCTCAGAGCCAGAGGAGGATACACAGACGAAAAACTGTGATGAGCAAAATACGCTGGTACTGGCTAAACCTCGCTTGGGGAGTCAGCAGCCTCTGAATTTGCCCAAGGAAGTAAAAATTACCGCGCTGAAAGTTGTCGAAGGACCAGATTTGGACGCCTATTTGGAATTTGGCGAGGGTCAGATTTACATTGGCCGCCGGGAGAAAAATGAGTTTATTCTCACCGACCCGAAGGCTTCACGGCTTCATGCCTGGATTGCCTATGAGAATCACCGGCATGTTCTCTATGATGCTCAGAGTACCAATGGTACATTTGTGAATGGTGAGCCGGTGGAATCCATATGTCTGTGCTCCGGTGATGAAATCCAAATCGGAACAACGGTTTTAGTCTACGAGGTGATTTGATGCAAGGTGCGGCAATGGCCATTAAGGTGGTCAGAGTAGTGCTGGAATATGGTATGCTCCTGTGGCTGATTTACTTTACCGTCAGCCTGTCGCGCAGGATGTTTGGTGAGGTTAAGCAGGAACTAAAGCAACAGCATAAGCCTGCTGTCAAGCAGAATGAGGCGCTGCTTACCGTGGTGGAAGCCAGCGAGGAGGAACTGCAGGGACGGCGGTTTGCTTTTCAGGAGGAAATAACCATTGGCCGGGGAGCAGAAAATGATGTGCGCATTCCCGAAAATTTTGTTTCCCATCGTCATGCCACGATTTTTCTCCATGGTGCCCAATACGTCATTGAAGACTTGGGCAGTGTGAACCATACATATGTCAATGGTCAGCCTTTGGAGGGCCGGGCTTACTTAAAGCCCGGTGATGAAATTCGTGTGGGCATGGTTACCCTAAGGTTCGAGAGGTGAACGAATTGCAGCAAGTTTATAAAGCTACTGACGTAGGCTTAGTGCGTAAGGGCAATGAAGATAATCTGTTGGTTTTTGACAAGGTCTATGCTGTAGCAGACGGCATGGGCGGCGAGGCTGCCGGCGAAGTAGCCAGTCAGCTGTTGGTGAATACCGTTCAGGAAAAACTGGCCGGCAGAGAACAGATTAGAGAAGAGAATCTTTGCCAGGCTATCCAGGATGCCAATATGGTCATTCGTCATTATGTTGGAGAACATCCTGGCTGTGAAGGCATGGGAACAACGGCAACCTTGCTTCATATTGATGAACAGGACGGTCAGGCCTATTGGGCTCATGTCGGTGACAGCAGATTATATCTGTTGCGCAGTGGCACAGAGGCTTTGGCGCAGATAACCCGCGACCATTCCTATGTGGAAGATTTGGTGCGGGAGGGAACGATTACGCCCGAAGAAGCAAAAAAACATCCGCAGCGCAATATGCTGACCAGAGCTGTGGGCGTTATGGAAAATCTGGAGGTAGACAGCGGCCGGTTGACCATTCAGGATGGTGATATCTTCCTGCTGGCCACGGATGGCTTGATGAAGCATGTTGAGGATGAGGCGATTACGCGTATCTTGCGGGAAGCTGTGGACAATCCGGCGCAGGCACTCCTCAAGGCAGCTTTGGCTGCAGGCGGTACCGATAACATTACGGTAGTGGTGGTGAGCCTCGCATGAAGAATTGGGGGCTTTTAACAGCGCCTTTGGGGATTTTCCTTTGTGGTATGTCTGTTCTGTATTTGAAAATGCAGGGCGCTATGCAAAAGGTGACCAATACGACACTGCAGGACCCACTGGTTTATGTGCCCTATTTGTTGGCCGCTGTCTTTTTGACCATTGTGATTCAGATGGTGGTAATCAAAAGACATTTGGATACGTTTATCCTGCCGATAATTTTAATGCTCGTGAGTATTGGTCTCGTAGAAATTGCCCGGCTGAAGCCGGCTTTGCTGCTCAGACAGATGCAATGGCTGTGCATTGCCATGTTGGTGATGTTCATCGTTATTCGCCTTTGGCGCCAAATAAAACGCATGCTTAATTATCCCTATCTATTGGGAATTGGCTGCGTGTTTCTGTTGGGACTGCCGCTGCTCTTTGGCACGGAAATAGGCGGCAGCAAGAACTGGCTGGTCCTCGGGCCAGTATCCTTGCAGCCTTCGGAATTTGGCAAGATTATCCTGTTGTTCTTTTTGGCCTCTTATCTGTCCGACCATCGACGGGTATTGACTTTGCCTGCGCATAAATTTCTGTTCCTGAGGCTGCCGCCTTTGCGGTTTATTGCACCGCTTATTTGCATTTGGGGCCTGGCGGTGCTGATGTTCGTGGTGGAAAAGGATTTGGGGTCAGCGCTGCTCTTTTTTGGTATGGCGGTACTGATGACCTATATGGCTACAGGCAGCAAATCCTATGTGTTCTTAGCAATGGCTTTTATAGGCATTGCAGCCGCTGCCAGTTATGCTTTGTTTGGTCATGTGCGGGTACGTTTTGATATCTGGCTCGACCCTTGGGCTGACCCCAATGGTATGGCTTATCAAGTGGTACAGTCACTCTTTGCCATTGGCACAGGCGGGCTTTGGGGAACGGGCTTTGGTTTCGGCCATCCCGGCTTTATCCCTGAGGTGCATACGGATTTTATTTTTTCTGCTATCGTGGAGGAAATGGGCCTTACAGCAGGAATTATGCTTATCATTTGCTATGCCTTGCTTTTTTGGCGGGGGATAAAAGGGGCACTAAAGCTGAAGAATGCCAGCGAGGCGTTACTGATGGCGGGTTGCGGTGTGCTGATTCTGCTGCAGATGTTTATCATCATTGCCGGTGTTACCAAATTCCTGCCGCTTACAGGGATTACCCTGCCGTTTGTAAGTTATGGCGGCAGTTCCATGGTTTCCAGTTTCATTCTGTTGGCCATGTTGTTATCATTAACCAAGGAGCAGAAAAATGTCTGATTGGAAGTTAAAACGACAAATTGTACAGGTCGGTGCCTTTCTGCTCGTTATGGTGGCAGTTCTTTCGCTCTATATCGCTTATTTGGCGGTTTGGGAGGGACAGGAGCTGGCGGAGAATCCCCTTAATATGCGGGGGGCGGCAGCTAAGGCCGATATTCGCCGGGGAACCATCTTTGATGCGCATGGCCGTGTGCTGGCACAGACACAAAATGATGGGACTAGAACGTATCCCTTGGGACAGGTGATGGCCCATATTACCGGTTATAACGGAGAAAATATCGGCAGTGCAGGCTTGGAAGGCCATGCCAACAGGGAATTGTTGGGCTTGACTGCTGATATGAGCCGTTTGGGGCCGGCTGCCCAGCTTTTGCAGACGGACAGAGGCAATGACATAAAAACAACCATTGAAGCCGACGCTCAACAGGCAGCCTATGATGGGCTGGCGGGACGCAAGGGCGCTGTGGTCGTGTTGGACGCAGATACAGGAGCTGTGCTTGCCATGGTCAGCGCTCCGGCATATGACCCCAATAATGTAGAAGACAACTGGAAGGCGATGTCGCAGGAGGCGGATGGCCCGCTCTTAAATCGTACCGTACAGGGCCTATACCCACCTGGGTCTACCATTAAGCCGATGATTGCCGATGCGGCACTTACAGATGGCGTGACCAATGAACAGGAAACGTTTGACTGCCCAGGTATTTTGGATGTTGGCGGTGGCCATAGCATTCGGGAGAGTCATGGCGAAGTGCACAATCGGGTAGACCTGCGCAAAGCCCTGACGGAATCCTGTAATGTAACCTTTGGCACCCTGGGAATGCGTTTGGGTGATGATAAACTCAAGAAAGCGTTTATCCGGTTTGGTTTTGACCAGTCAATCGGTGGGGAAATCGTGATGACCAGTTCGCACTTGCCGGATTTTGGCAATCTGGGCAGCGGTGATCAGGCGCAGACGGCGATTGGGCAGAGTACGCTTTTGGTTACGCCGATGCATATGGCACTGCTGGCTTCTGCCTTTGCCCATGGCGGTACGGTGATGAAGCCTTATCTCGTGCAGGAGGTCATTACGCCTGGTGGATTAGTCGTTCATAAAGCAAGTCCTGAAAAATGGCTGACCGTGACTACAGAAGCTATGGCAGCTAAAATTCACAGCTTTATGGAAGACGTGGTTACGAAGGGAACAGGCAAAGCTGCTCAGGTCAGCGGTGTGGAAGTGGCTGGCAAGACTGGTACAGCTGAAAATCCGCATGGTGAAGACCATGCCTGGTTTATCGGCTCAGCGAAACTGCGCAATCGCAATATCGCCTTTGCCATTATCGTAGAAAACGGCGGTGGCGGCGGCAAAGCTGCGGCACCAATTGCCCGAAAGATAATCCTGAGTTTACAGAACTAATTATAGAAAATGAGCCTTGGGGAAGGAGAAATTCAATGAACCAGCGTGTCTTGGACAATCGATACGAATTGCAGGAACTCATTGGCGGCGGTGGTATGGCCGATGTGTATAAGGCAAGGGATATACTGCTTGACCGCACGGTAGCGGTCAAAATCCTCCATGAACAATTTAAGCGGGATTCTGAGTTTATTCAGAAGTTTCACCGGGAGGCACAGGCTGCGGCCAAGCTGTCTCATCCCAATATTGTCAATATCTATGATGTTGGGGTAATGGGCGATGACCATTATATCGTCATGGAATATGTGCCTGGTAGCACCTTGAAGGACCGTATCAAACAGGAAGGTCATTTAAGCGTAGAGGCTGCCCTGCGGGTGGCAAAGGACATTGCCAGCGCACTGGCGCATGCTCATGCCAATAATCTGGTACATTGCGATATCAAACCGCATAATATCCTGATGATGCCGGATGGCAGTGCCAAGGTCGCTGACTTCGGCATTGCCCGGGCCGTAACGGAATCCACGATGACCTATACGGGGAATGTCGTGGGCTCAGTTCATTACTTTTCTCCGGAGCAGGCCAAAGGAACGATGATTACGCCTCGTTCCGATGTATATGCTTTGGGTGTGGTTCTCTATGAAATGCTGACCGGTCAGCTGCCGTTTACTGGTGAAACACCGGTAAGCATTGCGATGAAACACTTGCAGGAGCAGCCCCGTTCGGTGCGGCAACTGGATGAATCCATTCCGCCGGTGGTGGAGGCCATTGTGGCCAGGGCCATGCAGAAAGATGCCAATATGCGTCCGAGCAGCAGTGAACTGGTACAGGATATCGCGCAGGCGCAGCAAATGCTGGGGGGATATAGTGCTGGTGTTGCCGACCCTTACGCTACGCAGGTCTTGCCCCGGGTAAAGGAATCCATGCCCGTCAGCCGGGGCGAGCGTTATGCGAAGCCGGCATATGCTGAGGATGAACCGGAAGAAACCTCGGTGTTCAAATCCAAGAAATTTATCGCCGGTCTGGTGATGGTACTCATGATGGGCTTCTTTGTCGGTGCCTTCCTGAGCTTTGGCAAGTTCTGGAGCACGGCAGAAGTGGAAGTGCCGGATGTTACCGGCAAACAGATGACCCTGGCCAAGCAGATTTTGGAAGATAAACGCCTGCGGGTTAAGGTGGATGAGGAGTTCAGTGCAACGGTTCCGGCGGGCATGGTTATCTCCCAGGACCCCGAAGGCGGTGCCAAGGTCAAGGAAGAGCGCATGATTACCATTAAGGTCAGCAAGGGCGGCGAAAATATCGAAATGCCTGATGTGCGTGGTTTGAAGCAGGCAGATGCCATTGCCAAAATCGAAAAGATGGGCTTGAAGGTAGGCCGCGTTTCGGAGCGTACCTCCGATGAAGAAGAAGCTGGCGTGGTCATCGCCTCCGACCCGCGGGCAGGCACTAGGGTAACTAAGGGTGAAACCGTCGATTTGGTTATCAGTAAGGGCAAGAAGGAAAAGAAATCCTCTGTACCGGATGTAACCGGTTTGCCTTTGGATGCTGCCAGCAAGACACTTACCAGTGCAGGATTTAGAGTTGGCAGTGTAGAGAAGAAAGCCAGCAAACAGGCGGCAGGAACGGTAATCAGCCAGAGCCCTGGCGGCGGAGCGGAAGCTCTCTCCGGCGAGTCGATTCATTTGGTGGTCGCGGAAGCTGGCAAGGTTGAAGAAGAAAAGACCGATAAGCAGAATCAAAAGACCGGCGGCAAGCAGGAGGCTGTTGCACCCAAACCGAATGAAGCAAGCAAAAGCCGCTGAGATGGTGTGGATTGATTAGGGAGGAGCATTTATGCATTTAGAGGAAGGCCGGGTAATCAAGGCCTATAACAGCTTCTTCTATGTACAGACGGAAACGGAACTTGTCTCCTGCAAACTGCGGGGCAAGTTCAAAAAGACCCGCAAGAGCCAGGGCGTAGTGCCTGGAGACAAGGTGCTTATTGGAAGACTCTCCGACGGTACAGGTGTGGTGGAGGAACAACTGCCTCGGGAAAGCCTGCTGCGCCGTCCGGCAGTGGCCAACGTAACACAGGTGATTTTGACCTTTGCTGCCGCTCAGCCGGATTTACATCCGCTGCTTTTAAACCGTTTTTTGGTGCTGGCCGAGTGGTCGGGACTGAAAAATATCCTGATTTGTGTCAATAAGACGGACTTGTACAGTGGGGACAGCGCAGCCTTTTTGCAGCTCTATGAGCAGGCAGGTTATCGGGTTCTGCGTGTGTCGGCCAAGGAAAATCTGGGTATTGATGAATTGCGGCAGGCACTAGCCGGTGAGACGACGGTTTTTGCCGGACCGTCCGGTGTGGGTAAATCCTCGCTGCTCAATGCAATTGATGCGAATTTATCCTTAGCGACAGGGCAGGTCAGTGATAAAATTAAGCGTGGGCGGCATACCACCCGCGTAGCTGAGCTTTTGCCCTATGAGCAGGGCTTTATCGTGGATACGCCGGGCTTTAGTGCAATGGAACTGGGCGAAATTCCCCTCGATGAGCTGGCAGGCTTTTTCCCGGAGTTCCGTCCCTATTTAGGGCAGTGCCGCTTTGCTCCCTGCAGTCATATCCATGAGCCGGATTGCGGCATCAAGGCTGCCTGGGAAGCTGGAGAGATTTCCCAGGAACGCTACGAGGCTTATCAGACCATTTATAAGGAAATTCAGGAAGCGCAACAATTGAAACGAAAGAAGGAATACAAATGATTAAGATTGCACCCTCCATTTTGTCGGCAGATTTTGCTCATCTGGCTGATGAAGTAAAGAAGGTTACAGATGCCGGTGCTGAATACATCCACATTGATGTTATGGACGGCAGTTTTGTGCCGAACATCACTTTGGGCTCATTGGTTGTTAAATCTTTGCGCCCGACCAGCAAGGCGGTTTTTGATGTACACCTGATGGTGGAACATCCGGAAACCCATATTGAAACCTTTGCTGAAGCCGGTGCCAATATCATCACCTTCCATTGGGAAGCTGCCCGTCATCATCACCGCATCATCCAGCAGATTAAGGCTGCCGGTTGTAAAGCGGGTATTGCGCTGAATCCGGGCACGCCGCTGTCCATGATTGAAGAAATCCTGCCCGATGTGGATATGGTGCTGATTATGACGGTAAACCCGGGCTTTGGCGGACAGAAGTTTATCGAATCCCAGCTCGAAAAAATCCATATGCTCTATCATACGATTAAGGATATGGGCTTTACCTGCGATATCGAAGTAGATGGCGGCATCAATGCTGAAACCAGCAAACTCGTGCAGGAAGCTGGTGCCAATGTTCTGGTAGCAGGTTCGGCTATTTATGGTGCTGAGGATGTAGCGGCAGCCATCAAGGCAATTCGCGGTTAATTAAGGAGATGTAAGAAATGGCAAAAGAAAAAGCAGTAGTATTGCTTTCCGGTGGTTTGGACAGCTGCACGTGCATGGCTGTGGCTAAAGAAGCAGGCTATGAAGTTTATCCGATAAGCTTCAACTATCATCAGCGGCACAGCATTGAACTAGAAGGGGCGAAGAAAATCGCGAAGTTCTACGATGTGCCCAAACATCTGATTATTGAAACCAATATGGAGGCTATTGGCGGCTCGGCGCTGACCGACAGCCATATCGATGTGCCGGACGGGGATGTGGACCGGGATGATGTGCCCATTACCTATGTGCCTGCCCGCAATCTGATTTTCCTGTCCTATGCTATGGCTTATGCGGAAGTTGTAGGGGCAACGCATGTTTATATCGGTGTAAACTCTATCGATTATTCCGGCTATCCGGACTGCCGCCCGGAATTCATTCAGAAGTTCCAGTCCCTGGCTGATTATGCGACCACAGCTACGGCAGTCAACGGCACGAAAATCACGATTGAAACGCCGCTGCAGGATTTGTCCAAAAAGGAAATCGTACAGCTGGGCTCGAAGCTCGGTGCGCCTCTGCAGTTTACCCATAGCTGTTACAAAGGCGGCGAGAAGGCGTGTGGTGTCTGCGACAGCTGCAAACTGCGCCTGCAGGGCTTTGCCGAAGCCGGCGTAGAAGACCCGGTAGAATACGAAACGAGGAACTAAAATGCAGGACGTACAAAACCGCCAGGATAAACGCGGTATTGCCATCCAGAAGGTAGGCATTAAAGAAGCGCATCTGCCGTTTTTGATTAAGACCAAAGAGGGCGGTTATCAGCAGGTTCTGGCAAGGGTACGCTTTACGGTGGCTCTGCCGAGCCAGTACAAGGGCACGCATATGAGCCGCTTTTTGGAAATCCTAATGCCTTGGAGCAAAAAGCCGCTGGCGGAAACGGAAATGGAGGCTATGCTCTCTGAGGCTTTGGAGCGTTTGGAAGCCCATTCGGCCGAAGTAGAGCTTTCCTTCAAATACTTCGTGGACAAGGTGGCACCGGTAAGCCGCCGCACTTCGGTGCTGGATTTGGACTGCAGTTTCACCGGCCGCAAGGAACAGGGCAAGCCCATGGAATTTCAGTTGGGCGTGGAGGTGCCGTTTACCTCTTTATGTCCCTGCAGCAAGGAAATTTCCAGCTATGGCGCCCACAATCAGCGCTCGGTAGCCCGTATTCAGCTGCGATTCAAGGATGGCTATGACTGCATTTTCATCGAAGATTTGGCCAATTTGGTCGAAAAGCAGGGGTCTTCGCCCATCTATCCGCTATTGAAGCGGGAGGACGAAAAGTTTGTCACCGAAGCCGCTTATGAAAATCCCAAATTTGTCGAGGATATTCTGCGGGATACGGTGCTTGTTTTGCGGGATATTGAAGGCTTAGGCTGGTTTTCCGTGGAATGCGAGAACTATGAGTCCATTCACAACCACAGTGCTTACGCGGCACATGAGGAAGAACTATAACTATCCCAAGGGACGGTTTGCATGAGTAAAGTTTACAAACGGTTTATCGTACTTATCCTGCTGGTGGTCGTTATCTCCGGCGTGGTTATCTATACAACCGTTGATATCAATACCCTGAAAAATCTAAATCGTTTTCAGCCCTGGTCGATTGGACTGGCTGTGCTGGCGGTAGGTCTAGGCATGTTCTTTGACGGCAGCCGCCTGATGCACATGGTTAAGATTTCCAATGAGAAAATCAGTCTGTATCAGGCTGTGCAGGTGGTCTTTGGCAATTACTTCCTGGCACTCTTAACGCCGGGCGCAACCGGCGGGGCGGTGGCCCAGCTGATGTTTTTGCGCCACGCGGGTGTGCCTACGGGCAAAGCCACGGTGCTCGTTATTGTGCGTACGCTGTTGTCCATCTTCTTTTTGGTGCTCTGTATGCCCTTTATTTTCCTTCATGATGAAGGGATATTGCCGGGCATTTCCAATCATACCCTGATGGCGATTACCCTTACGGCCTTTGTGGTCATTATCGCCATTGTGGTGGGGGCACGGCAGGGGACGTTGGATTATTTTGTCATCCACTTTACCCGTCGCATGAAAAACAGCCGCCGGCGCAAGGTCTTTGCCTTTTATCGCGATACGAAATGCGCAATTGCCCTGTTATTGCAGTCGCCCTGGAAAATGCTGCTGGTCTTTGTCGAATCCGGCCTGAATCTCTTGTGCATTTATGCCATTGTGCCCTGTTTGCTGTTGGGGTTAGGCGTTACGGATGCCGATTGGTATACCGTGATGGGGCGTATGATTTTTCTCAATATGCTGCTGTACTTCACGCCGACTCCCGGCGGTTCCGGTGTGGCAGAGGGCGGTTTCGTGCTTTTGTTCAGCGAAACAGTGCCCGCAGGGACGGTGGGGATTATCGCCGTCTGCTGGCGGCTGATTGCGGAATACATCCCCTTCCTGATTGGGTTATACTACACATTGACTGTATTTGGCCGCGACTTCCTGAGCCGTCAGCTGAATAAGTAGGTGAATTTATGGCAAAAGAATTACGTTCCGGCTATACCACCGGCGCCTGTGCGGCTGCCGGTGTCAAGGCCGCCCTGCTCTATGAACAGGGAGAAGATTGGGATAGTATAGAACTCCGTGCCCTTGATGGCACGGAGCTTCTTATACCCGTAAAAAATATCGTCAAGGATGAACGGGGCCTTACCGCCGAAGTGGTGAAATTTTCCGGTGATGACCCGGATATCACCAATGGCGTATCCGTATTTACCACGGTTCGTCATTTAGAGGCAGCGCCGCCGGAAGTGGTCTTTAAGGCGGGCTTGGGCATTGGTACGGTGACGAAGCCCGGGCTGTCTGTGCCGGTGGGTCAGCCGTCCATCAATCCCGGCCCCCGGCAATTAATCCGCAATGTTGTAGCGGAGGTATTGGGGACGGACAAAATCCCTTTGGAAGTCACGATTTCCATTCCGGCCGGTGTGGAATTGGCAAAACAGACCCTCAATCCCATTTTGGGGGTTGAGGGTGGGATATCGGTTATCGGCACAACGGGGGTTTTGCGGCCCATGTCTGAGGAAGGTTTCAAAAATTCCCTGGTGCCGCAGATTGATGTCGCCAAGGCGGCAGGCTTTGACACGCTGATTTTTGTGCCCGGCAAGATTGGCGAGCGGCTGGCAGGCAAATGGCAGCTGCCGGCGCAGGCCATGGTGCAGACCAGCAACTTTATCGGCTTTATGCTCGAAGCAGCCCAGCAGCGGGAAATCAAACGTGTTTTGCTGTTCGGTCATATTGGCAAGCTGGTCAAGGTGGCGGCAGGCTGTTTTTACACCCATAACCGTATTGCCGATGGCCGGCTGGAAACCATAGCGGCTTATGGTGCGGCTGAAGGTTTAAGCACCGTTGATGTGCAGGCGGTTTTAGGTGCTAATACTACGGAAGATGCTTTGGCGGTATTGGACAGGGCTGGCTTAACGCATGTGGTGTGTCGGAGGTTGGCTGAACGCGCCAGTCTGCGTGCGCAGCGCTATCTCTTTCAGAAGATGCAGGTGGGAACCGTGATGGTGGCCATGAGCGGGGAGCTTTTGGGTATGGACGAAACAGCGGCAAGCATTTGCCGGGATTTAGGCGGGGAGGTGCCAAATGGAAGCGCAGAATAAAATCGTGGTCGTGGGCATTGGCCCCGGCAACCCGGATTATATCGTGCCCAAGGGGCTTAAAGCCATTGAGCAGGCAAAGTTCCTCGTGGGCGGCAGACGGGCGTTGAACCAGTTTGCCACTGACGGGCAGGAAACCTGTCCGATAACGGCTGATATTCAGGGCGTGATGGATTTTATCCGCGCAAGGGTAAAACTGGATAATGTTGTAGCTATGGTATCCGGTGACCCAGGCTATTATTCGCTGCTGGACGCTTTGCGGCGGGATTTTCCTGCCAAGCAGATAACGGTAATCCCCGGTATCAGTGCCATGCAGTATGCCTTTGCCCGCTTGGCTCTGCCCTGGCATGATGCCACACTGGCGAGTTTTCATGGGCGCACGCCGGCAGCGCAGGATATTGCCTACAAACAGGGAAAAATATTGGGCCTGCTTACCGACAGCAAGTATAACTCCCAAACCATTGCAGAGATTTTGCTGCAGGCAGGCTGGCCCCAAACGCAAACCATGCATATATGCAGCCGCTTGTCCTATGATGATGAAAAAGTCGTTACAACAACGCTGGGGGAGGCAATTAACCTGCCTGCTGTTACGCATTGTATTTTGATTATCGCGTGAAAATATCCCCCTGGGGGGCTTGTGTAGAAATCGCATAAGCTGTTATTATCGAATTGAGACTAATTTTCGATGATAAGGAGTTTTGCTGTGCGATTACAACAAGAAGACAGACATTATTTGGGCATAGCCATGCCTGCCGCCTTGGAAGGACTCTTTATGGTATTGCTTTCCTCGGTGGATATCATCATGGTGGGCGTGCTCGGAACGGCGGCCATTGCGGCGGTGAGTATCTTCACCCAGCCGCGTATGATGCTCTTGTGTGTGGTGCGGTCGGTGGCTTCGGTGCTGACCTTGCTCACTGCGCGCAAGTTTGGGGAGAAGAAATTACAGGAAGTGCCTGCGCTCTTGGCGCGGACACTTTTTTGTATGCTCATTCTGATGGGCACGCTCCATGTGCTTTTCTTCCTGTATTTAGAGGGGATTCTAAGCTGGATGGGAGCCAAGGAGGAATATATGGCGGCGGCGGTGGCCTATGGCGATATTGCGCTGGCCGGCGTGTTTTTGACCACTTTGTCCACTATCCTGCAGGCTGTGCAACTAGGGTATGGGCACACCAAACAGGTCATGAGTGCCAATGTGCAGGGCAATGTGGTCAATATTATCGCTAATGCTTTGCTTATCTTTGGGCTGGGTCCCTTTCCAGAAATGGGCGTAGTTGGTGCGGCTGTTGGTACGGTTATCGGTACAGGCTGGACACTTGGCGTAACGGGCTATCAGCTCAAAAACAGCGAGTGGTCAGGCTGGGGCAGTTTTTGGCCGACCCGTGCGTATTTTCAGGAATTTTTGCCGGTCTTTGGCGGCGTGTTCAGTGAGCAGGGCTTTGAGCGTATCGGTATGGTGCTCTATACGCGCATGGTTGCAGAACTTGGTACAGCGGCTTATGCCGTACATGCCATCTGCATGAACTTCTGCGATTTTTATTACTGCTTTGCGGGCGGCCTGGGGAAAGCCAATATGGTGATGGCTGGCCATGCCCATGGGGCAGGTGATTGGAGTTACTGGCAGCGGCAGCTGCGGGCAGGGCTAAAGTGGAGCTTTGTGTTCTCGCTGATTTCCTTTGCCGCCACCTATGTACTGCGGGAGGAAATCTTTGGCCTCTATTCCCATGAGGCAGAGCTTCTGCCGCTAGGGGCGCTGATTATGATTTTCGTGGCGGCGGTGAGCTTCCCCGAAGCGCATGCCATGGTCTGTGCCGGTGTGCTTCGGGGCAGCGGCAAAACCAGTCAGGTCGCTGCCTATTCCTTTGTGAGCATCGCCTTCCTGCGGCCGCTGATTACGGCGTTTTTTCTGCAGGTGCTCGATTTAGGGCTGGCGGGAGCATGGCTGGCACTGGCGATTGACCAGTCACTTCGGGCATCCTGTGCATCATTTTTGCTCTGGCGCCTCTGGAAAGCCCGTCCGCAAATTGTCTGTGACTCTTGACACAAAATGGGCGAAATGATAAAATTTTATTTGTTTTATTGTGTATTGAGAGTAATTTTTAATAACGATTGAATCAGGTGTCGGAAGACTTAATAGAGAAGCCGGTATAAGCCGGCGCGGTCCCGCCACTGTAACAGGGAGTCATATTGCATTTAGGTCACTGGAAAGGGCAAAGCATTTCTGGGAAGGCGCGGTATGATGATGAACTGAAGCCAGGAGAACTGCCTGATTGACAATCACCGCAAGAAACGATTGCTGTTTCTTACACCCGCGAGCGATGGGGATGGGGATTTTACTGGAGTTTGTTACGGTGAGCCTGTCTGCATTTTTATGCGGACAGGCTTTTTTTATTTTTTTTAGGAACTGGCAATAGAACAGTTCCTTAGGGAGTGTGGATGATTTTGCAAAAACTTGTAAGCAAATTGTCGCAAATGCTGATAACCCTTGTGGGCGTCAGCTTTCTGACATTTTGTTTGACCTATCTGGCACCGGGAGACCCGGCGGCCATGCTTTTGGAGGCCGGTGATACGATTGTTTCGCAGGAAACCCTGGACAAGACCAGGGCGGAGCTGGGGCTTGATAAGCCGTTCCTCGTGCAGTATGTCAACTGGGCAGGTGGTGTGCTTCATGGGGATATGGGCATGTCTTACTCAGCGAAGAAACCGGTAACGGATAAGCTGCTCGAAGGCTTTGCCGGAACCTTGACACTGGCGGCAGTGACGATTGTGTTCGTCCTGCTCATATCCCTGCCACTGGGGATATGGTCGGCTGTGCATCGCAATGGCTGGCAGGATTATCTGGTGCGGACGGTTTCGTTTATCGGCGTATCCATGCCGACCTTTTGGCTCGGCCTTATCTTTCTCTATGTGTTCGGCCTGAAGCTGGGATGGTTCCCGATTGCCAAATCCGCGGTGACAGCGCAGGGCATAGTCCTGCCGTCTCTTACCTTGGCGCTTTATATGTCGTCCAAGTATATTCGTCAGGTGCGCACGGTGTTTTTGGAGGAACTGCAGCAGGATTATGTGGTGGGCGCAAGAGCCCGCGGCCTTTCGGAACGGGCAATCCTTTGGAAGCATGTTCTGCCCAATGCCATATTGCCGCTGATTACGCTCCTGGGTATGTCCATTGGTTGGCTCCTAGGCGGCGTGGCCGTAATCGAAATGGTGTTCTCCTGGCCGGGTATCGGCAACATGGCGGTGCGGGCGATTTCCATGCGGGATTATCCGCTGATTGAGGGCTTTGTGCTTTGGATTTCCATTGTGTACATGGCCATCAACGCCTTGGTGGATTTGTCCTATGTCTACCTTGACCCGCGTCTGAAGAAGGAGGCCCATTGATGACGGTTTTTCGGGAAAATAAGTTATTTGCTTTTTATACGGGGCTGGTCGTGCTGATTGTTCTCTTGGCCATCTTTGCGCCCTACCTTGCGCCGCAGGACCCGATGGCGGGAAATATGAAACTGGTTCTGCAGACGCCGTCTGCGGAACATTTCCTTGGCACGGATAAGCTCGGACGGGATATCTTCTCCCGCATACTCTGCGGCACGCAGATTTCGCTCTTTATGGCCCTGTGCCTCGTGGCCCTGATTGCCATGGTGGGGACGCTGGTCGGCGTGCTGGCCGGTTTCTTTGGCGGCTGGCTTGAAACGATTCTCATGCGTTTTGCGGATATGATGCTCGCGTTCCCCGGTATCGTGCTGGCGATTGCCATTGCCGGTATCTTGGGGGGCAGCGTAATTAATACCATTTTGGCGCTGCTTGTCGTCAGCTGGGCAAAATATGCCCGTCTGGTGCGCAGCCTTGTTCTTCGCCTTAGAAATCAAGATTTTATTCAGGCGGCCAAGATTCAGGGCGCGAAAACCAGCAGCATTCTTTGGCGTCATATCCTGCCCAATGTTATGCCCATGGTGGTCATCACCGGGGCAATGGATATCGGCACCATGATGATGGAAATTGCCGGGCTCTCCTTCTTGGGCTTTGGTGCCCAGCCGCCGACACCGGAATGGGGACTGATGCTCAACGAGGGTCGTCAGTACATCCAGACGGCGCCCTGGCTCATGATTTATCCGGGCCTGGCTATCTTTATTGTCGTAGCAATATTCAATCTGTGGGGGGACAGCCTGCGGGATGTTCTCGACCCACGGCAGGAATAATATATTTTTTATAAAGGGGTAGATGTTTGAGATGAAAATGTTCAACACGAAGAAGTTATGGAAGGCCGTCAGCCTCGGCCTGTGCGGTGCAGTACTGACTGTTATGCTGGCTGGCTGTGGTGCGGATAATAGCAGCAGCGCCGACAAGGGTGTACTCAAGGTCGGTGTGACGAACTTTGCCGATACGCTCGAACCCACGCAGAACTTCTTTGGCTGGGTGGTTATGCGTTACGGCCTGGGCGAATGCCTGACGAAGTTTGACGATAAGATGAACGTACAGCCCTGGCTGGCCGAAAGCTGGAGCATCAGCGACGACCACATGACCTGGACGTTCAAAATCCGCGAGGGCGTGAAGTTCTCCAACGGCAATCCGCTGACGGCTGAAGCGGTCAAGGCTTCCATTGAACGTGCTTTTGCCAAGAACAACCGTGCCGCTACGTTCTTCAAGTACAAGGAAATCAAGGCCGAAGGTCAGGTGCTGACCATCGTGACGGAAAAGCCCATGCCGAATATGCCGGGCTTTTTAGCTGACCCACTCTTCATCATTGTGGACACCAGCGCCGAAGGCAGCCGCGATTTTGCCAAGGAAGGCCCCATCTGCACCGGCCCGTACATGGTGGAATCCTTCGTGAAGGAAAAGGCCGTGATGAAGAAGAACCCGAACTATTGGGATGGCGAAGTGCCCTTTGAAACGGTAGAAATTCCGTCCATTGACGACCCGAATACCCGCGCTATGGCGCTGCAGTCCGGCGAAGTGGATATGGCGGTAAACATCGCTGCTGGCGATATGGATACCTTCCGCGGCAACGACAAGTTCTTCGTGGATGAAATTTCCTCCTTGCGCACGGTACTGGCTCGTCTGAACCACAAGGGCATTTTGAAGGATGACAAAGTGCGTGCGGCACTTATCTGCGGCTGCGATAGAGAAACTTATAACAATGTCCTGCTCAAAGGTACCTTCCTGCCGGGCAAGGCTCCTGTACCGCCGTCCATGGATTATGGCTTTGACCAGCTGACCGACCCCAATGCCTACAATCCGGAACGCGCGGCAAAACTGCTCGACGAAGCAGGCTGGAAAGATACCAATGGCGACGGCATCCGCGACAAGGACGGTCAGCCGCTGAAGCTCGACTTCGTTGTGTATAACAGCCGTGCCGAACTGCCGCTCTACGCAGAAGCTGTTCAGTCCGACCTCAAGAAACTCGGCTTTGACATCAACATCAAGACCGTTGACTATAACCTCGTTGACCAGATGGGCATCAAGGGAGAATATGACCTCCTGATTTCCAACATCACCACGGCCAACACCGGTGACCCGGAAATCTTCCTCTCCTGGTACTGGAAGACCAACAACAACGGCGACAACCCGCAGAATGGTTCTGGCTACAGCAACCCGGCACTCGATGCTAAGTTCAACGAACTGGCCGCTGAATTCGACAAGAGCAAGCGCCGTCAGCTGATTATCGACATTCAGCAGATTCTCCTCAATGATGGTGCAGCGCTGTTCCTGGGTTATCCGCAGACGAACATCATCAGCAACAAGGTTCTGTCCGGCGTGAAGATGTATCCTTCCGATTATTACTGGATTACGAGCCTGATTAAACCGGCGAAATAAGTAAAGGAAGCAAAGATGCTTTTAGATGTAAAGAATTTATCGATTGCCTATCAGGGCAAGCCTACGGTGTCCAATGTCAATTTTGACCTGTCAGCAGGGGAGATTATGGCCATTGTCGGTGAATCCGGCAGTGGCAAGACTTCTGTGATTCGGGCGATTTTGGGCTGTCTGTCCGGCAACGGTCAGGTGGCGGGCGGCCAAATCAACTTTGGCGGCCGTGATATTGCCCATCTGAGCAACAAGGAATGGCTCTCCATTCGCGGCAAGGACATTGCCATGATTTTTCAGGACAGCGGCAATATGCTCAATCCTGTGCAGACCATCGGCAAGCAGTTTGTGGAATATCTGCAGCTGCACAGCTCCATGAGCAAACGTGAAGCGGCAGAAAAAGCCTGCTCACTGTTATTGCGTATGAATCTGCCTGATCCGCAGCGCGTGATGGAATCCCATGCCTTTGAACTAAGCGGCGGTATGCGTCAGCGCGTCGGCATTGCCATGGCTTTGGCATTTGCACCCAAACTGCTGCTCGCAGACGAGCCGACTTCGGCCCTTGATGTGACCACGCAGGCACAGATTGTGGACGAGCTTATGCAGGTCGTTCACGAAGCAGGTTCGGCCATGATTATCGTCACCCATAATATCGGCGTGGCAGCGCATATGGCGGATAAAATCATGGTCATGGCCGGCGGCAAAGTGGTGGAGTACGGCAGTACGGCGGACGTTATCGAGCGCCCGCAGGCAGAATACACCCAGGCACTTTTGCGTGCTGTGCCGGAGATTGGAGGCACACGCTATGTCGGATAAAGAAATCTTGCTGTCTACGGATAAAATCTGCAAGGAATTTACCAAAAGTGACGGCATGAAGTTTACCGCCTGCAAGGATGTGAGCCTGAATCTCTATCGCGGCGAAACATTGGGATTGGTCGGGGAGTCCGGCTGCGGCAAGTCCACCTTTGTGCGCACGATTATGGGCCTGCATCCGGCCGACAGCGGCAAAATCTTTTTTAAGGGCGAGGATATCACGCGCCTTTCCGGTGAAAAACGCCGGGCAATGGCCAAGCATATCCAGATGATTTTTCAGGACCCTTCTACGGCCTTTAATCCCAAGATGCGGATTCGCGATATCATCTGCGAGCCGCTGCGCAACTTTGCCAAGGTTTCCGATAAGGAAGCCGAGGCCAGGGCGGTGGCGCTTTTGGAGCAGGTGGAACTGGCGCCGGAAATTGCCCTGCGCTATCCGCATGAACTTTCCGGTGGTCAGCGTCAGCGCGTGGGCATTGCCCGGGCGCTTATACTGGAACCGGAGGTCATCATCTGCGACGAGGCAACCAGTGCCCTGGACGTGTCCGTACAGGACAGCATCGCCAAGCTCCTGGCCAAGTTGCAGCGGGAAAAGGGCGTCAGCTATATCTTTATCTGCCATGACTTAGGCCTTGTAAGTCTCATCAGCCATCGGGTGGCGGTTATGCAGAACGGTCAGATTGTTGAAGAACTGGCAGGGGATAAGATTGCGCAGGCGCAGCACCCCTATACGAAAAAATTGCTCAGTTCGGTGTTTTCCGTGAAAAAAAGGGCATAAAATTTATTTTTTAGGTATTGAAGCCCGGATTTTTTTATGGTAAACTACTTAGGTATGTGGACGGTCCTCTGAGTAGGCATGAGCTTGCCACGAACGTCTGATTAAGGAGGAAAAAACAAATGAACATCATCGAGACTCTGGAGAAAGAACAGCTCCGTAGCGACATTCCCGTATTTGCACCTGGCGACAAAGTTCGCGTACATGCAAAAATCGTCGAAGGCAACCGTGAGCGTATTCAGGTATTCGAAGGCCGCGTAATCGCTCGTCAGGGCGTTGGCGTTCGTGAGACTTTCACCGTTCGTCGTGTATCCTACGGCATCGGCGTAGAACGTCTGTTCCCGGTTCATTCTCCGCGTATTGCCAAGATTGAAGTTGTTAGCCGCGGTGTTGTCCGTCGTGCAAAACTTTACTATCTGCGCAACCTTACGGGTAAAGCTGCTCGTATCAAAGAAAAACGCTAATCTGCGTAACGGTAGGGACTGCTTCCGAGCAGTCCCTATTTTTGCGTAAGATAGCCAAAACACATTAAGAGGAGGACCCTTTTATGAGTTCATTAGGCGAAGAAGCAAAAGACTGGCTTGTCTCCATTGTCATTGCGGTGGTGCTGGCTTTCTTTATTCGTGAATTTATCGTGGAGCTTTACATTGTAGATGGCCCGTCCATGCGGCCGACCTTGCAGTCACAGGAACGGCTCGTGGTCAATAAGTTCATCTACAACTTCCGGGAACCACAGAAAAACGAGATTCTCGTATTCGAATATCCCCGCGACAGAAGCCGTGATTTCATCAAGCGCGTCATTGCAACCGGCGGCGATACGGTGGAAATTAAAGCCGGCAAGGTCTTTGTCAATGACCAGCTGCTCAATGAAGATTATATCTTGGAACCCACCCGCAGCGAATATCCCAAATCCACGGTACCCAAGGGAACCGTCTTTGTGATGGGCGATAACCGCAATAATTCCGAGGACAGCCGTTTTGCCGACGTGGGCTTTGTGCCGTTTGATTTAATCAAGGGCAAGGCCATGCTGGTATTCTGGCCGATTGGACAGTTCAAGACACTGCCGTAACAGGGGAGGCGTAGACGATGAAGTTTATTTCCTGGAATGTCAACGGCCTGCGGGCCTGCCTGAAAAAGGGATTTATGGAGTCATTCTGCAAGCTGGACGCCGATGTGTTCTGCCTGCAGGAAACGAAGATGCAACCGGACCAGGCTATCTTAGATTTGCCCGGCTACAAGCAGTATTGGAACAGTGCCGAGAAGAAGGGCTATTCCGGTACGGCGGTGTTCTCACGTATTGAGCCGTTAAACGTCACCTATGGTTTGGGCATTGAAGAACACGACCATGAAGGCCGGGTCATCACCTTGGAATTTCCCGAAATGTTTTTGGTGACAGTCTATACGCCCAATTCCAAGCGGGAACTGGAACGCCTCGATTATCGTATGGAATGGGAAGACGCCTTCCGCGATTACCTGTGCCAATTGGATGCGCAGAAACCTGTGGTAGTTTGCGGGGATTTGAATGTGGCCCATCAGGAGATTGACCTTAAAAATCCCAAGACCAATCATCATAATGCCGGTTTTACCGATGAAGAGCGCGGTAAGTTTACCGAACTTTTGAATGCGGGCTTTATCGATACCTTCCGTACCCTGTATCCGGAGCGCACGGGTATCTACACCTGGTGGTCCTATCTGCGCAAGGCTAGGGACAACAACGCCGGGTGGCGCATTGACTACTTTGTGGCCTCGAAGCGCCTGCAGGAAAACATCAAGGAGGCCACCATCCACAATGAGATTTTTGGCAGCGACCATTGTCCGGTGGGCTTGATAATCACATAAAAAATAACGGCACTACACGTATCATCTTTCACATGTAGTGCCGTTATTTTTTATGTTCTACTTATATTTTTGAGAGGTTGCCTGCAGAATAGCCGCATAAACATATAAGGTGTTGTCTTATGGGTGAATGTAACATCTTATATGTTTTTGTTGATAATTTTTCTTCAATATCATGGCACTGCAGACTGGGATGTGTCCATAATTAGCCGAGCCATTGTAGCTATATTAAGGTTTAATGCTCTAGATATTGTTTTAGAGAGTCATATTGCTCTTGCAGCTTGGTTATTTTTTCCTCAATAGATGCAACGCGTTCACTGAGAGCATCGCGAATTTCCTGCGAGTGATTATGGTGTTTGATGTATTCACAAATGGCTTCGTTAATGACATCGTTAGCGGAACGCTGTTGGTCAGAAGCCATTAGTGCAATTTGCCACCAATCTTTGTTTCGTATATGTAGAGCTGTTCGATGAAGTCCCATTTTATCTGCTGTTGGCGCATTCATTTCCTCAAGGATGCGTTGTTTTTTTTTGCTGATATCAGTATTTTTCATAGATAAGTCCTTACTGTGAAAATGTAGGATAAGATTAGATACAATACAATAATAGCATATATTGACAGTACTGACAATTCAGTGATAAAATTAACACAAAATAGAAAAAGCAAAAAAGAAAGCAAAAACAAAAGCAAAAGAGCGAGGATGTCACGATGAAAAAATATGATAAGGAATTCAAGCTGGGCGTGCTTGATTATGTACATCGGCACAGGGAGTTGACAATATATGAGTGCTCACAGCATTTTGGTGTGGGATATAGCACATTAAGTCGATGGCTCAGACAGGAAAGAAGTGACAAGGTAGCAGAATGCAATAGGTTACAGCAAGAGTTGCAGGAGGCTAGAAAAACATTGAAAGTCCTTCAAGATGCTTTTGAGTTGATAGATAGCTCATATAGTAAGCAAGGCTCTTAGCTATGGATAAAATAAGTGGGGATAGTTGGGCAGACACTGCCATGATAGTTGGGGGAATGATGATGAAAGGTTTATCGCTGGATGTAGATTTCATAGGGGGACATAATGATGGTATCACGGATGCAATTCAAAATTGGGAAGAATCGGATGACAATTGCAGCAGTGAGATACATAAGGACATAGCAGCAGTGCAGAAGATGATAGCAAATCATAAAGTGGTTAAAGAAACTGAGGAATTTGGTTTACCGCAGCTTTTGAGAGGGTTGAGGAAGGACACGATATGAATTACGCAATCATTTTAGCTGGTGGCAAGGGGCAACGTTTCGGTGGCGGTAAAATTGCCAAACAGTTTGTGGAACTTACCGGTGTGCCTATGATCGTGTATTCGTTGCGAACAGCAGAAAAAAACGCACATATTGATGAGATATGTGTAGTTGTGGCTGAAAATGAGGAAAGAAATGTAAAAAACTGGATTAGTAAATATGAAATAACGAAAGTCAAATATTTTGCAAGGCCGGGCAAGGAACGGCAGCAGTCCGTATATAACGGATTAAACGTGTTGCCAGCTAAGGCTAGAGATACGGTGATGATTATGACATCTGTGTGTCCCTTCGTGTCGCAAAAGACCATGAATCTTCACTATGAGATGATTAAAAACTATGATGCGACCATCACAGTTGTCAAAGCAACTGATGCAATCACCTTCAGCAATGATGGCAAAAGAGTAAATCGCACGTTGCAAAAGAAAAAAATCTATATACAGCAAGGCCCGCAAGTGTTTCGATATGGCGTTTTAATGCTGGGGCATAAAATGTATATGGAAGATGAAGAGTACAGCAAAATGGATGTTACAGAAGATAGTGAGCTGGTTCTGAATATTGGGGTGGAATGTGGTATGGTCATAGGTGATCGCTTTTGCATCAAGGTGACATATCCGGAGGATTTAGCTATCGCAGAAAGTTTACATCCATTATTTTTGCAACAGGAAAGGAAATACGCTGATGAACAAAATCATTCGTGATGATGTAATACGTATCATTTCTGAAGAACTTCCTTTTGAGAAATTTTATGGGAAAACGGTTTTGATTTCGGGGGCGAATGGCTATGTACCAGCATATTTTGTACATACCTTTGTCGCGCTGAATGAGTATAAAAATGCGAATATACATATTATCGCACTGTGTAGGAACAAGGAACGGGCGGAAAGCAGATTCTCCGAATACTTGGATAGAGATGATTTTGAAATTCTGTTGCAGGATATTTGCGAGAGAATAGATATAGTAAAGAATATTCATATCTTTATTCACGCCGCCAGTCCAGCAGGCATCAAGAAGCGCCACGAAGATCCAGTCAACACCTTTCTGGCTAATGTAAAAGGTGCAGAAAACATGCTAGAACTTGCAAGGAGAAATCCGTGCGAATATTTCCTGTTTTTAAGCAGCGTGGATATCTATGGGAAAATGAATGTCGATGACCGTTTACGGGAAGATATGCTGGGCTTTTTGGATATTTTGGATGTGCGGAATGCTTATTCTAATGGAAAACGCGCTGCTGAAAGCTTGTGCATGGCGTTTCAGGCGAAATACAGTATTCCAGTGTTTATTGTCAGACCTTTCCAAATTATCGGGCCGGGGCCAGAATTGGACGATGGCAGACTGCATATTGATTTCATATCTCAGATCCTTGCCAATCGTCGGATTGTGCTGAAAAGTGATGGCACAGCAATAAGGACGTTTATGTACATCACGGATGCAATCACCGCAATGTTGCTTGTTCTACTGAAGGGGACGGCAGGCGAGGCAGTGAATATTGTGGATGAATCTGGTGAGGCATCGGTAAAGGAACTTGCCGATATGATGGCAGGGAACGTAGCGGATGAAAAGGTGGAAGTAAGCTTTGATTATGGGCAAAGAAATAACATCGAAGTGACAAGGGCGCTTTCTGTGGTGACAGGTGATTCTTCAAAGCTGAAAAAAATGGGCTTTCAGTGCAGGTATTCTGTAGTCAATGGATCGGCAAGAATGATGAAATATTATGGAATTAAGGTGAAGGAGTTATGATTTATCGTAAACTCATGAAAAAACGAATTGGTCTGCTGGGCTCGGAGAAGATTTGTGCAGATTTGAAAGAGTTTTTTAACGAATTACAATTTGAAAAAATACTGATTTCAGAAAAAGTCACATTAAGTGATATGGATGCTTTTACGGAATGTGATTGTATTCTTGTCGGCGAAGAATACGATGCATTGGATGCCAGTATCATCAAAGAGTGTCCAAAGTTGCTGTTTACGCTGGAAGATATTTATAGAATGGTGGACGAGCTCGAAACCTTCTACATCGACAAAAGATTTAGCGGAAGGCCAATCTGTGTCTATGGGAGTAAGGAAAAAATTACGGAGATGATTGTTTGCAATTCGAATCTGCGAATTGACTATGTGATATTGGATAAAGACATCAAGGATAAATTTGAAATTTCTACTATAGAGCTGTCGAAGTTGCGTAAGTTGGAAAATCCATTTGTCATTATTGCAGAGAATGTCAGTTCTGCAAATAAAACTAAATTTTTGAATATGGGATTTGAATTTGGCAGTGATTTTCACTTTTACAATCATCACGTACCCAATCATCCTACATCCTATTATTTGCAAAAAACGCTACTAGATGTACCCAAATACACAATGCCGTGTGATTATGCTACACGGGCATTAAGTGTTAAAGCTCATGGAAATGTTATGGCCTGTTGCTCTGCGATAGGTTTGTCGATGGGAAACTATCTATACACTAGTATTGAAGAAATCTTGCAAGGCATCAAAGCGCAGCTGATTCGATTATCGATTAACAATAGGACTTACAGTTTTTGCGGTGAGATGTGCTTCATGTTCCGGGAAAAAAAGTATTGTCTTACGGGGCAAGGGAAGATTGAACGTAATTCTAGAAAAAATATCCAATTGCTGGAAATCAAAGACTTCAATGTCCAGCTGGGGTACGACCGGAGCTGCAATCTTGCTTGCCCGTCCTGCCGGAATCATCGAATAACTAAACCCGAAGATTCGGATGAACAAGTTGCAATGATGCACGAGGAAGTAAAGAAGATGTGCAAAAAGCATCCCAAGAATATACGGATAGGGAACGGTGAATTATTTTTCAGTCCATATTATAAAGATATTGTATTCCATCATTATGAAGGAAAAGATATTGCCTTGATTTCAAATGGTATATTGTTTACCCCTGAAAACTGGGAGCAACTCGAAGTAAGATATAAAAAGATTTCCTTGGAGTTTTCTGTTGATGCGGTGAATAATGATACCTACAAGAAATTAAGAGGCGGAAATTTGGCGAAGCTTCGCAAAAATCTGGAGTTTGCCGGACAGTTGCGCAGGGAAAATAAGCTAAGCAAGCTGACCATATCTTTTGTAATCCAAGTGGAAAATTACAAGGAGATGGTCGATTTTGTAAAATATGGAAAAAGCATAGGTGCGGATTTTATACATTTTATGAAGCTGAATAGTTGGGGGCATATCCATCCATATACATTTACGGCAATGGATGTATATGATGAGAGGAATGCGAAACATAAAGAGTTTGTAGAAATTTTACGCAATCCTATATTTAGGGATTCCTATGTACATGTTGATAACATTGACAATTTTATTGGAAAGGGTGAATAGGAAATGACGAATCTGGTGCCAACTATGGAAAATTTCCATAGACTATGTCAGAAGAAAGAAACGGTGATCTTTTGCGCTGGGGAATACTGCATGCGCTTTTTGAACCGACTGGACGACGGGGACATCAAGCGCATTTCTTTTATTGTGGACAATGATGTGGAAAAACAGGGGACATCATTTTATGGAATTCCTGTAAAACGTCCGGATGAAATCAAGACGTTAAATCCGAAGGAGACATTAGTGGTTATTGCCGTTGAGGACAGCATTCCAGAGATTTATGGGCAAATAGCCGATATGGGAGATTACGCTATCTTATCTGCACGTATTCTTATCAGCGATATTTTATCTTCGGTGGCAGTGGCGCTCTACGAAAATCAGGATAAAACAGCGGAAGTGGCTGGGCTTTTGTGCGATGAAACATCACAGCGGATTTATAAGGAAGCCATCCGGCGGAGAATGCTTTATGGAGAGTGTGATTTCAGTGACTTGGTGGTAAGAGGGGATGCGGAATATCGTGTCCCGCTGGTATACCGAAAGACCTCTCCCAAAGATGAAATTATTATCGATTGCGGTGCCTATAACGGTGATACCTTGAAGAAATTTGCAGAAACATACGGCCCAAAACTGAAGAAAATATATGCCTTTGAGTGCATGGAGGAAAGTATCGCGGATTTGTCGCTTTCTATGACACACATTAGAAATAAAAAGTGTTATCCGGAGATGGTGTTGATGCCCTACGCATTGTCAGACCGTGATGGAAAAATGAAATTTGCGAAAACGCATAAACCCACTGGGAGCTTTTTAGTGGACAGTCGAAGCTATGCCCAAAGTGCCTTGTATGAAAGCGATTATGTGGAGGTAGAAGTTACTTTCCTTGACAAGGTTATTCCCGAAGAAGAAAAGATTACTTTAATCAAAATGGATATCGAGGGCAGTGAATTTGCTGCGCTGCATGGTGCTGAAAGAGTGATTACCCAATGTAAGCCAAGGCTGGCAATCTCTATATATCACTCAGGGGAAGACTATTATCGTATTCCCCTGTATTTGAAATCTTTGGTGCCGGAATACAAATTTGCCGTACGGCATCATAATAAAAATCACTGTGATACAGATTTGTATTGCTGGATAGGGGATTAGAAAATGACACAAGCGCAAATAGAGGCGTTGAATCTCCTTCGGCTTTTGGATGAGATTTGTCAGCAAGAAAAGATTAACTACACTCTGGGAAATAGAGCGCTTATGAATTATGAGGCTCAACAAAGCGATGAGTATTTAGACCCAAATGGCATTTACGTATGCCTGTTGTATGAAGATTACGTGCGGTTACTGAATCTGCTGGAAGAAAGCGCTGCAGTGTATGGGATAGAGATAATTACTTATCAGAATATGACAAATTTTGACGCTTTGTCGGCCTGGGTATTGCGAAGCGGGAAAAATGTACTTCCTGTCGGCAGGGAGGAGGATGAATGCTATTACAAGACGCGGATAATTTTGACGCCCATGTTTTACGCCGGAAATACCAAGCAGGAATGCAGAAAAAACTGTAAACTCATAGAGCATCAATTTAATTATATTGATTGCCGATGGCCTTTGGAACATAAGCATCTCTTTGGCCCGATAAAAAATAAAATCATCAGAACTAAGCAGCGATACTATTGTCGGAACAAGCATAAGTACAATTACTGTGTGCACGGCTTGATAGAGGAGCTTAAAGCTGGCACCTACGGCAAGGAATACCTTGTGTATAAAGACATTGAAAATACTTGCGCTTGGATGCGTATAGAGGAATTTGTAACCGAGAGGATTAATTTTTACGGTGTTGCGGCGTGCGCCATCAGAAACAAAAAGGGGTTTCTGGAACGCAATTACAAGGATTTGATGCTGGATGACTGGAGCAACAAGGTTTCTGAGTTACAACTGAAAGGCGGAAGAGACTTGCGGCGTGTGCAGCTTATTCAGCTCGAATTGATGAAGGAAATCGATCGTATTTGCCGCAAGCATCATCTGAAATATAATATCGCCTTCGGGACATTGCTGGGGGCTGTGCGGCATGGCGGCTTTGTGCCATGGGATGACGATGCGGATATCAACATGCCCTATGAAGATTACTTGAAATTGATTGATGTGGTCGAGGATGAGATTGACCATGAAAAATATTACTTCCGCTATCAGGACAAAGAAGCGGACTGCAATATTACTTACGCGCATTTCAAGAGGAATGGGACTGTCTACACCAAAAGGAATCGGGAAGGATTCAAATATCATCCAGGGGTGTTCATTGATATCGTCCCATTATTTAACGGAGCGCCAAACTTTTTCCTGCACAAAATACAGACACGAATTTGTTCCATCTTTCGGACAGCCTGCTGGGCGTATGTAGGAGCAGACTCGGAACGTAACCCGCTCATGCGTGTCTATTATCAACTGCTGGCGAAAATCGGTAATAAGAGGGCATATCGGCTTTGTATTAAAGCTGCCACCTTTTTCACGAAGAAGAGAAACAAAATGTTATTCTTGAACGCTTTGGACAGAGATCCCTATAATATTGCCTTTGTACGCAGGGAATGTTTCGATGATCCTATAGAGCTTGATTTTGAAGGACACAAATTTTTCGCTCCGCGGGATGTGCATGGGGTGCTTGATTATTGCTACGGGCATGATTATATGAAGTACTTGCCACTGGCACGAAGAGTTCCCAAAAATGATGCCCTGATTGAGTTGGGCGATTTGTATTCCGATATATAGATGGGAAAAGGAGAAGATGAGTTATGAAATACGGGTACATGAATTACAGAAAGCATTTTCTGCCCAATCGCTGCGAGCGGCCGATGAACCTTGGCGACCCCATCCAATCTCTGGCAGTTCTGGAATTGTATAAAAGGCTGGGGATTGCGGAGGCGGAAATCGTTCCATTGGACAGGTATGATTTGACGGATTATGCCGGGCATGATGTAATCGTGCTAATCAATGGACCGGAAACCTATGAGCATTTTGCCTATGCAACTCGATTTTTGCCAGTATCCTCAAAAATTCATCCGGTATTTATCAGCCTGCATTTGCATCGCGAACTTTCTGAAAATGAGCTGAGTACCCTGCGCCAAAATCAGCCGATTGGCTGCCGCGATGAATATACCGTCCGTTACCTGCAATCCAAGGGAATAGATGCTTTTCTTACCGGTTGCCTTACCATGCTGTTCGACAAACGCGAAGCAAAGCAGCAGGACAAGGTCTTTCTGGTGGATTGTTCGGCAAGTGTCATGGAGCATATTCCCGACAGTATCAAAAAGGATGCCGTAGTATTGTCGCAAGTCATCCGCATGACCACTAAAGCGCCTGACCATAGGCTGACCTTGGCAGAAACCGAGGAATATAATAAAACAGCGGAAGCACAGCTGAACCGATACCGGGACGAAGCGAAACTTGTGGTTACGTCGAGGCTTCATGTGGCATCCCCCTGTGCGGCAATGGGAATTCCCGTGGTATTGGTACGGGATACCTATGATGAACGCTACCAGTTTATCGACAGATTTTTACCGCTCTATTATCCTGAAGAGTTGGATCGTCTGGACTGGGAGCATCTTTCCGCATGTATACCAGAAAAGATCAAGGTAACTCTTATCCATATCGCAAAGAGCATGCTGGATATGGCAAAATATCGACTGGAGCTCAAGGATATTTATGCCCCAAAAAGCAGGGAAATCGTTTTTGCCAATGAAGAAGAACTGGCGGTGCAAAAGTTTCCGATGAACTGTCAGGATTCATTTGCTTACTGCATTTGGGGTGTCTGCCTGCCTAATTCGTATTTGCTGTATGAGCAAATGCAACGGCAGTACCCGAACGCCAGACTATTGTACGCGATTGACACCTATGCAACGGGCACTTACAAGGATAATATCCGGATTATTCATCCGGACGAAATAGAAAAACTTGTGAATCGGAATACGTGGATTCTGGTGGTGGCGCCTGCTGCTCACGGAGCCGCAAAGGAAAAATTATCGGGCAAGTATCCGTTCGCTTTAATTAAAGGTGTGGACTGCCGTATCTATGAGAAGAAATGATATTATGTGGGTTGTAAGTAAGTCAGAGCGTGAGAGTTCTGCTTGCCGGAGACAAGAGGAAGGATAGGGATATGAAACGGAAGTTGAAAAAACAGTTGCTGGAGGGGTGTGAGCTTTTAGGGAAAGCGAATGACTGCATACACAGCAGCCTAAAAAAAGGCGCTATCAATGATGCCGTACAGTTTATGGAAGAATGTAAAAATGCGGCAGATGCCATAAAGAAGGAAGTGGATGAAGACACCGGCAGATGGACAGAGACGGCATCTGCATTGCAGGGGTACTGCAGGCTGATTGATCGTTTTCAACAACAAGCCATTGGCGGTGAAAGTTTGAACTTAGTTGAATTTCATCAATCACTTGCTAGGTATAGCAAAAAAATCTTTAATAGATTGAAACGTGAAATTATCACAGAGAGAGAAGTAGTCTTTTTACCATATAAGGCATCAATGTGGGATTCGTTGGAAACCGTATGGAAAAAAGCAGTTGAAACACCAAATACCAATGCGGTGGTAATACCGATTCCATTCTATGAAAGAAATGCTGATGGCAGTTTTGGCAAGTTTCACTATGAAGGAAACCTGTTTCCCGAATATGTGCCAATCGTTCACTATGATGACTATGATTTTGAGGGAATGCACCCAGATGAGATATATATACACAACCCCTATGACGATGCAAATCTTGTCACTAGTGTGGCACCGTTTTTTTATTCGCGCAATTTGAAACAGTTTACGGACAAGTTGATTTACATCCCGTACTTCGTCATCGAGGAGTTTGACATTCATAATAAAAAGGCGCTGGAAAATCGACAGCATTTCGCCCAAGTGCCAGCAGTGATTTACGCGGATGAAATCATTGTCCAGTCCGAAACGATAAAACAGCTGTACGTAGAAAGCATTGTAAAACTTACGGGAGAACATACCAGAAAACTGTTTGAGCGCAAGATTAAGGGCACCGGTTCACCGAAAATCGAAAAAATTAAATCTTTGCACAGGGATGAGGTGAGCGTTCCGCAAGAATGGGAGCCGTTTTTGTATAAAGAAGACGGACAAAGGAAACTAGTTGTTTTATACAATAACAGTATAACAACACTCCTTCGGGAATCTGACAGGATATTGGCAAAAATGCGGAACATCTTTTCCGTTTTTGCTAAATATCGGGAAGATATTGCCATTTTGTGGCGACCTCACCCTTTGATCGGGGCTACCATAAGGTCTATGGTGCCGCAGCTTTGGGAAGAATATTGTGCGCTAGTGGAAGAGTATAAGGCTAAACATGTTGGTATTTACGATGATACTGTAGATTTGGATCGGGCGATTGTGATTTCTGATGTATACTATGGCGATCCAAGCAGCCTTGTGACACTTTGCCGCGCCATCAATATGCCCGTAATGATACAGAATCCTGCCGTGTTGCATGGTGATTGAATGCTAGAAAATCCTTGACAGGGGCACGGCCATAGGATAAAATTTATACGTTATGTTGAGCTTTTGGGGGATACAGTTATGTATCCTTCCTTGCTTTATAGAATTTAGGAGGCAGATTACACTAAAATGAGTATGACCACCAATGAAAATTTAAGAAACATCGCCATTATCGCCCACGTTGACCATGGTAAAACCACCCTGGTCGATGGCATGCTGAAGCAGAGCCATGTATTCCGTTCTAACGAACAGGTTGCAGAACGCGTTATGGACTCCGGCGATATCGAGCGTGAACGCGGCATTACGATTCTTTCCAAGAACACGGCCGTTATGTATAACGATGTAAAAATCAACATCGTGGACACCCCGGGCCATGCTGACTTCGGCGGCGAAGTGGAACGTGTCCTCAACATGGTTGACGGCGTTGTACTGCTGGTGGATGCCTTTGAAGGCCCGATGCCTCAGACGAAATACGTGCTGCGCAAGGCTCTCGAACAGAAGCTGAAGCCGATTGTAGTTATCAACAAGATTGATAAGCCGAATCAGCGTGTAGATGACGTTTATGATGAAGTTCTCGAACTCTTCATGGAACTCGATGCCGATGATGACCAGCTCGATTTCCCGGTTATCTATGCTACGGCTCGTGACGGTATTGCCAAGTACAGCATGGATGACGACAACGACAACCTGCAGCCGCTGATGGAAACCATCGTGAAGGAAATCCCGGCTCCGCATGGTGATCCGGATGCTCCGCTGCAGATGATGATTACCACGCTGGAATCCGATGCTTTCGTAGGCCGCGTGGCTATCGGCCGCATCATCCGTGGTACGGCTAAACCGAACCAGAATGTCTGCATCATCAATGGCGACCAGGAAACCAAGGCGAAAATCGGTAAGGTGTTCACTTATCAGGGCCTGCAGCGCGTAGAGAGCGAATCCGCCAGCATGGGTGAAATCGTTGCCCTGACCGGCCTCGGTGATGTATCCATCGGTTACACGGTAGCTGACGCTGAAAATCCGGAAGCTCTGCCGACGATTAACATCGACGAGCCGACCCTGTCCATGACCTTCGGCGTTAATACGAGCCCGTTTGCCGGCCGTGAAGGTCAGTTCGTAACGTCCCGTCACCTGCGTGACCGCCTGTTCAAGGAAATCGAGACCAACGTGGCCATGAAGGTTGAAGAAACGGATTCTGCGGATGTATTCAAGGTTTCCGGCCGTGGTGAACTCCACCTGTCCATCCTGATTGAAACCATGCGCCGTGAAGGCTATGAACTGCAGGTTGGTAAGCCGGAAGTAGTTTATAAGACCATCAACGGTCAGCTCTGCGAACCGATCGAGAACCTGACGGTAGAAGTGCCCCAGGAATACATGGGCGCTGTTATGGAAGGCCTCGGCACGCGTAAGGCTGAACTCACGAACATGACGGAGACGGCTGGTTACATGCGCCTCGAATTCACCATTCCGGCCCGCGGCCTGATTGGTTTCCGCTCCGAACTGCTGACGAGCACCAAGGGTAACGGCATCATGAACCATGTGTTCCATGGCTATGCGCCGTACAAGGGCGATATCCCGGGCCGTACGCGCGGTTCCCTCGTTGCTTTCGAACAGGGCGAAACGACCGGTTATGGTATCTTCTCCCTGCAGGACCGCGGCGTAATGTTCATTGAGCCGGGCGAACAGGTTTATGAAGGTATGATCGTTGGTGAAAACTCCCGCGATAACGATATCGACATCAACCCCTGCAAGAAGAAGAACGTATCCAACATGCGTACGTCTTCCTCGGACGAAGCAATCCGCCTGACCCCGCCGAGAATCCTTTCTCTGGAACAGGCTATTGAGTACATCAACAACGATGAAATGGTTGAAGTTACGCCGGAACACATCCGTCTGCGTAAGACCATTCTGGACCGTACGGTGCGTGGACGTAATGCGAAGAACGCACGTAAGGGCTAAGATTTAGGTTAGGTTTACATCTATATGCTAAGACGCCCGGTGGCGGATAATACTTTCCCTCTGCTTAGACAGGCTTGTCAAACGCGACGGGAAAGCATCATCAGCCACCGGGCTTGGTGCGTTAATTAGTATTTATTGTCGTACACTGATATATATAGGCGCCCGCGGAGCCGGTAATATTTTCCTTCGCCATAGACAGGCTTGTCAAAAGCTACGGAAAACATCACCGGTTTCGCGGGTTTATTGCGTAGCGTTAGGATTTATTGCTTAAAACATAAGATATGCTATAATGTACGTATAAAGCTGATGTTAGGAGGGGAGAATATGAAGAAATATCACGTTGCGGAAGTTTTTCGCCCGAATACCATGCCGTCGTACACTTATATAAACAGACAGGAAAAGCGGGGGACTACTTACGAGACAAAATTAAAGCGTGCCCTGCAAAAGGTGGGGAGTCTTATTGCTATTTCCGGTGGCTCGAAGACGGGGAAGACGGTACTTTATCGTAAAGTGGTACCGGAAGATAAGCTCGTAGAGCTTAGCGGTGCGCAGATACATTCCGTGGAAGATTTTTGGCAGCAGATAGCGGAGAACCTGCGCATTCCGGATGAGCTTTCCATGGCATATTCTTCTCAGGAAAATAAAGGCGGCAAGGCCATTGCCGGAGGAAAATCTTCTTTTATGACTATGCTGGCGGCTTCGGTAAATGGAGAACTCAGCAAGAGCAGCAGCCAGGGGGAAAATATCACGCAAAAGGTTATGCGTAACAATACCTTGGTGCTCAAAACGCTTATAGCCGGTGATTTTGTACTGGTCATTGATGATTTCCATTATATCAATCTTGAAATCCAGCTCTATCTGTCCAGAATTTTGAAAGCAGAACTGTTCAATGGGCTGAAAGTTATTTTGCTGAGCCTGCCGCATCGTGCCGATGATGCCATTAAGAGAAACCCTGATTTGATTGGGCGTACGGTATTTATTAACCTTCTGCCATGGACGAAGGAAGAATTGGAACAGATAGCCCGTAAGGGCTTTGACCTGTTGCAGATTCCGGTGTCGGATGACCAGATAGCGCACATTGTCCGGGAAAGTGCCCTGTCCCCGCAGCTGATGCAGGAAAATTGCTATAACCTTGCGATACGCATAAAAGAAGATGGCGAAGAAATCTCCATGGATGCAGTGCGCAGAGCTTTTGGTGATACGGTGGAGGCTTATCAGCATTACAAAGAGAATGTTCAGCGGATGTGGGAAGGCCCGGCGAAAGGTAGAGCCCGCCGCAAGGAATACACCTTGAAGAATGACCTGCACTGTGATACTTATGGTCTTTTTTTGCTCAGTTTAAGTATTGACCCACCTGTGATGAAGCTGACCTCTGCGGAAATCCATGAACGCATGGAGGAAATATTGCAGGATGGTGAAGACGCGCCTAATGGTATGAATCTGGCCAATGTGGTCAAACACAGTGAAAGCATTATTAAGGCATCTGTGCCGGCTTTGGATACCTTAGAATGGCAAAATGGTACATTATATATCCTTGACCCGTTTTTGCTCTTCTACCTTCGTTGGGACGAAGAATGGAAACAGAATGCTATACGATAAGATGCTCTTTGCGTACGTTACATTGGTGTACTTAGGCGCCCGCGAGGCTGGTAGTATTTTTCCTCCGCCATAGACAAGCTTGTCAAAAGCTGCGGAAAAACACCACCAGCCTCGCGGGCTTAATGTGTATATTTATGGTATTGGATACATTGATAAGACCAGATGCCCTCCGGCTTTATACAGCGAAAAATAGCAAAATAAAGTTGTATATGGCGTAATGGCGAGAAAAACCTTGAAAATTTGCGGAAATGCAGGTATTATAGTATAGATATCGAAATAGACAGGGGGCAGGAATTGATGAAGAAATTTACGAAATGGCAAGGTTGTGGCAATGATTTTGTTTTGTTCGACTGCCTGCATGAAGATATAGAGGACTATGCTGAACTGGCCCGCAAGGTCTGTGACCGTCATTATGGCGTGGGTGCAGATGGCATTTTGGTTGTGCTGCCTTCTGCTGAAGCGGATTTCCGTATGAGGATTTTTAATACCGATGGGAGCGAGGCGGAGATGTGCGGCAATGGCATTCGCTGCTTTGCCCGTTATCTCTATGACTTCGGTCTGACCAAGGAGACGCGTTTTACCGTGGAAACGGGCGCCGGGATTTTGGTGCCGGAGATTGTTCTGGATGGCGGTACGGTCAAGGGGATTAAGGTGGATATGGGTGAGCCGCATCTTTTGGGTGAGGAAATTCCCGTTATCGGCTTTGACGGGCAGCAGGTTGTTGACCAGCCCCTTATGGTCGAAGGCAAGACGTATCAGTTCACCGCTGTATCCATGGGCAATCCGCATTGCGTGATTTTCGTAGACGATGCGGAAAACTTCCCGATTTATGAACTCGGAAGCAAGTTTGAGTCCCATGAACTTTTCCCGCGCAAGACGAATACAGAGTTCGTTGAGGTCAAAGACCGTCAGCATGTGCGCATGCGTGTCTGGGAACGGGGCGCAGCGGTTACGCTGGCCTGTGGTACCGGCTCCTGTGCAACGGTTGTGGCAGGTATCCTGAATGACAAACTGGATAGAGCCGGCGAAACGGAAGTGGAACTCGACGGCGGAAGGCTCTTGATTCATTGGGCGGATAACAACCATGTATTTATGACTGGCCCGGCTGAACTGGTGTTCAGTGGTGAGCTGGCAGATTGAGAGGCGTAACTATGCTGAAAAGTATGACCGGTTTCGGTGCCGCTACCGTAGAAAATGATGATTACAAGGTAACCGTGGAATTAAAGGCGGTTAATCAGCGTTTTTTGGAAATGAACTTCCATATGCCCCGCCAGTTTGGGCAGTGGGAGGAAAATCTGCGCCAGCTTATTCGTAAATTAGCGGCCCGTGGCAAGGTGGATATTTTTGTCAATTATATTGACAAGCGGGAGTCGAAGAGCACCATTCGCGTGGATAAGGGGCTGGCACTGGCCTATCAAACGGCGATGAATGAGTTAAGTGATACCCTGCATCTGCCCCGTCCGGATAGTGCGGCGATGTTCGCGGGCTTTCCCGATGTCTTGCAGGTGGAGCAGATGACAGAGTTAGACGGCTTGCAGCCGGTGCTTGAAGATGCCCTGCAGCAGGCGCTCAAGGCGTTTGACGATATGCGTCAGCGGGAAGGCGCGCATATTGCCGAGGACTTTGAACAGCGTTTGGTGAAGTTGGAAGGCATGCGTCAGCAGCTAATCACGCTTGCTCCGGCTATCGTGGAAGAACGCCGTCAGCATTTGCAGGAAGTTTTGGCCGAGGCCCTTGCCGGGAAAGATTTTGACGAAACGCGCATCATTCAGGAAACGGCACTGTTTGCCGACCGTGTAAACTACACCGAAGAAGTGGTGCGCTTAGAGAGTCATATCGCCCAATTCCGGCAGATTATGGCGGCTGGGGAGCCGTCCGGGCGTAAGCTGGATTTTCTGATTCAGGAATTTAACCGGGAAACAAACACTATCGGTTCCAAGGCCAACAGCAAAGACGCTGCGCAGTTGGTCGTGGACATGAAAAGCGAAATCGAAAAAATTCGCGAGCAGGTGCAAAATATCGAGTAAAGGGGAGAGATACTGATGGATATCAAGCTCATCAATATCGGCTTTGGGAATATTGTATCGGCCAATCGTATTGTGGCCATTGTCAGCCCTGAATCGGCGCCGATTAAACGCATCATACAGGAAGCCAGGGATGGGGAGCGGCTTATTGATGCGACGTATGGACGCAGAACAAGAGCAGTAATCATCATGGACAGCGACCATGTCATTTTGTCGGCAGTCCAGCCGGAGACGGTGGCACACCGCGTTGAAGATGATGATGACGATGTAAAGACGGAAAAAGAGAAAGAGGACGAAGAATAAATGCGTAAAGGATTATTGATGGTCGTTTCCGGGCCGTCGGGAACGGGCAAGGGAACTGTGTGCAGTGAACTTCTTGCGCAGGCCGAGGATTTGGCCTATTCGATTTCCGCTACGACTCGTCAGCCCCGCGCTGGTGAAGTAGACGGCAAGAACTACTACTTTATGGACAAGGCGGAATTTGAACAGAAAATCGCGGAAGGCGGCTTTTTGGAATATGCCAATGTCTATGGCAACTACTATGGCACGCCTCTGGGCAAGATTGAGGAACGTCTGGCCAAGGGCGTGGATATCCTGCTGGAAATCGATACGCAGGGTGCCTTGAATGTGATGAAAAAATGCCCGGACGGGCTGTTTATCTTCCTCGTGCCGCCTTCTTTGGCTGAACTGGAACGCCGTATCCGTGGCCGTGGTTCGGAGACGGAGGAATCCCTGCAGAAGCGCATGGGTTCTGCCTGCAAGGAAATTGAAGACGGCAGAAAGTATAGCTATGTGGTCGTCAATGATACCGTAAAACATGCCGTGCAGCGCATTTTGGCAATTCGTGCCGCTGAGCACTGCCGTGTGGATAGAAATCAGGAAATTTTTGAGGAGTTGGCAAAGTAATGAAAGTAATGAGCAAACCGGAAATGAGCATGGTAAACCCGTCTACGGATAAACTGATGTCCCGTGTGGACAGCCGTTATGGTCTGGTGGTCTGCGCTTCCAAGCGTGCCCGTCAGCTGGTGGATGGCGAAGAACTCAAGGAAATCGAAATGAAATCCACCAAAGATGTAACCAATGCACTGGAAGAAATCGCGGAAGGCAAAATCGCCTACAAGATTTCCAAGGCTGACCTCTAAGATGGGCAGCTTAACTGGCAAGAAAATTGTTTTGGGCGTGACGGGAGGCATCGCCGCTTATAAGGCGGTGGAGATTGCCTCCCGTCTCCGCAAGGCGGGAGCAGAAGTCCATGTCGTTATGACCCGTGAGGCCACAGAGTTTGTTACTGAGCTGACCTTCCGGGAAATTACCGGCCAGCCCGTGACTGTGGATATGTGGGCCAAGGTCACGAATTTCAACGTGGAGCATATTGCACTAGCCAATTTAGCCGATATCATGCTGATTGCTCCGGCCACGGCCAATATCATCGCCAAGACCGCTGCGGGCATTGCCGATGATATGCTGACGACTACGTTGCTGGCAACCAAGGCACCGATTATCATGGCGCCGGCCATGAATACCAATATGTATGAAAATCCCGTAACGCAAAAAAATATCGCGGAATTAAAAAGTCGGGGCATACAGATAATCGAACCGGCCTCCGGGCATTTGGCCTGCGGTGTGGAAGGCAAGGGCCGACTGCCGGAACCGGCAGAGATTGTCCGGTTTGTGATGGATTTTGCCGCTGGGGAGCAGCGCTTAACGGGCAAGAAAATCATCGTTACGGCTGCGGGGACCATTGAACCCTTGGACCCGGTTCGCTATTTAGGCAACCGTTCTACGGGCAAGATGGGCTATGCCATTGCCGCTGAGGCGGCCAAACAGGGCGCAGAAGTCCTGCTTGTTTCCGGCCCGAGCAACCTGCCTGATCCGGCGGGGGTGCGTACGGTACGCATTCAGACGGCGCTGGAAATGCAGGCGGCGGTACAGGAAGCCTATGCTGCGGCAGATGCTGTCATCATGTCGGCAGCAGTGGCGGATTATCGACCCAAAACCGTAGCGAAAGAAAAAATCAAAAAGAGCGATGATGAACTGGTGCTTCATTTAGAGCGCAATCCGGATATCTTGTATGGGTTGGGCCAGAACAAGGCACAGCAGATTCTCGTGGGCTTTGCGGCAGAAACCTGCAATGTAGAGGAATATGCCAAAAAGAAGCTCGTGAAGAAAAATCTCGATTTCATTGTCGCGAACGATGTATCCGCCAGTGATGCAGGCTTTGCCGTGGACAACAACCGGGTGCAGATTTATACCCGTGATGGCGGCTGTGAAAAATATCCTTTGATGAGCAAGCAGGAATTAGCCAGGATTATATTGAATAAGATAGCAGAGCTGATGTCCTGATGCAATAAAGGAGGCGCGCTATGCCCAAAGTGACCCGTGAAGATATTCCCAACTGGTTCCAGCGCAAGACTGGTTTTAACGTAGATGTGGAAGAACTGAAGAAGGCGGCAGAACTTGACCGCATAGCCTGCGCCGATGAGCCCATGAAAATGATGCGTGACCTTTGGGGCATAACGCCCAGAGATTGCGAGAAAATACTGGGCGCACCCAGCCGTACGGTGGAAATGTGGTTTCATAAGAAAGCCTCGCGGCCGCCCTCCTGGGTCGTGCGCCTTATCGTGGAAAAATGCGCGGAACTGCATGAGCGCAGAATGCAGCGGAAAAAATAAGGTATTAAGGGCTGACAGGTCAATTTGACTTGTCAGCCTTTAGGGTGTGTTGAGATTTTGTGCATAACTTGGTAAAGAGGTGTATAAAATGGCTTTGTTAGGAACTTGTGTAGTACCGCATCCGCCCTTAATCCTGCCGGCTGTTGGCAGAGGTGAGGAACAGAAAATCAGCGCCACCATTGCAGCTTATGAAGAAGCGGCAAAATGGGTGGTCAGCCTGAAGCCGGAAACCATCGTAATCACCAGCCCGCATGCCAAAATGTATGCCGATTATTTGCAGCTGTCCTCCGGGGCCGGGGCCAAGGGCAGTTTTGCCAGCTTTGGACATGCGGAACTGCGCTTTGAAGCCGATTATGATGAGGCACTTGTCGGGCATATTGCCAAACTGGCCGATTCAATCAAGCTGCCGGCAGGCACTTTAGGCAAGCAGGATAGCAACCTTGACCATGGCACCATGATTCCGCTGTATTTTTTGCAAAAGGCCGGTTTTGCAGGCAAGATTGTCCGCATCGGCCTGTCGGGGTTATCCCGTGACCATCACTATGCGTTGGGCGTACTGATTGCCCAGGCAGCAGCTGAATTAAAACGGCGGGTGGTGCTGGTCGCCAGCGGGGATTTATCCCATAAACTGAAGGCCGATGGCCCTTATGGCTTTGACCCGGCCGGCCCCGTGTTTGACCAACGTATGGGAGATTGCTTTAAGACTGGTGATTTTCTGCAGCTTATGACAACGCCGGCGGAACTGGCGGATTCGGCAGCTGAATGCGGCCTGCGCTCGTTCTGGATTATGGCGGGGGCTTTGGACAGGCATCAGGTGCAGGCAAAGCTGCTTGCGCAGGAAGGGCCGTTTGGCGTAGGCTATGTGGTGGCGGTTTTTGAACCCGGGGAATATGATGAATCCCGCAATATTGGTGAGCAGGCAGCGAAGCTGTTCCGCGAGGAAATCGAAAAGCGGCGCAGCCAGGAAGACGCATATCTGGCTTTGGCGCGTTATTCGCTGGAACATTATGTGCGGACGGGCAAGCGGGCGGCATTGCCGGAAAATCTGCCCCCGGAATTGACCGGTCAAAAAGCCGGGGCGTTTGTCAGCATTAAGAAGGACGGTCAGCTGCGGGGCTGCATTGGTACGATTTTGCCAGTGCGGGAGAGTTTGGCTGAAGAAATCCTCTATAACGCCGTGTCCGCCGGTACCGGCGACCCGCGCTTTTCGCCGGTAAGGGAAGATGAATTGCAGGATTTGCTTTATGATGTGGATGTCCTGTCTGTTCCCGAACCGATTGAGGGGATAGAGCAGCTGGATACCAAGCGTTACGGTGTAATCGTTGAAGCGGGCAACCGGCGCGGATTGCTCCTGCCGGATTTAGCCGGTGTGGACACCGTGGAGCAGCAGGTGGAAATTGCCCGCAAAAAGGGCAATATTGGCCCCCATGAAGCCGTGAAATTATGGCGGTTTACGGTGACCAGACATATTTGATTAGTGAGGAAGTGTAAAGTATTGCAGGAAAATGCATTGACGAAGAAGATAAATGATGCCTTGGCACAGGCGGCGACGCTGGTGGAGGAGAAGGATGTTGCGGCGGCAGCGGATATCCTGCGGCAGGAGATTGAGGGCGTGGAAAAGCTCAACCTCTACAATGATGGACAGGCAGATTATTATGATTTCAATACGCTGATGGAAATGGTGATGTTTCAAAGCCAGCATCCTGAAATGCAGCCCGTGGCGGATATTGAAGAACCTTTGAACCGCCTGTACGCCATGTATGGTTCCCTGCTTCTGGAACAGGGGAAACTGGATGAAGCCGAAGATGCACTGGCGATTGCCATGGATTGGAACCCCATGAGTGCCGATATTGCCTTTGAGCATGCGGAGATTTTCAAACAGAAGAAGGATTGGGAAAAGCTCAAAGAACTGACGACCGCGATTTTCCCCATTGCCTACAAGCGCCGGGAAATTGCTCATTGCTACCGCAACTTAGGCTATTACTTCGTGGAAAAACAGATGTGGGATGAGGCGGTTGGCTGCTATCTGCTCAGCATGAGTTTTGCCGATGCAGAAGGCCGCTATCAGGCCGAATTGGAACTTAAATATATCCATGAGGAAACGGAAGGTCAGGCCCAGCGCCCCTCCATTGGTGCCATGCGTTCCTACGGGGAAAAGTACGGCTTTCCCATTGGGCCTGATGCCAAAATCATTGAAACGGCCATGCAGTACGGCAAGGCGATGCTCGCCAACAAGAAGTATGAACATGCCAATTACTTCTTGGATATCGCTTACAAGCTGACGGAAAGCAAGGAGTTAAAGGAACTTATCGACAACATCAATAAGGCCCTCAAATAAAAAAGCCTTCCCCTGGTGGAAAAGGCAATAGGATTATTTATTCTTATAGGCAAAATATGTCTGGCGCATTTCGGCGCGGGTTTTGGCAGCTGGCCAAAGCTCACCGAGTGCGCCTTTTCGCATGGCGGCGCCTAAGTGGTCATAGAGGTCGGGAATTTCCGGTTCGAGCCGGGCAATCAGCTCTTTAACCTCCTGTCTTACCGTATGGCCGTCATGGGGGCAGGGGCTTTTTACCGGGTCAAAGCCATGAATATTTATGGCATCAATCAACTCGGATTCGCGGAAGTACACCAGCGGGCGGATTACAGTCAGCTTCGTGCGGTCAAGATAAGTGACCGGGGTGAAGGTATGCAGCTGTCCGGAATACAGCAGACTCATCAGAAAGGTTTCCACGGCATCGTCATGGTGATGGGCGTAGGCGATTTTGTTTACGTCGTGTTCCATGGCGTAGCGGTTTACCGCGCCACGGCGGAAGAACGCACAGGTGTAACAGGGATTTTTGTCCGGCGTCGTGGCGATGGTGCCGGCGATATCCACATCAATGATTTCATAGGGAATGTCCAGTTCGGCCATAAAGTCTTTTGCCCGTTCGATATCAAAGAGCGCAGGACGTCCCTGTGCGTCCTTAAATTGCGGATTGATGGTGAGGGCAGACAGCTTAAACTGCTTGTTCAGACGTTTCTTGAGAATGGCCATGGCATAGGCCAGGAAAATACTGTCCTTGCCGCCGGAAATGCCCAGCAGGATATGGTCGCCGTCATGAATCATGTCAAATTCCACGACGGCGCGCATGAGTTTGCTGTAGTAGAGCTGGGGGATATTGAGGTTCATAGCGTCTCCTTTTAGTAAAACAGAAAAAACCGGCAATCAGCCGGTTTTGCATATGCTTGCTGTACGATTCGTCGAGATACTCCTGCCTGCTAAATCCGTCCTTGATTTAACAATGTTCAAGCAGAAATGTTTACATTGCCGCCAGTAGCGCTTCCACCGGAAAAAGGGGAAACTCTGGCCTGCTTATCATAACGAAAAATAATCATAGCTCCGTCCGACATCCTCTTGGTAACCGTAGCACTTTCCTCAGTATTACGATTAGTGGAGGTGTCCTGTCTGCCTGAGTTCTGGTGAAATGAGTTCGAAGTCCGCTCAGTGGCATCAACCGAAGCAACACCTGAGGCGATAAGATTCCAACGATAGGCAAAACTGCCGATGCTGCTTGCGCCGCTCATCACAATCCCTCCCTTGCTCACGCAAGCAGGATAGTATCTCTACTCTGATTATAGCATGAAATAACCTTATGTACAAATGTTTTTTTATCGACTTTTGAGAAAAAGCCAAAGATGGCTGCCCAGCATAAAGGGAATGCCCAAAATAAAGATTCCCGCCGCTACGGGCTTACTGGTCGCCAGCCAGGGGGCTGTGCCAAAGGTCAGCGCTCCGGCAAAATTGACCATGGCCAAATAGAAAAAGGCTTTCAGGCGGTAGACCTGCCGAATTTTTTTCAGGCGGTAGAGTGAAAGGGTGAAGATGGAAATACCGATGGTTTGTACCAGCGTATAAGCCAAAATTTGGCCCAGTGATATCAGCATGAGGAATCTCCTTTATTTATGGTTGAGATGATACATGGCGGCGGCAGCCTGTCCTAAGCAGATGCCGCCGTCGTTGGGCGGCAGCAGGCTGTGGCGCAGAACCGTGAACCCGCGTTCCTGCAATCTGGCGGTGGTCAGTTCAGTCAGCAGATGATTTTGGAATACGCCGCCGGACAGGGCTACGGTGTTCAGGCCGGTATGTACGCGGACCTTTAGGCATGCGGCACCGATGAAGGCAGCCAGGCAGGCATGGAACAGGTACGCTAGTTTGCCGCAGTCCTCGCCAGCCAGCCGTTGCTGCAATAGGAGGGCAAATATCTTGTCCGTGTTAAAGCTTATGGCAGGAACAGGCAACTCGCCTAAATGCTCATCATGCCATTTCTGTGCGGCAAATTCCAGATACATACTGGCTTCGCCTTCAAACGTAGAATGGTTGCGAATGCCTAAGAGGGCACTGATTGCATCGAAGATGCGTCCGGCGCTGGTACTCTGGATGGTATTGATGTTGTTATCCAGCATAAAGAACATGGCATTAAGGTCGCTGTTCTGACAAAGGTTTAACTGGTGAACGATTTTCTGCGTTTCTTCCTTGTTCTGCGTCAAATCGTAGAGCAGGGAAATGGCAATGCGCCAGCCCTCGCGGCTGGCTTTGTCGCCGCCTGCCTGCCGGAAGGGCGTGATGGAATCGAGCCGCTTAAAGCCGGCATAATCCGCCTGCAAAATTTCGCCGCCCCAGATGGTACCGTCGGTGCCGTAGCCGGTGCCGTCAAAGGAGACACCAATTACCGGTTCATCATAGTCATTTTCGGCCATGCAGGAGAGAATATGGGCATAGTGGTGTTGGACGGGAAAGAGGGGCAGCCCCAGTTCCTTGGCGATGGTTACGGTATTGTAGCGGGGATGCATATCGCAGGCGACGATTTGCGGCTGGCATTCGAGCAATGTGGTCAGCCGCTCGATGGTTTCGCGCAAAGCCTGCATGGTGCGCAAATCGCTCATATCGCCCACATAAGGGGAGGGATAGAAGATGTTGTCACTGCCCACGCAGAAGGTGTTTTTGAGCTCACCGCCAATGCCGAGTACCGCTCCATGCCAGTCATTTTTCAGCATAAAAGGCAGGGGCGCATAGCCGCGGCTGCGGCGAATCATATAGGGCTTGCCGTCCAGCCAATCCATCACGGTGTCATCGGCGCGAATGCGAATCTTGCGATTGTGCGACAGCATGAGGTCACAGAAGCCATCAAGTGCATCAACTGCGTCTTTATCGTCACGGCAAATGGGTGCACCTGCCGGGTTGCCGCTGGTCATAATCAGCGTGTCCGGCATGGTCAGTCCGTCCGGATAATCGAACAACAGCATATGCAGCGGTGCATAGGGCAACATAATGCCGATTTTTGGATTGCCTGGTGCAACGACATCCTGGATTTGACCGGTCATTTTGCGCTTGAGCAGCAGGATGGGCTTTTGATGGCCCGTGAGGATTTCTTCCTGCCCGTTCTCGACAAAACATTCCCTATGGATGGCGGCCATATCGTGGGCCATAATGGCAAAAGGCTTTACCGGACGGTGTTTTAACTTGCGCAGGCGCAGAACAGCCTGCTCATTGGTGGCATCGCAGCAGAGGTGGAAACCGCCAATGCCCTTGATGGCCACAATGCCGCCATTGATAATCGTTTGGCGGGTGCGCGTGATGGCCGCAGCCCCGCGCACATTTTCCTCGCCGATGATGTAGACTTCTGGCCCGCAGTCATTGCAGCAGACCGGCTGGGCATCATAGCGGCGGGTGGAAGGGCTGTCGTATTCCGCCTGGCAACTCGGGCACATGGGAAATTCGCCCATGCTCGTGCGCTCACGGTCATAGGGCATGGAATCGAGGATGGTCAGCCGCGGCCCGCAGGCGGTGCAGTTGATAAAGGGATGGAGATAGCGTTTATCCTGTGGGTCAAAGAGCTCTGCCCGGCACTTATCGCAGGTGGCAATATCCGGCGAGACAAAGATGGAGCCTTTTTCCTTGGCGCTTTCGATAATCTGAAAATCCTGATAATATTCGTCTTCGTCAAGGCGCTGACGGGTCAATTTTAAGATGGATGCCCGCTCCGGTGGCTCCTGTTCAATAGCCGTGAGAAATTTGTCCACAGCATCTTCGCTGCCCTGCGCATAGACCTCCACATAGGGGCCTTTATTGCAGACGCTGCCCAAAATATTGAATCTTGTCGCCAGCCGTGCGACAAAGGGACGAAAGCCCACACCCTGGACAATGCCAAAAATTTTGCTTTGATAAAGTGCCATGCTTGTCACTCACTTTCGTTGAAAATCAATTTCTATTATACCTTATATTGGCAAGCCTTGGCTATGTATGTGCAAAGCGATAGTATTGCATTAAATTTATAATAGACTGAAAAATTGTTAAAAATAAAAATTTTTTACGCAAAGGGCTGTTTTTTTCTTTTCAAATGTGGTACACTATAAGTGTCGATAGGCAAGTGACCGGATATCCCACCGGTTTGCATTCGGAAACCTATCGGTCTCTTCTCTGGAAACATATCCCAGTTTCCAGTATCCCATTTCCTTACATCTTTTTAGAAAGAACCGGAGTCAGTGGAGTGATACCGGTTCTTTTGCGTTGTAAAATTTTAGGTTATCTTGTATTCTCTTATTATTTTATGGTAGAATAGTTGCTATATCAATATTAAATGACTTATATGACATTGGACAAAATCATAGTTTATTCGATACAATAAAATAGATATAAAACGACCTCGAACCCTTATGAAATAAGGGACTTCGAGGTCGTTTATGTTGTGGGGAGTGAATGAAAATAGTAGGTTTGCTATTGGTATGATCTGGGGAACATCGTTTGAATCAAGGGGGGGCATAGGTGAAAATCAATAGTTTGTGTGTTAGGCAGGGGGCATTGGCAGGAAAGCAAAATAGGCATCGCAAAGAGTTTATAATCTCAATGAGATGCCTATTTTTGTTACAATCTAGCTGAAATTATGGTACGTTCCTCGGGGGAAATATCAAGGGCATCCATAGCTTCATCGCTAGACCAGCCCTTCTTTTTCATAAGAGAACGTACGCTATCTAAGAGACTTTCGATACGTCCTTCGGCTTTGCCCTCAGCTTTTCCTTCAGCTTTTCCTTCAGCTCTGGCTTCGTCCATCCATGCGGCTTTATCGGATTCATAGTCCAGAATGGCCATTTCGCGGTTCAGATAGTTAAGGCGCTCTTGTTTATTCTGCATAAATATAGCGGCTGCGTCCAACGCAGTCTGAATAGCAACTTCATTCATAGCCAGTTCCTCCATTTCTTTTGCGTCCAGTTTGTTGGAGAAGTACGCCAGCCAGCGTTCAACGCTGGTCATTTCGCTAACGGGCTTTTTCTTGAATTTGGGAACCTCGAGGAAGTGCAGTTCCATGTCCTCGTTCAAGCGGCGTCCGGTTTCCTTGTTGTAAATGCTGTACATGGAGTGCGCTGGTTCATTGGGGAAAATCTTGTAGCGCAGAATGTTGATGGTTATTGAAGGTTTCAGATTCTGATACATTCCACCTTTGGCAAGGTTCATCAGATACATCTGCGACCAATAGAATAGGGTGCGGCGCTCCATGTTCTTCTTGTTTGCCACTTGGACTTCCACATCAATCTGCGTGCCGTCCTCGGTGACGCAGAAAATATCCAAACGAGTGAGCTTGTCATCATCATAGAGCGGAACAATCTCGCTGTTTTGAAACTGAATGTCCTTTATGGCCTTGGCTCCATGTCGGTCAAGGACGGCGTTGAGAAAGTCAATGGTGACCTGCTTCCGTTCTTCTTTGCCGAAGATGAACTTAAAGAGTACATCGTTCATGGGGTTGTACTTCTTGTTGGCAATGTCCTGCTCAATGGCCTGTCTCATAAGGGGCTTAGGATATGTCATGAAAAATCTCCTTTTGGCTTTATACTTGGATTATACCATGAAACGGAATAATTTTCAGCAAATTTATGATTTTACAATTGATGAATGGTCATTTTATCAGCACGTAATAAGTGCATTGCGCTCTAGATTATGGTTATGATTGGCTCTTTTTGGGGGCATAGCGTTGACTTAATACCGGTTCTGAGTGATAAATGGTGGTAAAAACGTGGGAGGAGTGAATGACTATCATAATCCCCCAGCTATGCTGGGGAGAATGGAGTAAATGGTAATGTGTCCCCAGTAGAATTTAACCCCCATGATAGAATGATTATGGTGTCGCAAGCCAAATCATTAACATGGGGGTGTCCAAA
>CACZIV010000005.1 GCA_902781305.1 Pseudoselenomonas ruminantium
ATGCCGAACAATATGGGCCAAGTGCCACAACCGCAGCAAGGCCAGGCAATGCCGAACAATATGGGCCAAGTGCCACAACCGCAGCAAGGCCAGGCAATCCCCAATAATAATATGGGTCAAATGCCACAGCCGCAGCAAGGCCAGGCAATGCCGAATAACAATATGGGTCAAATGCCACAGCCGCAGCAAGGCCAGGCAATGCCGAACAATATGGGCCAAGTGCTACAGCCGCAGCAAGGCCAGGCAATGCCGAATAATAATATGGGTCAAATGCCACAACCACAGCAAGGCCAGGCAATGCCCAATAATAATATGGGTCAAATGCCACAGCCGCAGCAAGGTCAGGCAATGCCGAACAATATGGGCCAAGTGCTACAGCCGCAGCAAGGCCAGCCGGTTCAACGTAATGTATTTGAACGCATACCACAGGCTGAACAGGTGCAGCGTCCGCAACAGGCTGCTATGCAGCAAGCAAAGAATCAGCTTTTAGACCAGGTTATGGAAAACACTCCCCAAACCATGAACGTTCTAAAAGACTTAGCACAACTATTGCTAAAGGATGGGAATGTAAATCAAAAAGATGCGTTGCTGTTGCAGAGCTTTATCAATGGCAAGGAGGCACTGCTCAGTGCCAAGGAAGCTCAGCAGCTGCAACAGATGATACGTCTGTGTCAGGCGAATATTCCTGCTACGGTGCAGCAGGCTGCTTTGCAGCAGAATATTCCTGACCTTCCCCGACTATGGGCATTTATGCAGCTGTGCGATATGTCTTATACGCGGAATATGACGGCCCGCCAGTTGAAACGGGCGGGGAAGGATGTCGCGGCGTTTGTTCTTTCCATGCGCAATTCCATGGAGGGGGATAACAGCATAGTTCCCGGACAGCGCTCCTTGAACTTTATGATGCCGATGTATATGGGTGAGGAGAGCACTTATCCGGCCTATATTCATGTATATGATGAAAAGCAGCCTGACCCGGAAACGGGTGAGATGAAAAAGGAAACCTGGCTGCGCTTATGTGTATTGACAGACAATATCGGTGCCGTAGAGCTTACTTGCCGGGTTTATCAGGAAAATCAGCTGGATATGCGGCTCTTTTTCTCTAGTACAGAAACGGCCAATGAATTTCGGGCAGAAACAGATGCTCTGCGTAATTCATTGAAGGATAGCAAACTCAGGCTCAAAGAGTTAAAAATAGGCGCTGTGGGTGAACGTAGATTTATGTGACAATTATGATGATGTCCTTGACACATGTACATTTTGTAGGATAAAATAATAGATGTAAAGGAATACTCAGGCAGGTGAACAGGAATGCAGAGGCAGCGTGGAGCGTTAAAAATAGAACCGGAAACAGACCCCAGTGTCCCTCAGCAGGCAGTGGCATTGAAGTATGATATGGAGCAGGATAATGCGCCGCGCGTGGTTGCCAAAGGGCGTGGTCATGTAGCGGAAAATATAATGGCTGCTGCGCAGAAGAATGCGGTTCCTGTTTACCAGAACAAGACGTTGGTCAATATGCTTATGGCTTTGGAGATAGACCGTGAAATTCCACCAGAGCTTTATCGCACGATTGCCGAAGTTATGGCCTATGTGTATCGTATTGACAAAAAAGCGAAAAAGAATAAGCCTGAGACGAACCGTTAATCCAGTAGGTGTGAAGAAAGGCAGACCATGAAGAATCAGATTCTGGGAAGTCAGGGAGAACAGGCTGCTGCAGATTTTTTGCAGCAGCAGGGTTATAAGATTTGTGCCCGTAATTTTCGCGTGCCTGTGGGAGAGATTGACATTATCGCCCGTCAGGGGGAAGTGTTGGCTTTTGTTGAGGTTAAGACCCGGCATGGTAATCGCTATGGGACTCCTGCGCAGGCAGTAAATATTCATAAACAAAAGAAAATAATTCAGACCGCCCAATGGTTTTTACGGCAGAAGCATTTAGAGGATAAGTGTTTCTGCCGTTTTGACGTGATAGAGGTTTATGCCCGGGCAGAGGGAAAGTGGCAGGTAAGGCATTTACCAGGGGCGTTTGAGTGTTGAGAATCAGGGAGGGATTGGATGTTTGCACGGACTTTTGGAGCAACGACTTTGGGCGTAGACGGGCTGATTATTGATGTGGAAGTCGATGCAGCCGCGGGCTTGCCCGGCTTTGATATTGTAGGGCTGGCAGATGCTTTGGTAAAGGAAGCAAAAGAGCGGGTACGTACGGCGATTCGCAATTCCGGGATTCAGTTGCGGCAGGAAAAGGTGACGATTAATCTGGCGCCTGCTGATGTACGCAAAGACAGCGCTGGACTCGATTTGCCGATTGCTGTGGGGCTGCTCGCTGCTTACGGTCTGATTTCAGCAGAAACCTTGGACAAGTATCTTTTTGCGGCAGAACTTTCGCTGGAAGGAGAATGCCGCAGCATTCGGGGAATCCTGCCTATGGCGGTAAAGGCCAAGGAGGCAGGATTTCAGGCGATGTTTGTCGCCAGCGATAATGCTGACGAAGCCCTGCTTGTAGATGGGCTGGAAGTTTATGCGGTAGACAATCTGGCACAACTGGTGGGCTTTTTGACTGGGCAGGAACGCTTGCTGCCGGTAAAGCCGCAAGCACCGATTCGGGAAGAGCGGGAATTTGCCGATGATTTTGCTGATGTGCAGGGACAGTTTCAGGCGAAGCGGGCTTTGGAAATTGCCGCTGCTGGTGGGCATAATGTGCTGATGGTTGGGGCACCGGGCGCCGGCAAAACCATGTTGGCGCGGAGAATGGGCTCTATCCTGCCGCCGATGGGGGCAGAAGAAAAATTGGAAGTTACCAAGATTTATAGTGTAGCTGGATTATTAAAGGGAAGTGGCTTGATTGAGGAAAGGCCATTTCGCAGCCCGCATCATACGGCATCTATGGCGGCAATGATTGGCGGTGGCAGTGTACCCAGACCGGGAGAGGTAACCCTGGCACATCATGGTGTTTTGTTTTTGGACGAATTACCGGAATTTAATAAAAAGACATTAGAGGTACTCAGAGAGCCAATAGAAGACAGAAAATTAACAATTTCCAGAGCCAATGCGTCCATAACTTTTCCGTCCAGTTTTGTGTTAATCGCTTCCATGAATCCGTGTGTATGCGGCTGGGCGCATGATGAAGAGCATGAATGTAAATGCACAGATTATGAGATAAAACGGTATAAGCAGAAAATATCCGGGCCGCTGCTGGACAGGATGGATATACACCTTTGGGTGCCACGCGTGAAATACGACGAACTTGCCGCAAGGAAACGGGCGGAATCCTCTGCGGAAATTCGTAAGCGGGTGGTGGCGGCCCGAAAAATCCAGTTGTCCAGGTTGAAAAAATATCATCTGTTTTGCAATGCGCAGATGAATCATGCGCTTTTACAGAAACTCTGCGTATTGGAGCCGGCTGCCCAGCAGCTATTGAAACAGGCTTTTCAGAAAATGGGCCTTTCCGCAAGGGCTTATGACCGAATTGTGAAGGTGGCACGTACCATAGCCGATTTGGCAGGAGAAAAAAATATTCAGGCTGCACATATTGCAGAGGCCATACAGCTGCGAAATGACCGATGTCTTGAGGTGTGAAAGAAAAAATGCGTGACAAGGCGACAAGAACAGTGTACAATAAGTGTTGCTGTAAATTTATGCATTAAAAGTGAGGAAAAATACATGACATGGTTTAAGTTTGTAGCTGGTGCCTTGTTTGGCATGGGCATGTTCCTCTTTCCCGCAGGCGAAGGGGAGGGCTTTAGTACCCCGGTAGGCTTATTGACTGAGTGGCTAGAGAAACTGATTACCGCCAATGCACCCTGGTTTTTGTACCTGTTGGTAGCGTTTTCGGCACTGGGAGCGCTGGCTTGCCGGTTTTATACGCCGAAATTTATTGCCCGGCGCAAGTGGGCGGCAGGTTTGTTTGCTGTTTCCTGGCCATATCTGTTAACCCGTCTGGTGGCTTTGGCGGTGGTTATCTGTGTCGGTGGCGAAGTTGGCCCAGAATGGATTCGGGGCGAGGATGTCGGTGGCAGCATGGTCGGGTTGTCGCGAACGCTGGTGGCCCTTGCCTTTTCTCTGAGTTTTGTCCTGCCGTTTTTGACGGATACGGGGATTATGGAATTTACCGGCGTGCTCTTAAAGCCGGTTATCCGCCCGCTGTTCCATGTGCCGGGGCGGGCCTCGGTTGACCTCATTGCCTCCTGGCTGGCCTCATCGAATACGGCAGTGCTCATCACGGCTGGCCAGTATAACAGCGGCTATTACAGCCGCCGCGAAGCAGCGACCATCATGACGAATTTTTCGCTGGTGTCCATTCCCTTCTGTATGGTGGTGGCCGGAACCCTGCATGTGGAAAAATATTTCCCGTTGCTGTATCTGACGGTAACGGCCGTAGGGCTGCTGTTGGCGGTTATCGCGGTGCGCATTCCGCCGCTTTCAACGGTAGCGGAGGAATATCGCGGTGAACCGCAGCTGCGGGAGGAAGTGCCGCAGGGCAATTCGCTCTTTAGCTGGGCCATTGCGGCAGCCTTGGAGCGGGCGGAGAAATTCCGCTTGTCGGTTGCCGTAGGCGTGGGACTGGAAATGGCTGTGGGGATTTTGTTTGACCTCATTCCCATCGTCATCGCCTGGGGCACCATCGGTACGCTGCTCGTCAATGAAACGCCCATTTTCCAATGGATTGCCTATCCCATGGGGCTTTATATGTGGGCGGTTGGCATACCGGATGCGTTCACGCTGGCGCCGGCAACACTGGTCGGCTTTATTGATATGTTTATCCCTGCCCTGATTACCAATCCCGAGTCAAGCGAGCAGATTCGCTTCTTTATTTCGGCACTGTCGCTCGTGCAGATTATCTATCTGACCGAAGTGGGCAGCATCATTGTCAAGAGTGATGTCGGGCTCGATATGAAACGGCTGTTCATTATCTTTTTGGAACGTACGCTCATCGCCATTCCGCTGTTGTGGCTGGTGACGAAATTTTTTGTTGGTTAAGGGCATACTATAGAAGGAATTTTTTGCTTCCTTACAGAATACTACCATAATGGATTAAAGCATTACTGGAGGGAGCGCAAATGTTAGCCGACTGGAAAAAAAAATTTGCTAATATTGACGATGCTTTTGCGCCAGTTTTGGTTTGCCGGAGGCATGTTGACGATTTTGAAGTCCTGCATATTTCTGCAGGGCTTTGTCGTATGTTCAAAATGAGCCGCGAAGGACTCTATGACTTCTTTATGCTGCCGACAAATGAGCAGATACATCCGGACGATTTGGTACGCGTGCTGCGTATGGTGCAGCACGTTTTTCATCATCCGGAGGAGCTTATGCAGTTTACTTACCGCATGGTTCTGCCGCGCAAAAAAGATGAATATATCTGGCTTATGTCGACCATTTATGGCCGTAAATTAACCGATGGCTCGGTTTTGCAGTACATTGCGAGCATCGACATAACGGCTGAGCGGGAAGAACAGGAAAAGCAGGCGGCGGTTTTTACGCACACTAACGCCCTGTTGGAGCGGGTGTTGGCTACTACGCAGACGATGCTTTTTTGGAAGGATAATGAAAGGCGCTTTCAGGGGGCCAACAAAGCCTTTTTGGACTATTATGATTTTCCTTCGGAGCAGGTCATTCTTGGGAAGACCGACGAAGAAATGGGCTGGCATGAGGAAGAAGAACCCTTCAAAAGTGACGAGTGGCGTATCCTGCATACGGGAGAATCGACCTATCGTGTCCGTGGAAAATGTATGAGTCATGGGGAAATGCGGGATATTGTCGCCAGCAAGAGTCCCTTGATTGAAAATGGTGAGATTGTCGGCCTGGTGGGCAGTTTTGAGGATGTGACCGATGAAATCCGTCATCAGGAGCAGGTCGAACAGCTCAATGAACAGCTGCGACACGCGCTTGACAAGGCGGAAAGTGCCAATCAGGCCAAGACGGCATTTCTCTCCAACGTGAGTCATGATATGCGCACGCCGTTAAACGGCATTTTGGGCATTACCGAGCTGGCGCTGAAGACCGATGATATGGAAAAGATACGGGGGTATCTGCAAAAAATCATGACGGCAGGTTCCCTGCTGAAGGACTTGATTAACGATACGTTGGAGCTTTCCCGGATTGGCAGCGGCAAGAAAAAGCTGGACTATGAGGTGGTGGAGGCAAGCTCCATGCTTGACCGCCTGATTACTTCCATTCGCTCGGCTGCTGAGCAGAATGGAGTCAATTTCCATGTGGATTTGCCTTTTGACGAACTGGGCTTTGTGCGCACAGACCGTTTGAAACTGTCCAAGGTACTGCTGAATCTCCTGTCCAATGCCGTAAAATTTACACCCAAGGGCGGTGATGTATGGCTCCTGGGCGAGGTGCTTTCCTACGATGCGCACGAGGCGGCCTGTCGTTTTACGGTCAGGGATAATGGCGCGGGCATGAGCAAGGAATTTCTGCCCAAGATGTTTAATCCCTTTGAACAGGAAAATGCCCTGTCCGTGCAGGGAAAGCAGGGGACAGGACTGGGGCTTTCTATTGCGAAGGAGCTTTTGGATGTTTTGGGCGGTACGATTGCGGTGGAAAGTGAGAAGGGCAAGGGAACAACCTTTACGGTGGAGGTTCGTTTTGAGCGTACGGAACGTATTGGCGGGCAGACGGCTATAGAGACGGAAATGGTATGCCTGGACAATCGGCAGATTCTGGTCTGTGAGGATAATGAGCTGAATCGGGAAATCGTCACGACCATTTTGGAAATGAACAAGTTAAAGGTAATCCATGCGGAAAATGGGGAGCAGGGGGTTCAGCGCTTTATGGAATCCCCGGAATACAGCATTGAGGCAATTTTGATGGATATCCGGATGCCTGTGATGGATGGGCTGACGGCGGCGGCAAAGATACGGCAGTTAGAGCGGAAGGATGCCGCGTTGGTGCCCATTATTGCGCTATCGGCCAATGCCTTTCAGGAGGACGTGGAAGATTCGCGCAAGGCGGGTATGAATGACCATCTGACCAAGCCCATCGAGCCGGTTTTGCTCTTAAATTGCCTGCAGCGTCAAATCGGCAATTATGAAGCACAGCGAGGGGGGCGGTGATGATGGAGCTGAAACGTGAAGAAATCAAAAGCTTGACCGCCATTTTCCCCGGCAACTGTGCTGTTTATAAGCTTAAGGACAGGACATTGGAATTTCTGATGTCCTCCGAGGGTGTGGAGGAAGTAGGACATCGGGCTGGCCGGGTGTTTTTAGCCAATGTGCAGCTCGATTTATGCGCGCGGATATTTCAAAACGACCGCCGTTTTTTGCGGGAGGCCGTGGAACAGGCGCTAACGAAAGGTTCTGCCGAATGCGTTTACCGCATTGGACATGAGGAGCGGGACGAATTTATCTGGGTGCATACCATTGTCAAATATATTGGCGAACTGGAGGATAGCCCCGTATTGATACTGACCTTCCGTGATGCGGCGGAAAGCAATCAGGCACAGCTGGAACTTTTGGAGGATATGGATACTATTGTCTATGTCTGCGATGTGGAAACCCAGGAACTTTTATATGCCAATCGGGCGGCAGTCAGGAACAGTCAGCAGCAGAGCAGCTACAGCGGTCATAAATGCTATAATTATATGTTCGGCAAAAACTGTGTTTGTGAGGATTGCCAGTTAAAACATCTGCAAATGGACGGCAAGCAGGAACTCGTGCGTCACGACAGTGAAAATGACCGTTATCTGAATATCGAAAAGAAGGGCATCAGCTGGTATGGCCGCTTTGCCTGTGCGCATTTCATCAATGATGTGACGGAGAAAAAGCGCAATGAACGGATGCTCGCGATGGAGCGGGAAACAACGGCCAAGGCCGCCTTTGTGTCCAATGTGAGCCATGATATGCGCACGCCGCTAAACGGCATTTTGGGCTTTACGGAGCTGGCTATGCAGAGTACGGGCGATGATAAGCGCGCAGAATATCTGGAAAAAATCCGTACAACCGGCAAATTTATGCTGAATCTCATCAACGAAACGCTGGATTTGACCAAGATTACCAGCGGCAAGCTCGAAGTCGAACCGGAAAACTGCAATATCCAGAATGTGCTGGATACCATTGTGGTGTCGGCCTATGCCAATGCGGAGGTCAAGGGCGTAGAATTCGTTACCGAACTGGAAAATTTGCATTTTACGGATGTGTATGTGGATGTTTTGAAATTGCAGAAGGTCATCTTAAATCTGCTGTCTAATGCGGTGAAATACACGCCGGCAGGGGGCAAAGTTACGATGGTCATGGAAGGGCCGCAGGATTTTGGCGATGGCTATAACTGCCATATTGCCATCGTGGACACGGGGCTGGGCATGAAAAAGAGTTTTCTGCCCAGGTTGTTTGAGCCCTTTGCCCAGGAACGCAGCAAACTCACGCGCAAAATAGAAGGGACAGGTTTAGGTATGTCGATTGTCAAGCAGCTGGTGGATTTATTGGGCGGCAAAATTACCGTGGACAGCGAACCGGGAAAGGGCACAAAGTTTGACCTTTGGCTGGATATCCCGCCGGGCAAGGAGGTTGATGCAGCCGATACAGCTGCCAACAATTATCCGGAACTTGCCGGGATGAAGGTGCTGCTCTGTGAGGATAATGAAATCAACCGCGAACTGGTGTATAATCTGCTGGCGGTCTATGGCGTGGAAGTGCTCTGTGCTGCCGATGGACAAAAAGGCGTGGCCCTCTTTGCGGGTTCGCCAAAAGACAGCATTGATGTTATACTAATGGATGTGCGCATGCCCATTATGGATGGGCTGGAAGCCACGCGGGCTATCCGGGCCATGAGCCGCGAAGATGCCCGCAGCATGCCCATCTTTGGCCTGACTGGAGATGTGGACGAAGATTCGGTTGCAGAAGCCAAAGTGGCAGGTATGGATGAATGCCTGCCCAAGCCCGTGGATATTCCGCAATTGCTGGGAAAATTATCGGCGGCGCTGCAGGCCAAGGGGGAAAAATAAGGAATTCATGATTGTCATTGATAAACTAACAAAGAGCTTTCCGCATAAGGATAAACAGGGAAAACAGACGGAAAAACTCGCTGTGGACGGATTGTCGCTGGCGGTTCGTCCCGGCGAGGTCTTTGGATTGTTGGGCCCGAATGGGGCAGGCAAGACTACGACCATCCGCATGCTGACCATGCAGCTAAAGCCCACCGCAGGCTGTATTGCCTATGGCGGGCGGGATATTTACAGTCCCGGTGAAGCCCAACGAGTCAAGAATAGGATTGGGGTCGTACCTCAGCATGTGAATTTTGACCAGGATTTGACCGTGGGCGAAAATATGGAACTGCACGCCCGCCTGCACCATATGGAGCGGGCGGAGCGGCAGGCAAGGATTGCTGAGCTTCTAAATTATGTGGAACTTACCGATGTGATAAACGATAATGTGCGCCGCTTGTCCGGGGGAATGAAGCGGCGCTTGCTTATTGCCCGCGCACTTATCCATAAGCCGCAGATTCTCTTTATGGATGAACCGACGGTGGCCCTTGACCCGCAGGTGCGGCGCCGTATTTGGGACTTAGTGCGCGGCCTTGCCCGCGATGGCGTGACGGTGTTTTTGACCACGCACTACATTGAGGAGGCCGAAAACCTCTGCCAGCGGGTGGCGATTCTCAATAAAGGCAAACTCTCTGCTTTAGACACACCGGCGAATTTCAAGGAACAGTTAGGCAAATTCACGGTGGAATGGGATGGCGAAAATGGCCGGGAGTACCGCTTCTTTGGCGAAAAAGAAGCGGCGGCAGAGTTTGCCGGAAAGCAGGAAGCCGCAGGCGGCATACTCATCCGTCCAACGAATTTGGAAGATGTATTCATTGAACTCACCGGGCATAAAGGAGGCCTTTGATTTTGCAGATGTTATATGACACCTGGACGGTGTTTTGGCGGGACTGGGTGGTATTAAAAAGGCGTCTTACCAAGTTCATCCTGGCTCGTATGGTGGCGCCCATGCTCTATCTGGTCGCTTTTGGCTGGGGCCTGGGGCGCAGTATCAACGTGGGCAGTGGCAGTTATCTGGACTTTTTGGTGCCGGGGATATTGGCGCTTAATTCCATGAATATCAGCTTTAACAGCATTACGCCGGTGCATGCCGAGCGCATTTATCATAAGAGTCTGGAGGAATATATATTGGCGCCGATTAAGCCCGCCTCCTATGTGCTGGGCAAAGTGCTTGCGGCGGTATTGCGCAGTCTTATCTCTAGTGCCATCATTTTGATTTTGGCTTATGCCTTTGGCGCGCATATCATGCTTTCACCGCTGATGCTGTTGGTGCTGATACTCAATGCCGTTATCTTTGCTGAGGTTGGTTTCTTTGCTGCAATGAAAATCAGCACCTATGAGGAAATGAGCCAGGTGAATACCTATATCCTGCTGCCCATGTCCTTTCTCTGTGGCACGTTCTTTACCACACAGGCCTTGCCCGGCGTCTTGCGCCTGGTGATTGAGGCTTTGCCGCTGACCCATACCAGCATGCTGCTGCGCAGTTTGGCCGGTGGGGGCGGGGCAGAATGGCTGTCCTTGTCGGTGCTTGCCTTCTATGCGCTGGCAGGCTTTTACCTGAGCCATCGGGCTTTTGCCAAATTGGCGGCGTAATCCTGGGTAAAATACAGATAATACATTGGACAAAATTGGTCCCTTTTGTTACAATGATATATCGAGTTAGTTTTTATAGAAGGACTGAATAAATAAGTATGAAAATTATAGATGGCAAAGCCCAGCGCTATGTCAAATTTTTGGTTTATGGCTGTCAGATGAATGTGGCCGATGCCGAGCGCATGGCCGGGCAGCTGGCCGATATCGGCTATGAGCGCCTCGCCGATGATGCGCCGATGGAAGAAGCTGACCTCTTAATCATCAATACCTGTGCCGTGCGCGAAACGGCGGAGGATAAGGTCTATGGCAAAATCGGGGAAATCAAGAACATCAAGCGCAAGAATCCGCAGTTGATTTTTGGTATCACCGGCTGCATGGCCCAGAAGGAAAGCGACAAGCTCATCAAGCGGGCACCGCATATCGATTTTGTGCTCGGTACGGGCAAGGTGCATGAACTCAACGCGGTTGTGCAGGAAATCGAACGCGAACACGGTCATGTGGTCAATACGGAACTGGATGCCAAGACGGCACCGTCTATCGCTGAAGACCATCGTGTGGCCCGTGATGGCAAGCTGTCGGCCTGGATTCCCATTATGTATGGCTGCAATAATTTCTGCACCTACTGCATTGTGCCCTATGTGCGCGGCCGTGAACGCAGCCGCCGTCCCGAAGATGTGGTGAAGGAAGTCGAGCAGGCTGTGGCACAGGGCTATAAGGAAGTCACCCTGTTAGGCCAGAACGTCAACTCCTATGGCAAGGACCATAAGCTCGCGACCTTTGCCGAACTCTTAAAGATGGTGGACAAGGTGGAAGGCATCAAGCGGGTGCGCTTTATGACCTCTCATCCCAAGGATTTGAGCGACGAAGTGATTGAGGCCATTGCCACGGGTGAGCACCTCTGTGAGCATATCCATCTGCCGGTGCAGTATGGCAGCAATCATCTCTTGAAGGCCATGAACCGTGTTTATACGGTGGAAAGCTATAAGGAGCTTGTGCGCAAAATCCGTGCCCGCTTGCCGCAAGCATCACTTACAACGGACCTTATTGTGGGCTTCCCGGGCGAAACGGAAGATGATTTTGCACAGATGCTGGATTTCTTAAAGGAAATCCGCTATGATTCGGCCTATACCTTTATCTACTCCAAGCGCAGCGGCACGCCGGCGGCCACGATGGATAATCAGGTGGATGATGATGTGAAGAAGGAACGGCTCAACGCCTTGATGGCTGTGCAGAATCAAATCAGCCTCGAGAAGAATCAGGCGTTGCTCGATTCGGTTATGGAAGTGATGGTCGAAGGCCCCAGCAAGAATGATGAATCTGTCTGGACAGGCCATACGAGAACGAATAAAATCGTACTCTTTAATCATCAGGATGAGCAGCCCGGTGATTTTATCAGCGTGAAGATTACGCACCCGCAGACCTGGGTGTTAAAAGGTATTCGTGTGTAATATAGATTAGGAGAGCTCCCTCTGGCGAGGGAGCTTCTGCCGTTATTTTATCAATTTTAGTGGAGGTGCAGTGCTTACATGGAATTAACACCCATGATGCAGCAATATCTGGCCACCAAGGAACAGCATCCCGAGGCCATTCTCTTTTTCCGTTTGGGTGATTTTTACGAAATGTTCTTTGATGACGCCCGCATTGTGTCCAAGGAACTGAGCCTGACGCTTACAAGCCGCAACGGCAATACGGATAAGGCGCCCATGTGCGGCGTGCCCTATCATGCCGCCGAAGGCTATATCAATAAGCTCGTGAGCCGCGGCTACAAGGTGGCCATTGCCGAGCAGATTGGCGACCCCAAGGCCAAGGGCCTGACCAAGCGCGAAATCATCAAGGTTATCACGCCGGGTACGGTACTGTCTGAATCCGCCCTCAAGGATTCGGCCAATAACTATATTGCGCTGGTCTACGAGCGGACGGAGCAGATTATCCTGGCAGGCGCCGATATTTCCACCGGTGAATGTTTCTATGGCATCTATGGCGGCGGCAGCCGGGAGCAGATGCTCTACGATGAGCTCTACCGTCTGGCCATGCCGGAACTACTCGTGGTGGGCAAGCCCTCCTTTATGGCAAGCCTCAAGGAATTTACGGATTTGCGCCTGCCCGCAACCTCCTATACCATGATTGACGAAATCTCTCCGGCAGTGGAGGACCGGATTATCGAGCATTTTGCCGCTGATGTGCGGCCAAGTGACGAGGGGGCCAAGGAAGCGGTGGCAACCCTCTTGGATTATCTCCATGATACGGTGATGACGGATTTAACCCACCTCAATCAGCTGGCTTTTCTGGATGCCTCGGAAAATCTCGTCATTGACACCTACACCCTGCGGAATCTCGAAATCACGCGCAATCTGCGGGATGGGGGCAAGAAGGATACTTTGCTCGATGTGCTCGATTTCACCAACACGGCCATGGGCAGCCGCCTCCTGAAAAAATGGCTCGAATATCCGCTCTTAAACATCCTGCCCATCAATCAGCGCTTGGATGCAGTGGAAGAACTCACGAAGGACTTTTCCTTGCGCGGAGGCCTGCGGGAAGCCTGCAAGGATATTCACGACTTTGAGCGTTTGCTTACGCGCATTGAGGTGGGCACGGCTAACGCCCGCGACCTTATCGCCCTCAAAATCTCCTTGATGAGTCTGCCTGCCATTAAGAATAAGATGGCAAGCGTGCAGGCTAATGTGCTGGTGAACTGTCAGCAGAATATCCATGTATTTGACGATTTGGTGGATTTACTCCAGCGTTCCATCGTGGAAGAACCAGGCATTTCCCTGCGTGATGGTGGCATCATCAAGGACGGTTACAATGCAGACCTCGACGAATACCGGCGCATTGCCCATGACAGCAAGTCCATGCTGCAGGAAATCGAGGAGCGGGAGAAGGAAGAAACCGGCATCCGCTCGCTTAAAATCGGTTACAACAAGGTCTTTGGCTACTATATCGAAGTGCGCCACAGTGGCGCGGATTTGGTGCCGGACAGGTATATCCGCAAGCAGACACTGGCTAACGCCGAGCGTTATATCACCGAAGAACTCAAGGAATTTGAAACCAAGATTCTCGGCGCACAGGAAAAGATTGTCAGCATTGAGTACAACCTCTTTACCGAGGTGCGCGAGGTCATCAAGAGCCGCCTGACGGAAATTCAGGGCACGGCCCATGAAATCGCCATCGTCGATGTGCTCACAAGTCTGGCCGAAGCCGCTGTCGCCTATAACTATGTGCGTCCTCGCATGGCAAACAACGGTGAGATTGATATAAAAGATGGCCGTCACCCACTGGTTGAGCGCATTTTGACGCGTGACCTCTTTGTGCCCAACGATACGAAACTCAACCATAGCAGCTGTGAAATCATGCTGATTACCGGTCCGAATATGGCAGGTAAATCCACCTACATGCGGCAGACGGCGCTCCTTACACTGATGGCGCAGATTGGCAGCTTTATTCCGGCGCGCGAGGCAACGATTTCGCCGGTGGATAGAATCTTTACCCGTATCGGTGCCAGCGATGACCTCGTCAGCGGGCAGAGTACCTTTATGGTGGAGATGAATGAGGTGGCGCAGATACTCAAATATGCCACCAAGAACAGTCTCGTCATCCTTGATGAAATCGGCCGCGGCACGAGTACCTTTGACGGCATGAGTATTGCCCGCGCCGTGATTGAACACATCGAACAGAAGGTTCATGCCAAGACCCTCTTTGCGACGCATTACCATGAACTCACGGATTTGGAAGACGATATCGTCAAGAATTACTGCGTGGCTGTAAAAGAGCGCGGTACGCAGGTGGCCTTCCTGCGGCGCATTGTGCCCGGGGCGGCGGATAAGTCCTATGGCATCCATGTGGCGCGGCTTGCAGGGCTGCCTAAGAGCGTGACCAAGCGGGCGGAGGATATTCTGGCCGAATTGGAATCGGAAGCGGCCACCGCTGTACCCGCAGTGGAAAATGCCAAGCCGGAAACCAAGCAGGCTCCGGCTTCCATGGATATGATGGGCTCGCTCTTTGCAAACAGCCTGAGCGACAAGCTGCTCGCACTTGACGTAATGACCATGACCCCGCTCGAGGCCATGAATGAACTCTATAAACTGCAGGAGCAGGCGAAAAGGGAGGCTGGACAGGCATGACGAAAATTCATGTGCTTGACGATAACACCATCAACAAAATCGCCGCGGGCGAAGTGGTGGAGCGTCCGGCATCGGTTATTAAAGAACTCATCGAAAACGCCATGGATGCGGGGGCAACCCGCATCGAAGTCGAAATCATGGCAGGCGGTACATCCTTTATGCGGGTGACGGATAACGGCAAGGGCATGAGCAAAGAAGATGCCTCTGTGGCCATCCTGCGCCACGCTACGAGTAAGATTCAGGAAGTGTCGGACCTCAACAGCATTTCCACCATGGGCTTCCGTGGTGAGGCCCTGCCAACGATTGCTTCCGTATCCCGTTTTACCATGCTGACCCGTGAGCCGGGCAGTGATTTGGGGACGAAAGTGGAAATCAGCGGCGGCAAGGCGCCGGATATCATCGAAATGGGCTGTAATGTGGGCACGAGCATCAAGGTGGAAGATTTGTTCTTCAACACGCCCGCCCGCAAGAAATTTCTCAAGACCAACCATACTGAGGGCGGCAAAATCAACGATTTTATCATCAAGCTGGCGCTGTCCCGTCCCGATATTGCCTTTCAGTTTATCAACAACAACAAGACCTCGGTGGTGACACCGGGCAACGGCAATCTATTCGATACCGTGCAGGCGATTTACGGCGGGCAGGTGGCTGACTCTTTGCTAACCCTTAACTTGGAGGATGAAGACCTGAAGATTTCGGGCTTTATCACCAAGCCTTCTATGCTTAAGAGTTCCCGAACTTGGCAGACCTTTATCGTCAACGGCCGTATCATTCAGAACCGCGCCATTGCCAAGGCGATTGACAATGCCTACCGCTCGCTGATTCCGAAAAGCGGCTTCCCTTTCACGGTGCTCAACATCGAAGTGCCGCAGCGCACGATTGACGTCAACGTGCATCCGCAGAAAAGCGAAATGAAGTTCGAGGACGAGAGCCGTATCTTTAAGGCTGTCTACAAGGCGGTCTTAGATGCCATCCGGCCAAGTTCCGGCAGCCTGACAGAAGTGGCCGCTGTGGTAGAAAAGCCAAAAGTGGAATACAGCATGGAACCCATGCAGTTTGTGCCGGCCAGTGCTCCGGCACCGGCAGTATCATCTGCTCCGGCGCATTCCGGCAGCTATCAGCCTAAAACCATTTATGAGGCGGTCAGCCGTCCGGCAGTGAAACCAGCGGTAAGCTTTGCCGAAGCACAGAAACAGCTGCAGCAGGAGCGGCAGGTGCATTACCAGCCGCAGGAGCGCCATGAGCAGGTAGCCGACAGTCCACAGCCTGACCTGTCCAATACTGACAATGCTGACGCGTCAAATGACCCGTCAAAAATGGACATGTCAACTGTTGACCAGTCAGCTGCGATGCAGACGACTGAAAATACAGGGCGCATGATTCCTATTGGACAGGTCGACTTGACCTATATTATCGCGCAGGATTTGAAAGGGCTATACATTATCGACCAGCATGCCGCCCATGAGCGCATCTTGTTTGATAAGCTCTCCGCTATGGCAGATGGCATTCCTTCCCAGCAGCTTTTGGTGCATCAGCTTCTGACCTTTGACCGCAAAGAGGCGGCATTGGTGGAGGATAACAAGGAACTCTTTGCCAAATTGGGCTTCCACTTGGAGGCGGCAGGCGATTTTGACTACCGCCTGATGGAAGTACCGGCTGATGTGCCTGTGGGAGAGGCCGAGGATATTATCCGGGAAATCCTGACGGATTTGGGCAATATGCATGAGACAACCGCCAAGGAAATCCGCCAGGCGTGTCTGGCGACAACCGCCTGTCGGGCGGCCATCAAGGCGGGCGAAGAACTCAATATGCGGCAGATGGAGATTTTGCTCGATGAGCTCTCTACGACGGCCTTTCCCTATACCTGCCCGCATGGCCGCCCGACGATTTTGAAATTCAGCAGTGAAGATTTAGCCAAGATGTTCAAGCGGACAGGTTTTGGTTTTTGAGAAAGTGATGGATAGATATTGAACGAAAATAAATTGTCAGCCATAGCGACCACTGGCCGCAAATGGAACCGCCCCAGTGAAAAACTGGCCCGGGAGATGGCAGAGCGGCTGAATATTCCCTACGCCGAACGCGGGCGCACGAATATACCAGAGCTTTGCCAAAGCTATGACGCTAAGTTTGCATTGGTGGCGAAAAAAGGTCTGTTGACGCTCGTGACGCCGGAGGCGGAACTGTTTTTTCATCCCAATATGGCACATCTGCGCATGAAAAATCTGCGCTTCGGCGATGGCGACCGCATGGCGGAAGCTATGGGGCTAAAACCGGGCATGGATGTGCTGGATTGTACATTGGGATTCGGCGCAGATGCCATTGTGGCCAGTGCTGTAGTGGGCGAGAGCGGCAGCGTTACCGGCCTTGAATCCCAGCCGCTGATTGAAGCGGTGGTGGGCTATGGATTGGCCAATTATGAAAAGGACACCGAACAGATTATTGCAGCCATGCGCCGGGTAAAGACCGTCTGCACCGAGGCGTATGAATACCTCAAAGCCCAGCCGGACAAATCCGTGGATGTCATCTATTTTGACCCCATGTTCCGCCATCCCTTTGCCGAGAGCAAAAACATTGCGCCCCTGCGGCCCGTGGCCAACAAAAATCCGCTGACATTGGAGACTATCGCCGAAGCCCGCAGAGTGGCAAGACAGCGCGTGGTGCTTAAAGAATCCAGCAAAAGCTGGGAGTTTGCGCGTTTGGGCTTTACGGAACGGGCTGGGGGACGGTATAGCAAAGTGCAGTATGGGGTAATGCGGCTGCGTTAAACACCAAATTGCAGTTTGTTGGGGAGTTCAGTTCGTGCTAAAGGTATCTTGGTCATACGTAGTCAGGGGCGAACGGGGAAGTAATTTTTCTGTTTTCCGCTAAACGACCCCTTCGTTAAATAGCGATGTCCAGTTACCTGCGCCGGGCAGGCCAACGGCGCTTCTTTCAGCGTATTTGCTTAGCTATGTTCTACAAGGGACCGGCCTTCACTGCGTTCAGGCAGTCGCTCCCTACAGAAAAATCACTTCCCCGTTTGCCCCAAGTTGCGGATTAGCCTATTGTCACGAACTCGTTGCTCCCGTAACAAGAACATCGATGTGCTTGTTGCTTGTCACCGTGAAAGTGCCGTTTTATACGAACATCGCTTAGGCGGAGGTGGTGATTCTTTTCGCCGAGGAACGACGTCCGAACGCAGTGAGGACTGGCCCACAAACGGCATAGACTAAATACTGGGCTGAACATACGCGCCGCCGGCCTGCCCGGCGCAGGTAACTAAACAGTCCATAAATTTACTTGTGGGTCATTCAGTGCAACGGCGAAAAGTATTACCACCTCCGCCCAAACTGAGCTGTAACAAAAAAATTTCAGCACGTACTGGCAAACTGCTATTTATCAAAAAAATCCGTTGACCTTTGTTCTGTCAACGGATTTTTTTGCAATGAGGAGCAGGTCGCAGTGTGTAATTATCTTGCCTGAATTTTGCCTTTATGTTACACTTTGTGTAAGATGATTACACAAAGTGGAGGGGCTTTTTATGAAGCGTGTCATCATACATGTGGATATGGATGCTTTTTTTGCCTCTGTGGAAATCCGGGACAATCCTAAACTAAAGAACAGGCCGGTAATTATCGGTGCCAAGCCCCATGAGCGAGGCGTTGTCTCCACCTGTAATTACATTGCCCGGAAGTATGGTATCCACTCGGCTATGAATATCAAGGAAGCCTATCGGCTTTGCCCGCAGGCAGTCTTTATGCACGGTGACTATGAAAAATACCGTCGGATATCAACGGAACTTCATCATATTTGGGAAACGTATGCAGATGTTACGGAGTACATTGCCTGTGATGAAGGTTATCTGGATGTTACCCGTTCTGTAAAAAATTTTCATAGTCCCGAAGAACTGGGACTTTTGATAAAAGCCCGGGTAAAGGCCGAGACGGGACTGACCTGCTCTGTGGGTATCGGCTATTCCAAGTCGGCGGCCAAGATGGCCAGTGAGGAGAAGAAGCCGGACGGCTTTTTTGTGATTCCTGACCGGGAGTCGTATTGTCAGCTGATTAGCGGCCGGGATATCCGCGTGATTTTTGGCATTGGCAAGCGCACGGCAGAAAAATTAAATAGCTATGGCATTCATAAGGTCAAAGATATTATTGCCAAGTCGAAACAGGTGTTGGAAATGTTTGGACCAAAACACGGCAGCTTTATCCTCAATTCTGCTTTAGGGTTGGATGAACGGCCGGTGATTCATTATGATGCCGCCGATGCCAAGTCATTGAGCCGGGAAATGACCTTTCAGAAGGACCAGCGGAACTTTTTCTTTTTGCAGGATGTGCTGCTGATTTTGGCCCGCAATCTGGATGAACGACTCAAGAAGCGGGGCCTTTACGGCCGGACAGTAACACTGAAGATTACCTATGGGGATATGAAATCTATTACCCGTTCCCAGGCCTGCGAAAGTACCGATGACGGCTATGAGATTTACAAAATTGCGGTCGAACTGCTGCGAAAGGTAAAGCGCCAGCCGGTGCGCCTCATAGGTCTGGGCATGCAGAATCTCAGCAAGGACTACATCCGCCAACTGTCCTTTGCCGATTTGCGGACAGAGGGGCAAGAGGACGGTATGAAGCAGGGAATAGGCCGACTCGAACTGCGCTATGGTGTGGATTTGTCTCTGGAAAAAATGCATTCTGCTTTGGGCTATCTCTATCAAGTCGTGGAGGAGATGGCAACGCGCCCTGGATGAAGAAATTTCATTGACATAATCCCGTGGATGCTGATATACTAATTACAAAAGTAAATAGGCCATGCAGGGCTGACGGATTAGTGGAAATGACCACATGCACTGTATGGTTAAGATAAGCCGACCGTCTGGGCAGAGATTTTTGTCCAGGCGGTTTTTGTTTTGCCCGCTGGGAAAAATCTCTTTTCGGTTGCTGTTTATACAGCAGAAAGGATGGTTTTCATGCGGAATCGTTGGTTGATTGCTCTGGCTGCAGTGGGAATTCATATTTCCATCGGCAGCGTCTATGCCTGGAGTGTTTTGACCCGTCCGATTATGGCGGAGATGGGCTTTAGCCTGTCGGAGACGACCTGGACGTTTTCTTTGGCTATTCTGTTTTTGGGCATGTCCGCAGGTTTCTTGGGGCGGTTTGTGGAAAAACATGGTCCGAAGAAAAGCGGCCTTTTGTCCATGGCGTTCTTTGGTACGGGGATGTTTGGCACGGCGCTGGCTTTTTATCTCCACAGTTTGCCGCTCTTATATCTCTTTTATGGTGTGATTGGCGGCATCGGTTTGGGCGTGGGCTACATTACGCCGGTATCGACTTTGGTTAAGTATTTTCCCAACCATCGTGGCTTTGCCACAGGGCTGGCCATTATGGGCTTTGGCTTTGCGGCCTTGCTTGCCGGGCCGGTGATGCAGTATCTGACTGCCCGCTTCGGTCTGGTGGAAAATTTTCTGATTTTGGGGACGGTCTATATGGTGCTGATTGGTTCATCGGCCATGTATCTGCAGCCGCCGGTACTGCCGGAGGGCAGTTCCGTAGTCAAGAAACTGCAGCATGGTGCTACGGCGGCCGAAGCCATCAAGACCTGGCAGTTTGGTGCTCTCTGGTGGATCTTCTTTGTCAACATCACCTGCGGCATTGGCCTGTTGGCGGTGGCTTCGCCGATGGCGCAGCAGGTCACGGGCATGGATGCGGCACAGGCAGCTTCGATGGTGGGCATTATCGGCCTCTTAAATGGCGGCGGGCGCATCCTTTGGTCAACCCTTTCGGACTATCTGGGGCGCGGGCTTACCTATATGGTTTTCTTTGCCTTGGAAACAGCTGCGTTCTGGCTGCTGGCAGGTACGCGTGATGCCATGCTGTTCCAGATGCTGGTGTTTCTGATTATCAGCTGTTACGGCGGTGGCTTTTCCTGCATGCCGGCCTATCTTTCCGATATCTTTGGCACAAAGGAACTCAGTGCCATCCACGGCCGCGTGCTCACAGCCTGGGGCATAGCCGGTGTCGTGGGGCCCACCATTGTAGCCTGGTTTTGGGAACACACCCATAGTTATGCAGATACCTTGTACTTCTTTGGCGCCTGCTTTGTGCTGAATCTTTTGATTGCCACGGTGCTGAAATTCCATGGCAACACGGTGGCAGTACCGGTGCAGACGCCGCAAGTGCATTAATATATTGAATATGTTGCGGGAGTTGACGAAACGATATCTGTGTGGTAATATGCCATACAGAGTTATCACACGCTAGTGAACTAAATAATGGGTCACCGGAGGACAGAGTGCCGTAGCACTGGGGATCGTAGGCTTATGCCTGCAGGCCGCCTGTCAGATAAGGTGCCGAGTGCGCTCGGTTTTTACGTACTTTTTGAGTACGTGGAAACCGGGCGCTTTTTTATGCACAAAATGGGAGGAATAATATATGGAGAAAATAAAGCGAAACAAAACGCGGATAGCGATGCTGGGGCTGCTGGCAATTGTTTTAAGCATTATGGGCTGGCGGATGGGCGGTGCGGAAGATACAGTTCCCGTTCAGCAGCCATTGGCCGTATCGACGGACCGGGCGGCAACTATCCTGAAACCGGCGATGATGCCGCTTTCAGGGACGGTAGAGGGGCTGACCTCATCCATTATCAGCAGTCGTTTTTCCGGGCAAATCACGCAGGTACTGGTGGAGGATGGACAGTCTGTAAGCGCAGGGCAGGCATTGTTTGTGCTCGATTCCGTCGAGCTGCGCAATGCACTGCGCGTTGCGCAGAACAGTGTCAACCAGATGGCGGCCAAATACGCCAATGACTGTGAGGATTATAAGCGCAGCAAAGCACTTTATAAAACAGGGGCTTATTCGCGCCAGCAACTGGATAGTGCGCGTACGAAGATGCTGGCCAGTCAGGCCGATTACGATTCGGCGCTGGCGAATCGCAGCAGTGCCGAAAAGCAGGTGGCCGAGGCAACTGTGGTGAGCCCGGTGAATGGTGTCATTGCCAATAAGAATCTGACGAACGGGCAGAATGTTGTGGCCGGTAATTCGGTTATGACGGTGGAACAGATTGATGCTGTGCATGTGGTCATTCAGGTCGAGCAGAGTGATATGGCGTATCTTAAGATGGGGGGCGCTGTAAATGTCATGGTCGATACCTATCCGGACAAGGTTTTTGGCGGTGTGGTTGATGTGATAAGCCCCGTAGCAGGCAAGGAAAGCCGCATGTTCCGTGTCAAGATTCGCGTAGAGAATCCGGAGTTGCTGCTGAAACCGGGCATGTTTGTGCAGGTGCAGTTGGAGCTGGGGGAACCGCAGCCGGTGCTGACAGTTCCCCAGAAGGCCGTGCTGGGCGAAAAGGGTCTGCAGTATGTCTTTACCGTTGAGGAGGATCGGGCAAAGAAGGTTCGTGTCAAGGCAGGGGATATCATCGGCGACCGTATCGAGATTACCGAAGGGCTTAGGGAAGGAATGGTTATTCTGACCGATAATCTCGACAAATTGAAAGAGGGCAATTTGGTACAGTTAGGAGCTGAGGAATGAGTTTAGCAGAAATTAGTATCAAGCGGCCGGTTTTGGCGACCGTTGTTCTAATCGCGATGATTCTTATGGGCGTCATTCATTACGGCAGGATGAATGTCGATGAAATGCCGGATACGAGTCTGCCCTATGTATCGGTCAGCATCACCTATGAGGGCGCACAGCCTGAGCAAGTCGATGCGCAGGTTACGCAGAAGGTTGAGGAAGCCATAGGCGAAGCGCGCGGTGTCAAACATATTGAATCGACTTCGCGCGAGGGTCAGGCTGAAATCAATGTGGAGTTCAATTTTGGTGTCAATCCGGCCGAGGCCGCGCAGGAGGTGCGCGATAAAATCAGCGCCATCCGCGGTGAACTTCCCGATACGGTCAAGGAACCGGTCATTTCCCGTTTTGATATGAACGCCCAGCCGGTTGTATCGCTAGCGCTCACTGCGGATACGGCAAATTTGCGGGAAATCAGTATTTTTGTCGATGATGTGCTGAAACCGCGTTTGCAGAAGATAAACGGTGTTGGGCAGGTGACGGTTAGCGGCTGTCAGGAACGTGAAATCCAGCTGCTGCTCGATCAGGAAAAGCTCAATACGTTTGGACTGGCACCGGCTGAGATAGCTGCTCAGCTGCGGCTGGTCAATCAGGACGTGCCGGCCGGTAAATTAAAAACAGATGCGCAGCAGCTTTCCGTGCGTACAGCGGGTCATTTCACGGCGGTGGAACAGTTTGATACGGCTATCGTGGCTGTGCGGGATAATACGCCGATTTATTTCTGGCAGGTTGGCGAAGTCAAGGATACGATAAAGGATATCACTTCGACTGCGCGTTATGATGGCCAGCCGGCTGTTGGCATCGCTATAGGCAAGCAGTCGGGGGGCAATGCGGTCAAAGTGGCAATTGCCGTCAAGCAGGAACTGGAACAGCTGCAAGGGGAACTGCCTGCCGGGATGGAGCTGCATTTGGTGCGCGATGATGCGGCGCGTGTTTCGGAGTCGATTGCCGAGGTTTGGTTTGATCTCATCATCGGCAGTATCTTTGCCGTCGCGATTGTCTTTTGGTTCCTGGGCGACTGGCGCAGTACGCTCATCAGTGCCCTGGCCATACCGGCGTCGATTGCCTCGACGTTCCTGTTTATGAAGCTGGCGGGTTTTTCCATCAACAGCATGTCACTGCTCGGCTTATCCTTGTCCGTGGGCCTGCTGATTGACGATGCGATTGTGGTTATCGAAAATATCATTCGTCACCGTCAGATGGGTAAAGACGCTAAACAGGCGGCTGTCGATGGTACGAAGGAGATTGCGCTGGCGGTCATGGCAACGACCTTTACCGTCGCGGCGGTTTTTCTGCCCGTGGTCTTTATGTCCGGTGTTGACGGGCAGATGTTCAAGGAATTCGGCCTGTCGATTGTGTTTGCCGTGCTCGTGTCACTATTTGTCTCGTTTACGTTGACGCCGATGCTGGCGGCGCTTTACCTGCCTGTCGGTAAACCGGCAATGCCTCAATGTCTGCAAAAACTTTGGCTACTATGGCAGGAAAGGCTGGAGCGCGTTACCGCGTGGTATGGCAGAAACTTGCGCCTGCTTTTGCAAAATTATCGTGGGCGCGCCTTGGGCGCGGCTTTGGTGCTGTTCCTGTTGAGCCTTTGTCTTTATCCGCTGCTGGGCTCGACCTTTATGCCGGCTGCTGACCAGGCGCAGTTCACGACCAAGGTGCAGGCAGCAGCCGATGCGACAGCTGAGACGATGGACAAACAATCCGCTGAACTCACGCAGGTTTTGCAGCAAATTCCTGAAGTCCGGCACGTCTATGCGACGACCGCAAACCGTGAGCATAATCTTTTTGTGCAGCTCGTGCCGAAAAAAGAGCGCAGCCGCTCGCAAAAGGAAATCATTGCCGAGGTACGCCAGCGGTTCAATGCTATCCCCGGCGTGCGGGCAGATTTTGTGGAAAGTGACGATAAGCCATTGGCGATATCGGTAACGGGACCATCGTCAGCTGAGCTGGTATCGCTGGCCGATGCTGTGCAGCAGGAACTTGAGCAGGTGCCAGGCGTGCAGGACATTGCCTCAACGTATCACGCGGGCTTGCCGAACCTCGATCTGGCATTGCGTGAAGACCGTGCCAGTGACCTTGGTATTTCCTCCGCGGCTGTTGGTACGACAATGCAGACACTGCTTTCGGGTGTCACGGTGGGGAAATTTAGCGACAAGGAGGAACGTGTCGATATCCGCCTGTGTTTGTCCGGTGATGGGCGCAGCCGGACGGATATGCTGCGGCAGGTCTATGTGCCGAGCGAACACCAGGCTATCAGCCGGGCAATGCTGGTGCCCCTCTCGCAGGTGGCCAGCTGGCAGTATACGACCAGTGCCAGCGATATCCGCCGCTATGACAGACAGCGGGAAATCCGGCTGACGGCCAATGTCGAGGGCACCTCAATGGGCGAGGCGAACGAGGCATTTTTTGCGCAATTGGAGAAAATGCAAGTGCCGGCCGGGTACAATGTTGGTCAGGCCGGTGCCAGCAATGATATGGATGATTCCTTTGCCAATATGGTCATGGCACTGGGCCTGGCTGTCGCCTTCATTTTCTTGATTTTGGCCGCACAGTTTGAAAGTTACAGTGAGCCGTTTGCCATCATGTTCTCCCTGCCGCTGGCGTTGATTGGTGCATTGGCAGGCTTATTTATCGCGGGCAGTGAGATAAGCCTTGTCTCGCTTATCGGCATGATGATGCTGATGGGACTGGTTACGAAAAATGCCATTTTGCTGATTGATTTTGCCAAACAGCGCATGCTGCAAGGCCTTAGCTGCCAGGAAGCATTGGTTGCGGCGGGAACAATACGCCTGCGCCCCATCCTTATGACCAGTATGGCCATCATCTTCGGTATGCTGCCCATTGCCCTAGGGCTGGGACCGGGAGCGGAAACAAGAGCACCTATGGCGCATGCCATCATTGGTGGTGTACTGACATCGACTCTGTTGACCTTGGTCATTGTGCCTGTGGTTTATGAGCTGATTTATTTATGCAAGAAAAAGTGATTCTCTTTATTACGTGAGCTTTACTACGAACCGTTTGGAACAAGAATCTTGTCCAGACGGTTTTTTTTATGAACATCGAGCTGTAATCAATAAACTACCGATTCGTATGTACAATATAGGTAAAAACATAAAATAATTTTACTTGCTTAATCTTTTAAGAAACTGTAAAATTTTAGAAGTAACGACATTAGTGATAATTGTCGGAATCTTTATCTGGGAGGGGAAAATGGATAGAATCAGTCAACATACGGCCCCTGTTTACGAAGCCATGTTAGAATTGCGCAAGCGGCGCGTTGTGCCCTTTGATGTGCCCGGGCATAAGCGGGGGCGGGGCAACCCGGAACTCGTGGATTTCCTGGGCGAAAAATGCGTGGGCGTCGATGTCAATTCCATGAAGATGCTGGATAATTTAAGTCATCCGGTTTCGGTAATCAAAGAGGCGGAGGAACTGACCGCCGATGCCTTTGGCGCGCAGAAAGCGTTTTTTATGGTGCATGGTACCACCTCGGCGGTGCAGGCGATGGTGCTCGCGACCGTGCGTGCGGGGGAAGAAATCCTGCTGCCGCGCAATGTGCATAAGAGCGTCATCAATGCGTTGGTTTTGTGTGGCGGCATACCGGTTTATGTGCCGGTACGGGTCAATCATCAGATTGGCATTGCCACGGGTATGGCGCTGTCGGATGTGGAGCGGGCTATCCGCGAGCATCCTCAGGCCAAGGCCATCTTTGTCAACAATCCCACTTATTATGGCATCGCATCCGACCTTAAAGGCATTGTGGATATTGCCCATAAAGCCGGCATGAAGGTGCTCGTGGACGAGGCGCATGGCACGCATCTTTATTTTGGCGATAATCTGCCGATTTCGGGCATGGCGGCCGGAGCGGATTTGGCGGCAGTTTCCATGCATAAATCCGGCGGCAGTCTGACGCAGAGTTCCATTATGCTCTGCGGCAAGGGCGTGGATGCCGAATATGTGCAGCAGATTATCAACTTGACGCAGACGACGAGTGCTTCTTATTTGCTGATTTCCAGCCTTGATTTGTCACGCCGCAATTTGGCCCTGCATGGCCGTGAGTCCTTTGAGAAGGTCAGCTCCATGGCGGAATATGCCCGCGCGGAAATCAATGAGATTGGCGGTTTTTATGCCTATGGCCGGGAACTTATCGACGGGGACAGCGTATTTGACTTTGACGTGACGAAGCTATCCGTTTTCACGCAGGGCATTGGCATGACGGGCATTGAAGTCTACGATATGCTGCGCGACGAGTACGATATTCAGATCGAATTCGGCGATATCGGCAATATTCTGGCCTATATTTCCATCGGTGACCGCATTCGCGATATCGAACGGCTTGTAGGTGCGCTCGAAGATATTGCCGACCGCGCCGGCAAGGACAAAAAGGAACTTTACTGCGGTGAGTTCATTGCCCCGGAACTCGTGATGAGTCCGCGGGAGGCATTCTATGCACAGGGCGAGAAATTGCCCTTGGAAAAAACTGTAGGACGGGTAGCAGGGGAAATGCTTATGTGTTATCCGCCAGGAATTCCCATTCTGACACCGGGTGAGCGCATTACGCAGGAGATTCTCGACTATATCGAATACGCGCGGGAAAAGGGGTGCTCCCTGCAGGGAACGCAGGACTTGGAATGCCGGGAAATGCGCATTTTGACGGAAATTTGACCAGTCAACTTGACCGGTCAGATTGACTGGTCAAAAGGAGGCAGATACATGGAAATATGGTTTTCCCAGATGGATACGGAAAATGTCAAGACCTCTGTGCGGGTGGATAAGCAGCTTTTTTCCAAGCAGAGTGAATATCAGCGCATTGATGTGTTTGAATCGCGGGAATTTGGCAGGATGATTGTGCTCGATGGCGAAATTATCTTTTCGGAGGCAGATGAATTCATCTATAACGAAATGGTGGTGCATGTGCCCATGGCCGTTCATCCCAACGTAAAAAATGTACTGATTATCGGCGGCGGCGACGGCGGTGTAGCCAAAGTTCTGACCCAGTACCCCGAGATTGAGTCCATCGATGTGGTGGAGCCGGATGAAATGTTCATCGAGGTTTCGCGGGAATTTTTCCCCGAAACCGCCAAGGGCTTTGATGATGAGCGCGTGAAGATTACGAATATGGACGGCCTGCGCTTTTTGCGGCGCTGCCGGGATAAGTATGACCTCATCATCAACGATTCGACTGACCCCTTTGGCCATACGGAAGGACTGTTTACGCGCGAGTTCTACGGCAACTGTTATCGTGCCCTGCATGATGACGGCATCATGGTCTATCAGCATGGCAGCCCATTTTATGATGAAGATGAGGCGGCCTTCCGTGCCATGCACCGCAAGGCTTATCAGAGCTTTCCCGTGAGCCGCGTTTATCAGGCGGGAATTCCGACCTGTCCGGCAGGGCTTTGGATGTTCGGTTTTGCGTCCAAGAAGTACCATCCATTGAAGGATTTTGACGCCAAGCGTTGGAACAAGCGCGGACTCAAGACCTGGTATTATACGACCCATCTGCATAAGGGCGCTTTTATGCTGCCCAAATATGTTGAGGATATTTTATCGGAGGAGGAACAGAAGAAATGAGCAGATTAATGATTATCGGCTGCGGCGGCGTAGCCAGTGTAGCTATCCATAAGGTATGTCAGAATGATGAGGTATTCGATGAACTGATGATTGCCAGCCGCACGGTTTCCAAGTGCGATGCCTTGAAGGAAAAATTGCAGGGGCAGACGAAGACGAAAATCACCACGGCGCAGATTGATGCCGATGATGTGGAAGCTCTGACCAAGCTGATTAAAGAATACAAACCGGATGCTGTGCTCAATGTGGCTCTGCCTTATCAGGATTTGACCATTATGGATGCCTGCCTGGCTGCCGGTGTGGATTATATCGACACGGCGAACTATGAGCCGGAAGATACGGAAGACCCGGAATGGCGTAAGATTTACGAAAAGCGCTGCAAGGATTTGGGCTTCTCCGCCTACTTTGACTATTCCTGGCAGTGGGCCTATGAGGACAAGTTCAAGAATGCGGGCCTGACGGCACTCTTAGGCACAGGCTTTGACCCGGGCGTAACCTCGGTATTTGCCGCTTATGCCAAGAAACATTACTTTGACACCATCGACACCATTGATATCCTCGACTGCAATGGCGGCGACCAGGCTCCTATATGGAAAATGGCAAATGGATTGAGATTCCGGCTATGAGCATCAAGCGGGAGTATGATTTCGAGGGCGTGGGCAAGAAGGATATGTACCTGCTGCACCATGAGGAAATCGAGGCCTTGGGCCGCAATATGCCCGAAGTCAAGCGCATCCGCTTCTTTATGACTTTTGGCCAGAGCTATCTGGACCATATGCGCTGCCTCGAAAACGTGGGCATGCTTTCCACCACGCCGATTAACTACAACGGGCAGGAAATCGTGCCGATTCAGTTCCTTAAAGCCCTGCTGCCCGACCCGGCATCCCTTGGCCCGCGCACGAAGGGCAAGACGAATATCGGCTGTATCTTTACGGGCAAGAAAGACGGCAAGGAGCGCTCCATCTACATTTACAATGTCTGTGACCATCAGGAATGCTATAAGGAAGTCGGCTCACAGGCCATTTCCTATACGACTGGCGTACCCGCGATGATTGGCGCCATGCTCGTCGCTACGGGCCAGTGGAAAAAGCCCGGCGTGTTCACCACGGACGAGTTCGACCCGGACCCGTATATGGAAGCCCTCAACAAATGGGGCCTGCCCTGGAAGGTCGAAGAAAATCCGGTGTTGGTGGACTAAGGCATGCGCATGAAAATCGACAAAGTGCCCACGCCCGCCTATGTGGTGGATGAGCAGGCCTTAGAGAACAATCTGCGGATTTTGCAACAGGTCAAAGAGGCGGCAAACTGCAAAATCCTGCTGGCGCAGAAATGCTTTTCAATGTTTGCTGAATATCCGCTGATTGGCAAATACCTTGACGGTGCCACGGCAAGCGGTTTGTTTGAAGCCAAGTTGGGGCATGAGGAAATGGAGGGGGAGAACCATGTGTTTTCCCCTGCCTATCGCCCCGAGGAAATCGAGGAGATTGCCGCCATCTGCGACCATGTAATCTTCAATTCCTTTTCCCAACTGCGCCGTTTCGGTGCCCAGGTCAAGGACGTCCAGCAGGCAAGGGGCATTGCGCATGGCATTGGCCTGCGCATCAATCCCGAATGTTCGACGCAGGACCATGCTATCTATGACCCCTGTGCACCCGGTTCGCGCTTAGGCGTTACGGCGGAGGATTTTGCCCAGGCGGTAGAAGCTGAACCTCAGCTATGGGATTTGTTGGACGGTCTGCACTTCCATACCCTTTGCGAACAGAATAGTGATGCTTTGGCCGAGACTTTGCAGGCCGTAGAGCAGAAGTTTGGCTGTTGGCTGCAAAAGGACAACATTCATTGGCTCAATATGGGCGGCGGTCATCATATCACGCGGGCGGATTATGACCGTCAGCTATTGATTGACCTGATTAAGGGTGTCAAAGATAAATATGCGGTGGAAGTCTACTTGGAACCCGGCGAAGCCGTGGCGCTCAATGCGGGTTATCTCGTTACGGAAGTGCTGGATACGGTCACGAATCACGGCGTAGATATCCTGCTCCTTGACGCGTCCGCCGCCTGCCATATGCCCGATGTGTTGGAAATGCCCTATCGGCCGCCGCTTAAGGATTCCGGTGAAGCAGGGGAGAAGGCATATACCTACAAGCTTTCCTCCTGTACTTGTCTGGCGGGGGATATTATTGGCGATTATTCCTTTGACCGGGAAATCCTGCCGGGAAACAGGCTCTATTTTGAGGATATGGCCATCTATTCCATGGTCAAGAACAATACCTTCAATGGCATGGCTTTGCCTGCCATTTGGAAGATGGCTGCTAATGGAGATTGCACTTTGGTTAAAAAATTTGATTATCAGGACTTTAAGGAACGATTGTCATGAGGATAAAGGATAGTACACCCAAAGCCGATGGCTTTTATATGCCCGCTGAGTTTGCACCCCATGCAGGAACCTTCCTGATTTGGCCTACCCGGCCCGGCTCTTGGACGAATAAGGGCGCTGACGTGCAGCCGGTGTTTGTGGAGCTGATTCGCGAGATTTCGGCTGTGGAGGAGCTTTATCTGCTGGTGGATGAAGCGCACCGCGCGCAGGCGGAAAGCATGCTGAGTGACCTGCCACAGGAACATATCCATTACTTGGCGATTCCCACGGACGATGCCTGGGCCAGAGATATGGGGCCGACCTATGTCGTTGACGGCCAAGGCCAGCGCCGGGGCATCAACTGGCGCTTCAATGCCTGGGGCGGCGATTTTGACGGCCTTTACCCCGATTACGCGCAGGATGATGCGGCGGCGGAGAAGATGTGCGCGGCCCTGCATGATGATATCTATGATGCCGGTGATTTTGTGCTTGAAGGCGGCTCTATTCATGTGGATGGTGAAGGTACGGTCGTTGTGACCGAAGCCTGCCTGCTGTCCAAGGGGCGCAATCCTGACCTGTCAAAAGAGCAGATTGAAACAAAGCTGCTGCAATATCTTGGCGCGGAAAAAGTCATTTGGCTGCCACGGGGCATCTATAATGATGAAACCAACGAGCATGTGGATAATGTCTTCGCCTTTGTAAAGCCCGGGGAAGTCCTGCTGGCCTGGACGGAAGATAAATCTGACCCGCAGTATGCGCTGAGTCAGGCGGATTTAGCGGTATTGGAGGCAGCTACGGACGCCAAGGGGCGTAAGTTTATCATTCATAAACTGCCCATTCCCCAAAAGCCTGTCTGCATTACCGAGGAAGAAGCAAACAGCTTTACCTTCGAGGAAGGTGAGGACAGGCGGGAGCCGGGTGAACGGCTGGCGGCCAGCTATGTGAATTTTTACCTCTGCAATGGCAAGGTCATTCTGCCGCAGTTCGGTGATGAAATGGACAGGGAGGCACGGCGTATCTTAGGGAAATGTTTCCCGGAGCGCCAAGTGGTGCCCTTGCCTGCCAGAGCCGTAATCGTGGGCGGCGGCAACTTCCATTGCCTGACCCAGCAGATTCCTTCCATCACGCAGAGACACGAGGTGAGATAATGCGCAAAGTAACCGTTGCTGCCATTCAAATGCAGATGGTGGCAGGTGTAAGTGAGAATATAAACAAGGCTGAACAACTGGTACGCAAGGCCGCGGAGCAGGGCGCACAGATAATCCTGCTGCCGGAGCTCTTTGAACGCCCTTATTTCTGCCAGCAGCGGCAGTATGATTTTTATGATTATGCCACATCCGTAGAGGAAAATCAGGCTGTGCAGCATTTCCGGCCCATTGCCAAAGAACTGGCCGTGGCTATGCCCATCAGTTTCTATGAAAAGGACGGCACGCGGCTCTTTAACAGCATTGCCATGCTCGATGCGGATGGTTCTGTAATGGGGGTATATCGCAAGACGCATATTCCCGACGACCATTACTATCAGGAAAAATTCTACTTCACGCCGGGCAACACGGGCTTCAAGGTCTGGGATACCCGCTATGGCAAGGTGGGCGTAGGCATCTGCTGGGACCAGTGGTTCCCCGAAGCTGCCCGTGCCATGGCCCTGCAGGGGGCAGAAATCTTGCTCTATCCCACGGCCATTGGTTCCGAGCCCATCCTCGAAACCGACAGCATGCCCCATTGGCGCCGCTGTATGCAGGGCCATGCCGGCAGCAACCTCGTGCCGGTAATGGCAGCTAACCGCATTGGCGTGGAACGCGTGGAACCCTGCTCAGAAAACGGCGGCCAGTCCTCGTCGCTGAGCTTCTATGGTTCTTCCTTTATCACGGATAATACCGGGGCGATTATCGCTGAAGCAAACCGCACGGACGAGCAGGTTTTGACCGCTTCCTTTGACCTCGACCAATACGCCAAAGACCGTTTGAGTTGGGGCCTTTTCCGCGACCGGCGGCCGGAGATGTATGGGGATATCGTAAAGTAAAGTTATCGAAGAAAATAATGCTGTTGTAACTTCGGCAGGCAAAGAGGGATTATTCCTAAGCGATTTACACGCGCAGGAATAATCCCTCTTTGTCTGTTGTTATGCATTGACGACTTTTTAGCATCATAGAGTGTGAGGTGTTATATTACGTTGAAATGTGATAAAATAATAAGTGCTGAGAAAGCAGTTAAAAATATGGAGTTGGTCATTTCAATATGGCCGACTCCTTATATATGTGGATTACCTGTAGCATGGATAAATGGGTAAGATAAAGGGCAAGGGATAGGCTTTATGAATATTAGAGATTTAATTGGCGAAGCAACAGAGTACGATAAGAAGCAGTCTTTGGAAGTGAAGAAACCAAAGAGCTGGTTGAAAAGCATCAGTGCATTTGCCAATACCTTTGGCGGTAAGCTGATTTTTGGCGTTAGCGATGATGATGCGGTAATCGGACTGGAAAATGCCAGGGGCGATGCGGAAATAATCAGTGAGACGATTAAAAATCGCATGAATCCAATCCCGAAATTCAAATTATCATTTGAAGCTATGGATGGTAAAGAGCTGATAATTGTTGAAGTGATGACAGGTGATGAGACGCCGTATTATTACTCCGGTGAAGGTCAGCTGGTTGCCTTTGTGCGTTTGGGAAATGAAAGCGTACCCGCAAATCCCATGCAACTGCGTGAACTGGTGATTCGGGGAAGCGGGCAGAGTTATGACAGTCTGCCGTCACGGTTTAAGTTTGAAGATATGGCCTTTACGAAGCTGCGCTCCGTTTATAAACAAAGAACGGGAAAATCTTTTGAAGAAACGGATTTTGAATCTTTTGGTTTGGTTGATCATAATGGTAATTTGACCAATGCCGGGGCACTGCTAGCTGATGAATCGCCGGTAAGGCACTCGCGGATATTTTGTACCAGATGGAATGGATTAAGCAAAGCGTCTGGTTTGATGGATGCCATTGATGATGAGGAGTATTCAGGCGGTCTTGTTTCCCTTTATCAGGATGGACTTAGTTTTATCATGCGTCATAATCGGAAAGCGTGGCGGAAAACACCTACTCATAGGATTGAATATCCGGATTATCCCCAGCGTGCTGTGATGGAAGGGCTGGTCAATGCGCTTATTCACCGGGATTATCTGATAGTTGGCAGCGAAGTCCACATTGATATCTTTGATGACCGTTTGGAGATTTATTCTCCCGGTGGAATGGTGGATGGTTCGTCGTTGGAAGGTCGCGACTTGCGGAATATTTCGTCACAACGAAGAAATCCGGTGCTGGCAGATGTTTTCAGTAGACTGCAACTCATGGAGCGTAGAGGCAGTGGCTTCAAGAAAATATTGGAAGACTACGATTTCCAAGAGCATACGACAGCAGCACTAATGCCGATATTTATGGCAGAGCATAAGGATTTCTTGCTGATACTGTATAATTTGAATTATAGTGAGGAAAAAAATGACGCCCAAGGTGACGCCCAAGGTGACGCCCAAGGTGACGCCCAAGGTGACGCCCAAGAAAAAAAGAGTAAATATGAGACAAAGATATTGAAACTGGTGAAGGCGGATAATAAGGTAACGCGCGAAGAAATGGCACAAAAAATCGGTGTAAGCAAAAAGACTATTGAACGTGAGATTAAGAAGATTACCCAGTTGTCGTATGTAGGACGTGGATATAGTGGCCATTGGGAAATCAATATGAATGATGAAAGGTGAATTTATATATGGTATCTACGGCGCGTTATATAGTACAGGATTGGAGGGATGGTTTTGGAATTCAAGGAACTGAAACTTGAGATTTTTGTTCCCGAAGCACATCTGTCGGTTTTGCGTTCAGCACTTCAATCCGTCGGTGCTGGTCGTATGGGGAATTATGATTCTTGTATGGCGTACAGCAGGGTGATGGGGGCATGGCGACCGCTCCCGGGAAGCCATCCTTACTTGGGAGCGGAAGGAGAGGTGAGTGAGGCAGAGGAAATCAAGGTGGAAGTCAATATCCTTGCAGGAGATTTGGAGCGGACATTGAATGCCATATATAGGGTTCATCCCTATGAAGAACCACTGGTAAATGTGATTCCCATTCTTAACAGGAAGAAGGTTCAGAGATGAATGAAGTGATTTTCGTATGCTATCCCCGGTGTACCACTTGCAAGAAAGCGGAGAAGTGGCTGGCAGATAACAGGATTGCCGCACAGGTGAGGGACATCAAAGAGAACAATCCCACGGAACAGGAAATCCGCTCTTGGCATGAAAAGAGTGGTTTGCCGCTCAAAAGATTCTTTAACACAAGTGGTCTCAAATACAAGGAACTGGGGCTTAAGGATAAATTGCCCACCATGAGCGAGGATGAACAATATGCACTTCTTGCCACGGATGGTATGTTAGTCAAGCGTCCGCTGCTCGTGGGGGACGAGAAAGTCCTTGTAGGATTTAAGGAAAAAGAATGGCAGGAAAATCTGTCGGGAGAAGTAGGGCTGAATTGACCTGTCAAATTTGACGATAACGTGGAATCGTAGTATACTGTTAGAGTTATTAACGAAAATTTCCTCATAAGAGGGTAAATAAGCAAAAGGAGCGAATTTTGCATGTCAGGACATTCCAAATGGGCCAACATTAAACGTAAAAAAGGCGCCAACGACGCCATCCGCGGTCGGGCGGCGGTGACCCCACGGGTAATATGCGTTTGAAACTGGCTCTTTCCAAGGCCAAGGCCAACAATATTCCGAAGGACAACATCAACCGCGCTATCCAGAAGGGTCTCGGCGCTTCTGAAGGCAGCAACTACGAAGAACTCACTTACGAAGGTTACGGCCCGGCTGGTACGGCTGTTATGCTCGATATCCTCACGGACAACCGCAACCGTACGGCTGCTGATGTGCGCCACCTGTTCTCCAAGTTCGGCGGCAACCTCGGTCAGGACGGCTGCGTAGGCTGGATGTTCAACAAGAAGGCCATCTTTGTTGTAGAAAAGGAAGTTTTCGACGACGAAGACGAACTCATGGAAATCGTGCTCGAAGCTGGCGCAGATGACATGAAGGACGAAGGCGATGTATTCGAAATCACCGCTGAACCGGATGCTTTTGACGCCATCGAAGCTGCTCTGGCTGAAAAGGGTATCGAAACGGCTTCCGCTGAAATCACGATGGTTCCGGAAAACACCGTAAAACTGTCTGGTGAAGATGCCGAAAAGATGCAGAAGCTCGAAGACGCTCTGGAAGACAACGACGACGTACAGAACGTATACAGCAACTACGAAACGGACGAAGAATAAAATAAAAGGCCACAGGCTTTGCGTTCGTGGCAATAAGGCGCCCGCTGGGCTGACGATAACTTTCCTTCGCCATAGACAGGCTTGTCAAAAGCTGCGGAAAGTCATCATCAGCCCAGCGGGCTTTTGTATTTGTATATTCTGGAAAGGAATTAAATGCTTGCACTAGGAATTGACCCCGGTACGGCCATCTGCGGTTTTGGTTTGGTGGAATCCCGCGGCAGCCGTCTTATCCCGATAAAATACGGTTCCGTATTCACTTCGCCCAAGATGCGCATGGAGGACCGGCTGGTCAAGATTTACGACGAACTCGATGCGCTGATGAAGGAGTACAAGCCCGATATTATGGGCATTGAAAAACTTTTTTTCAATCGCAATGTCACGACAGCTATTCCCGTAGGGCAGGCGCGTGGCGTGGTGCTGCTCGCGGCGGCCAAAAACAATATTCCCATCGTGGAGCGCACGCCGATGCAGATCAAGCAGGATGTGACGGGGTATGGCAAGGCAGATAAAAAGCAGGTCATCTATATGGTGACGAAACTTTTGCACCTGCCCGAGCCGCCCAAGCCTGATGATACCGCCGATGCTTTGGCTGTGGCCATTTGCACGACCTATTGCATGGGCAATGCGGCTTTCCGCAACAGCATCAGCTAAAGGCTTTCATGAGCCAGAGCACGAAGTAGGTCAGGCCACCGGCAATCAAGGGGCCTACGGCAACGCCGTGGAATAAAAGCACGCCGGCCATGGTGCCGATAATCAGCGCCGGAATCACATCCGGCGTATTTTTTAGCAGGTCAACACCGCTGCCGCCTGCGACCGCAGCTAAAAGACCTGCGACAATGGCGATTACCCCGGCATGGGTGCGGAAGGCATCAATCATATTGTTGATGGTGATGGTGCCGTTGGCAATGGGGACTAAGATTGCGGCGGTGAGGATGATGATGCCCCAGTTGAGTCCCTGCGAACCCAGTGCATTTAGCGCAGTGGTCAAGCCCAAAAGCTTTAAGCCCAAGACAATGGCTGTGGCATAGACCACCGTCATATTATGTCCCAGGTAACTGAGCAGCAATACTGCGCCCAGAGTAATATATTCGATATACAAAAAAACATCTCCTTTGATAAAAAAATACCTTACTATTATACACGAGAGGAGACGATTATGGAAATAAATACGCTAAGCTATTTTTTGACCGCGTCTGTACTGCTGACCTTAGCACCCGGCCCGGATAATCTATATCTGCTGGCCAAGAGCCTCGCTAGTGGGGCAAAAAGCGGTGTTTTCCTGAGTGCCGGTCTGGCCAGTGGTATTGTCTTTCATACAGGGCTGGTCATCTTAGGCGTTGCGGCAATTATTCAAAGCTCGCCTGTGGCTTTCGCCGGGCTAAAATTCGTCGGGGCAGGTTATCTCTTGTATCTGGCATGGAAAGCTTTTCATGAAACGGGGGAGCTGCAGATGGGGCAGGCAGATGAAACGTCATCTTATGGGGCGGTTTATCGCCGTGGGGTGCTGATGAATATCTTAAATCCCAAGGTACTGCTCTTTTTTCTGGCGTTTCTGCCGCAGTTTGTGGATGCAGCAAGTGCGGATTTTGCCTGGAATATCGCCCTTTTAGGGGCGGTCTTTGCCTTGCAGGCGTTTGTTATCTTTTCGGGTATTGCCCTTTGTGCAGGCAGAGTCCGGACGTTTATTTTGGGCACTAAGAATTTGAATCGGATTTTGGGCATTGTGCAGGGGCTGGTTTTAACCATTATTGCCTTGGCGATATTGTTATCATGAAATATGGACACGAAAAAACGCAGGTTGATTCAGAACCTGCGTTTTCTATCGTATAATTCCTTTACCTGCAAAGCTTCCCCACTCTTACTTATAAAGGCATGTGTGTGTCATCACTTCCCCAAGTGACAAAAAATATTATACGATTGAACATCATCCATGCCAATACCACCAAAGTATAAAATAAAAATCACAATACTACTTTAGGGGTATATGCAGGCAGTTTAACTATTTTTTCCTTACAGCAGGAAAAAAATGATTAAATAGTCGAAATAGTCAATAGAGTTTTGCGAGATAAAGGAGAACGCTATGGACTATAAGATTGGACGCAGTCAGGCAACGCCGGTGGACAATGCCATCAGCCAGGCTTGCCAGACCATGACGCAGGCAAAGTTTGTTTGGTTTACAACGACGGTGGCCGCTTTTGCTGAGACCAGCCAAAAGATGCAGGCGCGGTTTCCCCATAGCATTGTCATGGGGACAACTTCGATAGCGGCTTTTTCCAATGCGGGCATCTTTCACGATACGTTGGAAGTGTTGGCGATTGAAAGTGGCATTGAATGTGTGGGAAATGTCTTGGAGGAGGCAGATTGCTGCCCGCTCAAGTATGTGGAGCGCGTGCAGGAAGCTGTACGGAAACTGGGCACCCATCGCGCAGATGATACGATTTGTCTAACCGCGACAAATGGCTTGATTTCCTGCGAGGAATCGGTGCTGGCGGTGTTAAATTCCGTACTGCGAAAAGAGCATATCCCTGTTTTTGGCGGTACGGCAGGCGACCGCGGCTTAGCGGAAAAGACATTGGTTTCCTTAAATGGCAAAGTTTATGAAAAGGCCAGTGTATTTGTGCTGCTCCGCAATCTGGGCGGCCGCATTCATCTTTATCGGGAAAATATCTACAAGCCCATCTGCGAACCATTGACGGCTACGAAGGTCGATGCGTTTACGCGTAAGGTCATGGCCTATGATGGTCGTCCGGCTTCGGAAATGGAAGCAAAGATGCACGGACTTACAACTTCGCAGATGGATCGGAACTTTTTGGACAGCAATCCGGTAGGGCGTATCATCGGTAAGGATATGTACATCATTGCCAATGATGATATGGATGCCGACCGGCAGACGATGAAGTATCATGCACGTATCTACGAAAATGATCAGATTGTCATGCTGCAGCCGGATGATTATCGGCAGGTCAATCGGGAGACCATGCAGAGAATCAAGCAGGATGTGCCTCGTCCGTCGCTGTCGATTATGGTGAATTGTCTGGCGCGTACCCTGCTCTTTGAAAGTGAGGGCTATGCAGATGAATTCTTCCGCAGCATGGGAACGGTGCTTGGTGATTATATCGGCTGGGGTGGATATGGTGAGCAGATTTACGAGCAGCATTTCAACCAGACCATGATTGCCGCTGTTTTTGAGTAAGGGGTGCGTGTTATGGGAATCTTTGATTTTGGCAGAAAAAAGGAGCCGTTTTATAACCAAAGGTCAGCAGAAAAAAAGACGCAGGCGTCGGATAATGCACCATCAAGACCAGTAAAAGCTGCAAGTATGCCGAATACGACGGCGGCTGTGGATAAGCAGATTGCTTATGGCATTGACTATCTCGATGAGCGCATGAACGAGCTTACCCAGGCGGAAGCCGGTATTGCTGAATATGTCCGCAAAATGCAGAAAACCTATGCCGGAATCGGTCAGGTCAACGAGGACTTTACCTATCTGAATGAACATTTTAATAATCTGGAGGAATATGCCCAAAATATTTCCACAATCATGGATAATTCCCGAACGGTGGTCAGCGGCGCGGGCAATGATATCGGTGCATTGTCGGAAAAGATGCAGGAGATAGAAGGGAAGCTCGACGAAATCAATGCGGTCTTTCAGGAAGTGGAAGGAAAGTTTGCCAACATCAAGAAGATGTCGGAAGGGATCGAGGGCATTGCGACCCGCACCAACCTGCTCTCATTGAATGCCTCTATTGAAGCCGCGCGGGCAGGTGAGGCAGGCCGTGGCTTCAGCATTGTGGCTGAAAATATCCGCGAACTGGCCGCTTCGACCAAAGAATTGGTCGAGGGGATTGATACGAATATCAATGCCTTGTATCAATCCATTGGTGAAATGAGTCAGGCTATTGAGCAGACCCGGCAGAAAACATTGGAAAATGCCACCTTTGTGGGCAAAGTGCAGGAGAGTTTTGCCGATGTGACCAAGAGTACAGAAAGTGTAGGCGATTACAGTCATCGGATTGTGGATGGCATCCATAAGACCAGTAATATGATGGGCGAAGTAGCTGAAGGCGCAGGCTCCGTAGGTGGTTTGGTCACCACGATGCGCCAGAACATTTATGGCTTAAAAGAGCTGATGAGTGAGAAGAATGTGATTGCCTGCAGCATGATTGATTTCCTGCGTCAGGTTAAATGGCTGATGGCGAAAAAGCGGTAACGGATAAAAAATAGGCTGCTGTAATGTGAAAACCACGCATTACAGTAGCCTATTTTAATGTATATCCGGCTAAGTCGAGTTACCTTTAAAATGCTTTCCGAGTTTGCCGGTTCAGCCAGTGATTTAGCGAAAGGATGAACAACAGAGAAAACAGGATGATACCGGCCGCCCACTTCTCGGCGAGGGCATAGTCATTGGCTTGAACAGCGGCGTATATAGCGGTGGACATGGTCTGGGTGTGTCCGGGAATGTTGCCGGCAAACATGATGGTAGCGCCAAATTCACCTATCGTCCGGGCAAAGGACAGAACCAGTCCGGCCAGAATCCCTTGCCGGGTATTTGGCAGGAGAATGTGCCAGAAAATGCGCCATTCCGATACCCCAAGCGTACGGGCGGCATAGATGATATTCGGGTCCAATTGTTCAAAAGCACCGCGGGTGGTGCGGTACATAAGCGGGAGGGAAACAACAATTGCCGCAATAACAGCAGCGGGCCAGGTAAAAACCAGATGAATATCCCATTGCAGCAGCGCTTGGCCGATAAAACTGCGTTTGCCAAATAGCAACAGCAGAAAAAAGCCGACTACTGTGGGCGGCAAGATCAGGGGGAGCGTGATAATGGCATCCATGAGGCCCTGGCCTTTGTGCATACGCATAACCCCATAGGCCAGAAAAATGCCGATAAAAAAGGTGATGGTTGTGGCGGTGACTGCTGTTTCCAGCGTGATGATTAGGGGATTCCAGTCAAGCATCTTTGTACCTCGTTAACTATTCATCATCATAATCTGCTCAGGTGGCAGATAGAGATAAAGTGTCGTTTTTTTCAACTGCTGCCATTGCTGTTTGTCCAGTTCCCAACGCAGCGGCTTTACCGCTTTTCCTTGAGGGCGGACCATGACGATATAGGAAAATGTATCTTCAATCACGCGCACAACCTCCATGGGAAAAACATTTTCCCCGGCAGTTTTTTCCTGTGCGGTCAGGAAATGTGCCCGGATAGCGGTGTATTTTATTTGGGATGAAGGTTCGGCAACTGTTTTCAAGGGCAAATCCCAATCCAGGGCGTAGATATGCCGGTCATCTATGCGTTGGGCGCGGGAAATATTTTTACAGCCGGTCAGTAGTGTGGCCGCAAGTGTTTGTGGATTATGGAAAAGGTCTTTGGTGTTTTGCGGAGTTTCCATTTTGCCTTGGTTGATGACAGCAGCCTTATCCGCCAGGCGATAAACTTCGCCACGGTCATGAGAGACGAGGATTGCGGTTCTGCCGTAGGCTGGCAGTATATCCATGAGCTCGGTTTCCATCTGTCCTTTCAGATAACTGTCCAAAGCAGAAAACGGTTCATCCAATAGCAGGATTTTGGCCGGGGTGGCCAAAATGCGGGCCAGGGCTGCCCGTTGCTGCTGACCGCCAGAGAGCGCTGCAGGATAGGTGTCTGCAAGGTCTGTCAGTTGAAAGGTATTTAGGAGTTTCTGTATCGTTTTATCGTTGTGGGCGGTATTGGGGGGCATGACAAAACGAATGTTTTCTGCAATGGTCATATTCGGAAAGAGTGCGTAATGTTGAAACAGATAGCCAATTTGCCGTTTTTGTGGCGGTAGGTTAATCTGTTGTTCGCTGTCGAACAGGACTTTTCCATCCAGTACGATGTGGCCCTTGTCAGGCCTTTCAATGCCGGCAATGCATTTGAGTGTCATGCTCTTGCCACAGCCGGACGCGCCTAATAGGGCAAAGACTTCATCTTTTAAGGTAAAGTCAGCCTTTAAGGTGAAAGCCGGCAGTTTTTTTTCCAGGGATACGATAAGTTCCATACATTTCCTCACTTGCAAATAAAACCATATTTGGTGAAGATGGCGCGGGCTTTTTCCGAAGCGGCGAAAGCAAGAAAGGCGGTGGCTTCTTCGGGATGTTTGGTGTCACGAAGAACGGCAGCCGGATAGATAATAGGCTGATGTGTTCCGGCAGGAGCTGCAGCCACGACTTTTACCTGCGGAGTGCTGGCCGCATCGGTGGCGTAGACGATGCCGCAGTCAGCCTCGTCGGTTGCTACCCAGGCCAGTACCTGACGAACATCGTAACCATAGACGGCTTTTGCTGTTAGGTCATCGGAAATTCCCAGATTGGTTAGTACTTCCTCGGTGTACTGGCCGACAGGTACGCTGCTTGGGTCACCAATGGCGATGTGCTTGAGTTCAGGACGGCTGAGGTCTGCAAAGGCGTTCAGTTCAAGCCTGCTGTCCTGCGGTACAATCAGCACGAGTGAATTTTCTAGTAAATCCTTGCGCGTGCCTGCCAGCAGATTGCCAGATTTTTCCAATGCGTTCATTTGCTTAGCGGCGGCAGAGAAAAATAAATCGGTTTGCCCGCCGTTCTCAATGGCCTGTTGGAGCGCACCGCTGCTGCCGAAGTTGAACGTAATGGTTACCTCGGGATGTTCTTGCGCATAAACCGCTGCCAGTTCCTGCATAACATCGGTAAGACTGGCTGCTGCAGCTATATGGAGCTCAATTGGGGACTGTTTTTCCGGTGTGGTAGTTGTAGCTAACTGTTGCTGGCAGCCGACAGAAGCAGTTAGAATCAGAATGGTTAAAAGCAGAACAAAAAATTTTTTCAAGACATTTCCTTCGTTTCGTTGATAGATTGTAATTTATAACGACAGATAAAGCTGTTGGGAAATAAGAGAGCCATATTTCATATAGAAATGATAGTAAAGCAGGAGCAGTGCGAGTACAGCAAGGTTGCTGCCGGTAAAGGTCAGTAGATAGTAGCCGGGCTTGCTGAAACGGGTCTGCAGGTACGCCTTAAAGGAAATCACGCTGGCCATGGAGGCGATGATGGTACCCAGCCCGCCAATATTTACGCCCAGGAGCAACGGAGCGTAGTTTTCGGTGTAACTGGCCAGCAAGACCGTGGCCGGTACGTTGCTCAAGACCTGGCTTAGGAGCAGGGATACCCAGAATTCATGACCGTTTAGCATTCTGGCGGGCCAGCTTTGGAATAGTTCAATATGGCTCAGATTGCCTACGCCGATAAATAACAGGGCAAAGAGCAGGAGCAGTTTATAGTCCGCTTCTTTGTACAAGCGGTAATTGAGCAGAGCCAGAGCGGGCAGCACGAAACCTGCCAGCATGGGAAAACTCAGCAGATGTACGACATGGAGCAGGCAGAGCGTGAACAGGAACAGCAGGGGAAGGATGTTCTTCCAGGGAAGCGCCGTATCCGACTGAGCAGGCAGGGAGACCTCGCAATCATTGAGCGTGTAAGTAGCGAGATAAATCGCCAGACCGCTGATGAGGACAATCGGGGCGGTAATGGAGAGAAACGCGAGCGGTTCAAGGTGGTAGTGGGAATAGATAAAGAGATTCTGCGGATTGCCAATGGGCGTGAGCATACTGCCCAGGTTCGCCGCAATGGTCTGCCAGCAGACCGTTGGCACCATAAGCCGTATGCGCCGCGCCTCGGTAAAGACCATAATGGCCAGCGGCACAAAGATAATCAGTGCCACATCATTGGTGATGAACATGGAACTGAAATAGCAGCTGAAGATAAAGAACCGGCCTAGCGACCGCCCCGAGGCGCTGCCTTGAAACAAATGCTGAAAGATAGCTGCAAAAAAGCCGCTGAACCGCAGCCCGGCTACAATACACATCAAAAAGAGTAATAGCCCCAAAAGCGGCAGATTAATGCGCTGTAGGATATCGCTGGGGGCAGGCGGGGCAATGATACTCGTAATCACGGCAAAAACAAGTGCCACAGCCAAATCCGGATTTTGGCGCAGCTTTTGGTATATCAGCATGGAAAGGCTCCTTTCAATCCAACAATCAAGAACAAAGTATAGCATAATTTGTTGCGTATTCACAGGGGGAATGTTAGAATTTAGATAGTGTAAATGATTTATGAATGGTGGTTAAAAATACATGCTGACAGCCAGCGTCTTTGTCAATATTCCCGTAAAAAGCATAGCCAAAGCCTATACCTACAGCGTGCCAGCCGAGCTTTCCTATTTGGAAACAGGCTGGCGTGTTTTTGTGCCCTTCGGCGGGCGTAAAGTGGAAGGCTTTATCTTGTCCGTGGCCGAGCAAACTGCCGCAGAACTTGGTGATATGCAGGGCAAGCTAAAGCCTATCGAAGCTGCGGTGGACGAAGAAGCCTGGTTTACGCCGCCGGTTTTACGGGCAGCGAAATGGCTGGCGGATTTTTACCTGTGCTCACTGGCTGAGATGATGCGGCTCTTTATGCCCGGTAAAAGCGGCCTGAAAATCACGGTGCTCTATGAAAGCGACCCCATGCAGCAGGAACATATCCTCCTGCATATGCCCGCTTATCGGCAGGTGTATGAGGCTTTGACAGCAGAACCGGCAAGCCGTCTGGCTTTAGGGAAAAAAATGCCGGAGTTAAAGGCGGAATTGCCAGCCATGCTGGACAAGATGGTACAGTATGGCATTATCCGCAGGGAGTATGCGGCGGACAAGCGGGAAAAAGCCCGCTATGAGCAGGACGCCGTTTTGCAGGTGGAAGTTAACGAAGAACTGCTTAACGACTACAAGCGGAAAAAAGCACAGGCGCATGCACTAGAGGTCCTCGTAGCAGCGGGCGGGAAAATGGCGGTCAAGGAGCTCAAAGCCCAAAAGGTATCGGCGCAGGTCTTAAAGGCGTTGGCGGCAGATGGCCTTATTCGCATGGAAAACCGTCGGATTATGCGGGACAGCTATAGTGATGCAGAAGCAGTGCGCGCAGAGGTGGAACTGACTACTGACCAAAAGGCGGCTATAGCGGCGATGGAACCGGCTGTAAACAAGCGGGTGTATCAGGGCTTTTTGCTGAAAGGCGTCACCGGCAGCGGCAAGACGCAGGTTTATATCGAAATGGCCGGGAAAGTCCGGCAGGCAGGGCGGCAGGTTATCGTGCTGGTGCCGGAAATCGCCTTGACCGGTCAGGTGGTTATGGCCTTTAAGGCGTATTTTGCGCATGATATTGTCGTCATGCACAGCCGCTTGTCTTTGGCGGAACGCAATGACGCCGTGCTTCGGGTGCGGCGGGGGCAGGCGGGCATTATTATCGGTGCGCGCTCGGCGCTTTTTACGCCGGCTAGTGATGTGGGACTCATCATTATGGACGAGGAGCAGGATATGTCCTATAAGCAGGATGAATCGCCCCGCTATCATGCCAAGGTTGTGGCCGAGGAACTGGCGAAAATCCATCAGGCGGTGCTGCTGCTGGGGAGTGCGACCCCTTCACTCGAAAGTTATTACCGGGCAAAGGCCGGGGAGCTGACCTTGCTCAATATGCCCAAACGCATTGGCAATCTGCCCCTGCCTACTGTGCAGTGCATAGATATGCGGCGGGAACTCAGGATGGGCAACCGCCATATCATGTCAGCGGCGTTGCGGCAGTTGATTGAAATGACCATGGCCCAAAAACAGCAGATTATCATCATGCTGAACCGGCGGGGCTTTTCCACCTTTGTGATGTGCCGTTCCTGCGGGGAGGTCATCAAGTGCAAGCTCTGCGGCCTGCCACTGGTCTATCATAAGAACGGCAAGCTGTCCTGTCATCACTGCGATGTGACGGAGCCGGTGCCTGATGTGTGCCCGAAATGCAGCAGCCGCTACATTAAATATTTCGGTTCCGGTACAGAGAAGTTGGAGCAGGAACTTCACCAACTGGTGCCGTCTGCCCGTGTTATCCGTATGGACAGGGATACGACCAATACGAAATTTGCCCATCAGGAAATCCTGCAGAAGTTCCGTGAGAAACAATACGATATCCTCTTGGGCACGCAGATGGTGGCCAAAGGGCATGATATTCCCGATGTGACGGCAGTGGGCATTATCAGCGCCGATTCCAGTCTGAACCTGCCGGACTTTCGCGCGGCAGAGCGCTGCTTTATGCTCATTACCCAGACCGCAGGCCGGGCAGGACGTCATGAACATCAGGGCAGAGTGGTGATTCAGACCTACAATCCGGAGCATTATGCCGTGACCTGCGGTATTGCTCAGGATTATGAGGGCTTTTACGAGCAGGAAATGAAAATGCGGCAGGGGCTGTTCTATCCGCCATTTAGCCGTCTGGTCAAACTGCTGTTCCAACACGAAGATGAAAACACCGCCAAGGGCAATGCCAAAAGTCTGGTGACGGCCTTTAATGAGCACTTTAACGGCGTAAAGGGACAGCAGATTATCGGCCCGTCGCCTGCGGTAATTGCCCGTTTCCGCGGTATTTATCGCTTTGTCGTGCTGATTAAGACCGCTGACTTGCCTGAGGTGCAGGCCTTTTTGCGGGAGCAGAAGCTGCACTTGCGCACGGATGTGGCCATTGATATTGACCCGATTACCATGCTGTAATATGGGGGAGGATACAGGAATGGACATTCAGCAGGAATTATGGAAATTGCAGGATAAGGCTTATCAGGAATTCAGCCGTAAACTGATACCCAATATAGCACCAGAAAAGATAATCGGCGTGCGCACGCCGGCCCTGCGGCAGTTGGCTAAAGAAATCTTAGTGGCAGGGAGGGCAGATGTGTTCCTAAAAGACTTGCCGCATACGTACCACGAGGAAAATCAGCTCCATGCCTTTATCCTTTCGGCAATGAAGGATTATGAACCGTGCATGGCGTACTTGGAGAGATTCCTGCCCTATGTGGATAACTGGGCGACCTGTGACCAAATGTCGCCGAAGGTGTTTAAGAAGCACAGGCCGGAACTTTTGCTGCAGATTAGAAAATGGCTGAACGCTGAAGACACTTACACTGTGCGTTACGCCATCGGTATGCTGATGGTGCATTTCCTCGATGAGGATTTTGACCGTTCCTATTTGGAAATGGTCGCACAAATCCGCTCGGAGGAATACTATATCAATATGATGATTGCCTGGTACTTTGCAACAGCGCTGGCCAAGCAGTATGCAGAAACACTGCCTTATATGGAAAAGCAGTGTTTGGCACCATGGACGCATAATAAGGCGATTCAAAAGGCGATTGAGAGCAGACGGGTCAGTCCGGAGCACAAAGCATATTTGCGGAATTTGAAGATGAAAAACTTTTAGAGCGGCCGTATTTGTGCTATACTATTGAAGTATGTTTCCTAGTGATAACAATAAACATCTATGGATGGTGAGAAAATGAAAGTTACCAAAGAAGATTTGCAAAATGTAGCGGTTCTTTCCCGTTTGGCAATCCCTGCCGACCAGGAGGACAAATACATTGACCAGATGGATAAAATCCTGACCTATATGGACAATCTGTCCGAGCTGGATACGGAAAATGTTAAGCCGACCACTTACGCCCTGCCCATGCAGAATGTGTTCCGCAAGGACGAAGTGAAAGCATCCCTTGACCGTGAGGCAGCCCTTGCGAATGCTCCGCTCAAGGAAGACGGCTACTTCAAAGTACCGAAGGTTCTGGAAGACTAAGGCAGGAGGATTGAACGTGAGATTATATGAAAAACCGGCTCATGTACTCCATGACATGCTGGTGAATAAAGAGATTACAAGTGTAGAGCTCACCGAAGATGTGCTGGCGCGCATCGACGAGGTGGAAGGCGACGTTAAAGCATATTTGACTATTACCCGTGACGAAGCTCTGGCACAGGCTAAGGCTGTGGACGAAAAGATTGCCCGCGGTGAGGAGATTTCCTTCCTCGAAGGTATCCCGGGCGCCATTAAGGACAATATCTGCACCAAGGGCGTAAAGACGACTTGTGCCTCCAAGATTCTGGAAAACTTCGTACCGCCTTATGATGCTACGGTAATGACCAAGCTCAAAGCCGAAAATCCGGTTATCCTGGGCAAGCTCAACATGGATGAGTTCGCCATGGGCGGTTCCACGGAAAATTCTGCGTACCATCCGACCTGTAACCCCTGGAATACGGAATGCGTGCCGGGCGGTTCTTCGGGCGGCAGCGCCGCATCTGTAGCTGCTGGTACGGCTATTTGGTCTTTGGGCTCCGATACGGGCGGCTCCATCCGTCAGCCGGCATCCTTCTGTGGTGTGGTAGGCCTCAAGCCGACTTATGGCCGTGTTTCCCGTTATGGCCTCGTGGCTTATGGTTCTTCTTTGGACCAGATTGGCCCTGTGACCCGTGATGTGACGGACTGTGCGAACATCCTCAACATCATTGCTGGCCATGATGACATGGACTCCACTTCCAGCGCTGCGGAAGTACCGGATTTCACCAAGGCATTGGTGGAAGATGTGAAGGGCCTCAAAATCGGTCTGCCGAAGGAATACTTCGTCAAGGGAATGGACCCCGAAGTGGAAAAGGCTATCCGCACGGCTATCGAAAAGTACAAGGAAATGGGCGCTGAAATTGTCGAAATTTCCCTGCCGCATACGGATTATGCGATTTCTGCCTATTACCTCATTGCACCGGCTGAAGCTGCTACCAACCTGCAGCGTTATGACGGCGTAAGCTATGGTGAACGTGTCGAGGGTGAAGACCTCGTCGCCATGATGACCAACACCCGTACGGAAAAATTCGGTGAGGAAGTAAAACGCCGTATCGTTATCGGCAACTACGCTCTGTCTGCTGGTTACTATGATGCTTACTATCTCAAGGCCATGAAAGTGCGTACGCTCGTCGCAGAGGACTATGCCAAGGCTTTTGAACAGGTGGATGTGATTTTGGCCCCGGTTGCCCCGACGACAGCCTTCAAGATTGGCGAAATGGCTGGCGACCCGCTGCAGATGTACCTGCAGGATGCCTGCACCGTACCTTTGAACTTGGCTGGCCTGCCGGGCATCTCCATTCCCTGCGGCATGAGCAGCAAGGGAATGCCCATCGGCATGCAGCTTATCGGCAAGGCGCTGGATGAAGAAACCATTATCCGTGCGGCTTACACCTATGAACAGAGCCAGGAGTATCACACGAAAATGCCGCAGCTGGGAGGTAACAACGAATGAAGTACGAAGCCGTCATTGGCCTGGAAATACATTGCGAATTAAAGACGAAAACCAAGATTTTCTGCGGTTGTGCCACGGAATTTGGTGCTGACCAGAACACCCATGTATGCCCGGTTTGCTTGGGTATGCCTGGTGTACTGCCCACGGTAAATCAGCGGGTGGTGGAATTTGGTATCAAGGCAGGTCTTGCCACGAACTGCGAAATCAATAAGTACAGCAAGTTCGACCGCAAGAACTATTACTATCCTGACCTGCCGAAGAACTGGCAGACGTCCCAGTACGACCTGCCGATTGCTGAACATGGCTGGGTGGATATTGACGTGGAAGGCGAGAAGAAACGCATCCGCCTGACGCGTATCCACATGGAAGAAGATGCCGGCAAGCTCGTGCATTCCGGCACGACCATCAAGGATTCTGCTTCCAGTAACGTTGACTACAACCGTACCGGCGTGCCCCTCCTCGAAATTGTATCCGAACCGGATATGAGCTCGGCTGAAGAAGCCCGCGCCTATATGGAAAAAATCAAGGCCATCATGGAATACATTGATGTGTCCAACTGCCGCATGGAAGAAGGCAACCTGCGCGCCGACATCAACGTATCCCTGCGCCCGGTGGGAACGAAGGAACTCGGCACCCGTACCGAGATGAAGAACATCAACTCCTTCAAGAACCTCGAAGATGCTATCAACTATGAAATCGAACGTCAGACGGAAGTTCTCGAAGACGGCGGTCATATCGTGCAGGAAACCCGCACCTATGACCCGGCCCGCGGCATTACGCTGTCCATGCGCAGCAAGGAAAATGCCCATGACTATCGCTACATGCCGGAACCGGACCTGCCGCCTATTGTGACGAGCGAAGAAACCATCGAAAAGTACCGCAGTGAGTTGCCGGAACTGCCCGATGCCCGCCGTGCACGTTTGGAAAAGGATTTTGGCCTGTCCGATTACGATGCCGGTATCATCACGAGCTCCCGCGCTATGGCAGAATACTTCGATGCTGTAGTGGCTACGGGCGCTGACGCCAAGCTGGCTGCCAACTGGATGATGGGTGATTTGGCCAAGAACCTCAACGAGGAAGGTCTCGACATCAGCAAATCGCCGGTGGACGCTCAGCGCCTCGGCGAAATGATTCAGCTTATCATGAAGGACACCATTTCCGGCAAGATTGCCAAGAAGGTCTTCAAGGAAATGTGGACGAATACCGACAGCCCGGAAAAAATCGTCAAGGACAAGGGCCTTGTACAGATTACCGATACCAAAGCCATCGAAGGCATTGTGGACGAAGTAATCGCCAACAACCAGAAAGCCGTTGATGACTACAAGGGCGGCAACAAGAAAGCCATTGGCGCTCTCGTAGGCCAGGTTATGAAGGCCTCCAAGGGCAAAGCTAACCCGCAGATGGTCAACAAACTTTTAGCTGAAAAATTAGGCTGATTTTTATAGAATACAGGAAGGGGATGCCAAAGGGCATCCCTGTATTCTCTTTTTAGGGAGGAAATTATGCAGTATAAAGCAGCCATCTTTGATTTGGATGGTACATTGATTGACTCTTTGGCCGATTTGGCCGACAGTGCCAATGAAATGCTCACAAGCTATGGCTATCCCACGCATGATATCGACAAATATCGTTACTTCGTGGGCAACGGTTCCCGTAAGCTTATTGAACGCTGCCTGCCCGCTGACAAAGCCGCAGATTCGGCTTTTGTGGATGAGGCTTTGGCGAAATATAAAGAATGCTATGACCGCAATCTTACCCATAAGACTGCGTGCTATGATGGAATTATGGACATGCTGCAGACCTTGCAGGCTAGGAATATTCCCTTGGGCATCTGCACGAACAAGCATCAGTCGGCAGCGGATATCATCGTGGCAAAATTATTCCCCAAAGATATGTTTATGTCCGTTATCGGTGACTGCAAGGATTTACCGCGCAAGCCTGACCCGAAAAAGGTGTTGCTGATTGCCGCTAAGATGGGCGTAAAGCCGGAAGAAGTTGCCTACTTTGGTGATACCAGCGTGGACATGGATACGGCCAATAATGCCGGTATGCTGCCTATCGGTGTAACCTGGGGATTCCGTCCCAAAGAAGAACTGGTAGAACATGGAGCCAAAGTGCTTTTGGATAAGCCAATGGATTTATTCAGCAAGGTAGAGTTCTGAAAAAGAATATAGATTAAAGACCTCTTTGATACTGAAAAATGATATGATTTTTAGTATCAAAGAGGTCTTTTACGTAAAAAAATAAATTATACAATCAAATAGATGTTGACAGATTATTATTCTCAATATATAATGATTATCGCTACTAATCAATCATAAAAGAAAGGAAATGAGTGTATTGCCTTTGGTTTACTTGACTGCGGGGCTGGTCAGCATCTTTTTTACGATTTTGTTTGCCATATCGGTGGGGGTGGTGGATATTCCCTTAGCGGAGGTGATAGCGTCGCTGGGGGAACACAGTGGTTTGTCGGAAGGAATGGCTATCTCACAGGCTCACCGTGATATTCTTTGGGAACTGCGTTTGCCGCGGGTACTGCTGGCCGGTTTTGCCGGAGCAGGTTTGTCGCTATGTGGCATGGTCATGCAGGCATTAGTCCAAAATCCCCTGGCTGAGCCGTATATTCTAGGCGTTGCCTCGGGGGCTTCGCTGGGGGCAGTGGCCGTTATTTTGCTTGGCGGAACTGCGTTTCTGGCGGGGATTGGTGTTCCGTTGGGAGCCTTTATTGGTGCTGTGGCCGCCACGGGCTTTGTTTTGGCATTAGCCGGCAAGGAGCGCAGTGCTTCGGCTGTACGATTGATTTTGGCGGGAGCGGTGGTCAGCGCGCTATTTTCAGCACTGGCAAATTTGGTGGTTTATTTGGCCAATGATGCAGAAGGGATGCGCAGTGCTGCGTTTTGGACGATGGGCTCACTGGCTGGTGCGCGTTGGGATACCATCTGGCTGCCAGGAGCAGCTGTGCTGGCGGGTGCTGTTTTCTTTGCCTTACGCCTGCGGGAGCTTAATGCCATGCTGCTCGGCGAGGAAACGGCGGTGACTTTGGGGGTGGATCTCCTTGGTGCACGGCGCAGGTATTTGGCGCTCATAGCCTTGCTTACGGGGATTATCGTTTCGGTTTGCGGGATATTTGGTTTCGTCGGCTTAATCATTCCTCATGCTGTGCGGGCAGTAGTGGGCGCTGACCATCGCCGAGTGCTGCCGGGCGTGCTGATTGTGGGGGCGATATTTTTGATTTTGGCCGACGTGCTCTGCCGGGTGCTGCTGCCCAGCGGTGATTTGCCTATCGGTATTTTGACGGCACTGGTCGGAGCGCCGATCTTTATGCGGCTGCTCTTTCGAGCAGAGGGTCTTGGGCGTTGAAAGGGGTATTTATGCAGGATTTAGAAGTGAAGAAATTGTCGTTTTCGTTGGGGAAAACGGAAATTTTGCAGGATATATCCCTGTCTGTAAAACGGGGCGAATTTGTGGGCATTATTGGCCCTAATGGCAGCGGCAAATCAACGCTATTGAAAAATGTCTATCGCGTTTTGCAGCCACAAGCTGGAGAGATATCGGTTTTTGGCAGGCATTTGCAGGATATATCCTTGTCCGAGTCAGCGCGTTTGCTGGCTGTAATGGGACAGTTTCATAAGGTCAATTTTGACTTTACCGTTGAGGATATGGTGATGATGGGGCGGATTCCCCATCAGGGCACTAGCGGCAGGATTTCTAGGCAGGACAGGCTGGCGGTAGAACGTGCTTTGGTGCAGGCTGGTGTGGTTGAACTGGCAAAGCGGCGGTTTGCCAGTTTGTCTGGTGGCGAGCAGCAGCGAGTGGTACTCGCCAGAGCCTTAGCACAGGAGCCAAGGCTGTTGTTGCTCGATGAGCCAACCAATCACTTGGATATACGCTATCAGATACAGATTATGGAGATCGCGACAGGTCTGGGGATTGGGGTGTTGGCGGTATTGCATGATTTGAATTTGGCGGCGATGTACTGTCAGCGACTTTATGTGCTCAAGGCTGGACGGCTGGCAGCTGCTGGCCGTCCTGCTGAGATATTGACACCAACGCTCATTCATGATGTTTATGGCGTACACTGCGAGGTGCTTAGCGGCCGCGAGGGTCGTCCCGTGATTGTCTACGGGCGGGAGAAGATGGCCGTATGAAAATCGTATTTTGCATGATGGCCCTGTTTTTTTCAATCCTGCTATCTGGTTGCTATAAACATTCAGAAAACAGCGCAGATAAACAATTTATACAAAATTATGACGAGAATGGACATAGCCGGCGTACATTAATAAAGGGGATTCCTCAGCGTGTGCTTATTCTCTATCCCGGAGCCGCAGAGGCAATGTTGGAACTGGGATTGGATGCGCATATTGAGCAGACGATTGGTGCCTATGGTAGTGAACCCGAGCATCTGGCCAAAAGATTTGCGGCTTTGCCCAAGGTGCAGGCGGCATTTATACCCGCGCAGGAAGAAGTATTTGCCTTGCAGCCTGATCTCATCATCGGCTGGGCACATAATTTTTCGCCTATGGAATTGGGAGCACCTCAAGGATGGCAGGAACATGGCATAGGCGCGTATATCGTTCCGGCGACAATCTCGCATGAACGGTTGACACTAGAAAATTCTGTTTATCCCTTTATCGAGGATTTGGGGAAAATTTTTGCCGTGGAGGAGCGGGCGGCTGACTATATTGCGACCTGCCGTAAGCGTGAAGCTGCGGTATCTGAACAGCTAAAAGACAGGGGACGCGAAACGGCGATTGTCTTGCAGGACCATGGCAGGAGTTCCTATTCTCTTTATGATGCAGGTTATCTGATAAACGATGTGCTGGATAAGGCCGGGCTGGATAATCTGGTCAGCATGAAGACGGCCTTTGTGGGGCCCGAGAGAATACTTGCCTATGACCCGGATTATCTGGTGTATGTTTCGCTGCCGGGACCGGATGGGCAGGACCTTTCCGATGAGGAGGTTTTGGAGCAGGTAAAGAAAAATCGTGACTTGCAGCCATTGCAGGCGGTACAGCAGGGACGTATCATCAATATTCCCTTTGCTGAAGTCAACAGCGGCAATGGCCGCGCGTTGGATGCGCTATCCCGCCTGGCTGAGGGCAGGCTTAAATATAGATAATAATTACAGAGAGGATTTTAGGACTTGATGAAACAGTACAATGAGCAAAAGATTTTGGCCGCTATGCTTTGTGGAGCATTGACTTTGAGTGGGGCAGAGTATGCTGCCGCTGCGGAAAATGCAGCAGAGGATTTAGCCGTGGAGGAGTTCTCCCTGGATGATTATGTGGTAACGGCCAATCGCATGAAGGTGCGTTCGCAGGAAGTGGCAGCAGAGGTTACCGTGGTGACTGCTGAAGATTTGGCCAAGGGGAATTACACAACCGTAACCGATGCTTTGCGCGATAAGGGCATTAACGTCAAAACCAATACCACCGGCAGTTATGTGGAACTTAATGGCGATAACCGCGTGCTGCTCATGGTGAATGGCCGGCGCACAAACTGGAACCATGGGCCGCTTATCAGCGGCGTTGATACTGGACTTATGGATTTGGATACCTTTCAGGTGGAAAATATTGAGCGTATCGAAGTGGTGCGCGGCCCCAATTCCTCCCTGTATGGCAATGCGGCTATAGGAGGCGTGGTCAACATCATTACCAGGCGGCCGGAAGCGGGCATGCATGTAAAGGTGCGCGGGGAAGTGGGCACGCAGAAACAGCGGCGCGGTGCCCTGCGCGTGGAAGGCGGCGATGACAGTGTAACCTATGCACTTACGGTAAGCCGCGAAACGCGGGGCGATATCGAATACCGTTCCCCATCGAATGGGAATTTGTCCATTGCGGATACGGGCATGCACAGAACAAGCGAGGCATTGACGCTGGACAAAAAATTCAGCAATGGTGATTTACTCAGTTTTGACTTTACCAATACAGAAGCCAATAAAAGCATGGCGGCTAATGTAAAGGACGCTAATACGGCTCAGCCCACCTATCCAAATGCCCGTGGACGGGAGACTGTACGTACTTATGCATTGACCTATACCTGGGCCGCCAAAACGGAAAACGGGCCGCAGGATTATTTCCGGATTTATCATAATCAGGAAAAATTGGATGGTGCCTATGATGCATCTTTCCAAGATGATATGAAAGCCATGGGAGCTGAGTATCAGAAAAACTGGCTGCTCAGCGACAAGAATACGCTAATCAGCGGCGTATCCTTCCATCACGAAAATATACAGGAAGAAAATAACGGCAGTCTGGATCGTTCGGCCAATACGACCTCTTTATATTTGGAGGATAATTGGCGTATGGGACGCGGCTGGTCACTGAATTTGGGGACAAGATGGGAAGATCATAGCGACTTTGGCGCAGACTTTACTTCGCATATTGGTTTGAACAAAGAACTTTCCGCGGCAACGAATGCCTTTGTTTCCTGGGGACAGGCGGTAAACAATCCGACCTTGAAAATGCGCTATGCCAATACGCAGTGGTGGGCAGGCAATGAGAATTTGCAGCAGGAAAAGTCGCAAACGGTAACGGCGGGCGTAAAATCAAAACTCTCCGCGCATACAGATGTGGATGCAACCTTCTATTACAGCAAAGTTAAAAACGCTCTGGACTGGATATATACGGATAAAACCCGTTACTACAATGTAGCGCAGGAGACACGGCGAGGGCTGGACCTCAACCTGCGCCATCATTTCTCACCGCAGTGGGCCGTACGGTTAGGCTATTCTTATGCACAGGTGAAGGAAAGCGACAATACCTGGCATTATCTGTACCGCAAGAACAATCAGCCCAACCGCTATATTTTCGGTGTGAGCTATAAGCAGGATAAATGGGAGGGCGATTTGACCCTGCAGCATGTGGCGGGCAGGGTAGTAGGTGATAATGCCTTCCTGAAAAGCCGCTATACCACCTTGGATATGGTATTGAACTACCATTGCAATGATAAGACCAAGTTCTATATAAAAGGCTATAATCTGACCAATGAAAGTTACGAATCCATTGCAACCTGGTCTGGTTACTATATGGCACCGGGACGCAGCGTAATCTTTGGCGTACAGCATGAATTTTAAGGAAGAAATGTGAGGAATGAATATGGATTATATTGTTACGGGCGTAGAATTTTTTCAAAAGGGCGGCGCAGTTATGTATGTCTTGCTGCTTTGCTCCATGTTTGTAGTGGCCATTGGTATCGAGCGTGCCCTGCATTTTAACCGTATGGATTCCGGGCGGGATTTTGCGCGAGTTTTTTATGAGCAGGTTACTGCCGGCCAGTATGGGGAAGCTGCAGCTTTACTGCAAAATGCCCCTGGCGTTCTGGCGAAAATCATCATCGCCGCAGTGCAGAAGGAAAATCGGGAGCAAGCCGCCCATTATATGGAACTGCAATCCGGCATCGCTCTGTCCAGAATGCGTCAGCGGTTGTATTATCTTAGCGTGATTGTCACTATGGCACCGCTTTTAGGGCTGCTGGGCACCATCAGCGGCATGATTTCGTCCTTTAGCGTGTTCAATGTCGCATCCGGACAGGCAACGGCCATCACGGGGGGCGTGGGCGAAGCACTTATCGCTACGGCAATGGGGCTTTGCGTGGCGATTGCAGCGCTCACGGTACATGCGTATTTCTCGCAGCGTCTGGAAAGTATCATTACGGATATGGAACAGTGTTTCTCGCTGGTGGAAGAACATCTGGTTCGTCTACATGAAGGAGCTGAACATGCAGCTGCCGGACAGCTGGTTATGGAAGGCGGTACGCTATGAGACTGCGGGACAGAAAGGCCTTTGCCCGGCCGGAAGTCATGATTATCCCCATGATTGATATCATGTTTTTTCTGTTGGTGTTCTTTATGATGAGTACGCTTTATATGGTGAATATCAAAACGGTGGATGTGAATATGCCCAAAGCGCAGACTGCTGAAACCCAGATGAATGTAAATTATCTGGTTACCTTAAAGGCAGATGGTTCTTTGTGGCTGGAAGACCAGCCGATTGCTGAAGGTGACCTCTTGGCGCGGGCCAAGCAGGAATATAAGCGCAATCCGCGCTTTGCTGTGGTCGTGAGAGCTGACCAGGGGATGGACTATGGCATGGTGATTGGACTTTTGGACAAACTGCGCGGTGCGGGGATTGCCCACTTTGGTCTGGCCGCTGATACGGGTGCCGGTCATGATTAGAGGAAACAAGGATAAACTCTATGCCTGGGGCCTTTCAGCAGGTGTGCATGTTTTATTGTTCGCGCTGGTTGCCTTGACTGGCCTGTTTGCACAGGTGTTTGCTGAACCGGAAAAGACATTGGATGTAACCTTATACGATGTTGAACAGGCAGAAGAGGGCGGAGCATCAGCAGGAGATACAGGCGGTGCAGGAGGAGAAGCTGCTGTCGAGGAGATAACTTTTTCCAACAACACAGCGGCACCAGAGATTTCGGAAACCTATACGCGTCAGCCAGAAACACAGCAGATTTACAAGACGTCAAAACAGCAGGATAACGCAGAGAAGGGCGAAAATGCTGCGATACATGATAAAACAAACGGCAAAGGTCAAGGCAATGCATCTATGGGAGAAGGTGTGGCTAACAGCGGCAGCGGTGGAACAGGCAATGGCCAAGGCGGAGAAGCAGGTGCAGGTCAAGGCAGCAGCTCCAGGGATGGCGCTGCTGCCCAGCGACCAAAGACGCCACCCCGCCTGCTGGCAGGGGCAAATCCGGCTTATCCGGAGGATTTGCGTCGTCAGGGCATAGAGGGGGCAGTACGTGTTCGTGTCGTTGTGGGCAAAGACGGCAGCGTGGAAACCGCAAATGTGGCGGCGTCCTCCGGCTATCCTTCGATGGATGATGCGGCAGTAGCGGCCGCTCATCGCTATCGTTTTTCTCCAGCGCTCAATGTGTATGAAGAACCGGTAAGATGCGCAGTGAGTCAGACTGTGCAATTTCGGCTGCAATAAAATATTGGCCAAGTTGAACAGCATGGAGTCATTTCCATGCTGTTCTTGTATTTGCAGGGAAACATATTTATGGTAGAATAGTAAATATTTGTTCTGTGTTTTATAGGTAAGGAAGGAAATAAAAGTGAGCAAAAAAGTTCCCGTCGAAAAAGGAAAAGCTTATGAAATCGTAATCAACACGCTGGGCACTAGCGGTGAAGGTGTAGGCCGCTATGATGAGTTTACGGTCTTCGTGCCCTACGCCCTGCCGGGGGAAACGGTGGAAGCGGTCATTGATGAGGTCAAAAAGACCTATGCCAAGGGTCATGTCAAAAAAATCATCAAGCAAAGTGCGGACCGGGTGGAGCCGGTTTGCGGCATCTACGATAAATGCGGCGGCTGTCAGCTGCAGCATTTGGACTATATGGCGCAATTAAATGCCAAGCGTCAACAAGTCATTGATGCGGTTATGCGTATTGGCAAACAGCCGGATTTGCATGTTGAACCCACCATTGGGGCCGCTACGCCTTGGAATTACCGCAATAAGATGCAGTTCCCCATCGGCCGTGACAAGGGCAAGACCATCATCGGCTGCTTTGCCCAGGGGAGCCATGCCATCATTGACACCACGGACTGCCATATCCAAAAGGAGGGCAACAACGAAGTGGTCAATGCCGTGCGGGAAATCGTCACCAAACTCAATATTCCCGTCTATAACGAGGACAAGCATACCGGCGTACTGCGTCATGTGGTAGGACGCGTGGGCAAGAATGGTGACATCATGGTGGTTATCGTCACCGCCACCAAGACCATGCCCAAAGAAAAAGAATTTGTCAAAATGTTGCGGGCAAGACTTCCCAAGGTGGTCAGCGTTCACCAGAATATCCAGACCTACCATAACAACGTCATTATGGGCCGCGACACGAAACTCCTCTGGGGGCGTCCGACAATTCAGGACAGCATTGGCCGCCTGAACTTCCATATTTCTCCGCGTTCCTTCTTCCAGGTCAATACGAGTCAGGCAGAAGTTCTCTATAACAAGGCGCTGGAATATGCGAACCTGAGCGGTCAGGAAACGGTTATTGATGCTTATTGCGGTACGGGTACGATTACCCTGTTCCTCGCGCAGAAAGCCCATAGTGTTATCGGCATCGAAATCGTGAAGCCGGCGATTCTTGACGCGCAGAAAAATGCCCGCGATAACAACGTGCGCAATGCCGAATTTATCGTCGGTGATGCCACCAAGGTTATGCCGCGCCTCTATAAGCAGGGCGTCCGGGCAGATGTAGTGGTCGTAGACCCGCCAAGAGCAGGATGCACGCCGACAGTTCTGGAAACCTTTGCCAACATGCAGCCGGAAAGAATCGTCTATGTATCCTGCAATCCGGCAAGTCTGGCCAGAGATATTGCCATCCTTGACGAACTGGGCTACAAGGCTGTAAAAGTACAGCCTGTGGATATGTTCCCGTGTACTTCACATGTGGAAGTTTGCACGTTGCTTGTCAGAAAGTGATATGTTTCGGGCGGGCCTCCACGCATGTTGAGACGGTAGTATTGATGACACGAAAAAAATAACAAGAGGTTCAGAGAAGCCAGATATAGAGGGGGTTCGAGATTTCACTCCTAAGAAGTGATTTCCCGGAACCCTCTTTTTTACTGGTATGGCAATAGTTCTGACCACTGGAAAAAGGTGAGGGTTGTAACCGACAACTACTTTTTTGAGGGTTGGGACTACAGGACGGAGTGGAAAGTGGCGGAGAAAGGCTGAACGTTTTCCAAAGATAACCCTCCTTCTGTTTTGTAATATTTTGAAACCGCAGGCGAAAGAAAAAGGGGCTGTTGCACCAAATTAGTGCAACGCCCCTTTAGTCTGTTGTTCCCTTTGTAATTTATTTTCCCTGCTTTTCGTACAGCAGCAGGAGCAATTCCTTTTGCGAAGTGGCGCCGGTCTTGCGCAGCAGCTTGGTGATGTGAAACTTGACAGTTCGCTGGCTGATGAAAAGTGCTTCGCTGATTTCAGCAATGCTTTGGCCAGAAAGAATGCAATCCAGCACCTCGGTTTCTCGCTGGGTCAGCCCATAGCGGGCGCAGTAATCCGGGGCGGGGAGAGAGGTTGTTACCTCCGCTGCGGCAGAATCCGCTGCGGAGGTAACAAGGGTAAAACGCAGGGCACTGCTGTAAAAAACAATGACCAGGCATCCGACAATGGCTAATACATACAGCAACGTAAAGAACAGTTTGTCCGCATCCAGTATAAAAGCACCGAAAACAGTGGCCACGCTGACGGTAAACATCTGCAAGGAACGACCGGTTACGGCCCAGGGCTTCAGCGATGGCCGGTGGGCGGCGAGGTCTACAAAGGCCAGAATGATGAACAGGGTAAAGAAACCATTCATGAAATCGCCAAAATAATGAAGTGGATAATACAAAACCTGTTCTTGTCCGACCCAGATATCCAAAATGTCTTGTGCTTTGGCAAACAGTGCGGCCAAGGGCAAATACAGCCGGTGGCGGTCGGCAAAATAACCGGCTGCGATGGAACCTGCACAATAGGACAGGCGGGAGAATCCGAATAAATCATTAAAATCGTGATAAGCGTCCATATACAGGTCCCCAATGCCATGGAGCAGGGAAAGCAGGACGACAATCAAAAGCGTCATGGGTACGGACCAGCGGAAAACGGATATATCGACACGGGGAGGTGTTTGTTCCGCAGGTTGTTCAGCCGCTGACGTTTTCATCGGAGAAAGTTGTTCCAGGTATTTGGGCAATAGCATTGCCAGACCGCCCATGCACAGCACCGAGGCAGTCAGGAAGCCAGTCAACGAGGCGTCCAGAACAGCATGGCAACCTGACTGCAACAGCAGGGAAAAGGCGGTCGAAAAACCGAAGAAGCGACCGGTCACGTCCGGCGCCACGTGCAGGGAAACCAAATGGAAAATCAGCGCAAACACGCCCCCCGAAAGTGCTATAAAGAAGGCAAGCAGCAACAGGCGAGGGCCGGCTTCCACGAAGGGGAACGCCGCTACGGAAAGCATGATCGTCGCCAACACCGGAAGCAGATACCGTTGCCAGCATAGAGGCCGGAGCCCGTAGCACACGGTGCCGGAGAAAACCGCCAGCATCATGCAAAGATCCGGTAACATTTCCGTACCGGGGATAATGGAAGAGAAAAAGGTTTGTGGCCAGTCGATGCCGGCAAAATGGAGCGCCATGTACACCGTGGTGGCCCAGAAAAAATACAACGCATTGGCCACGAACAGGGACACGGTGCATCTATCTGCGCCGACAGTTTTTGGTAAGATAATGGAACGCGATATCGGCGATAAAGATGTAGGAGTCACGTTCATCAAATCCTTTTCTATTTAAATTGGTAATCAACAAATTGGCAATCAAAATGAAAAAATAAAATGCAAATAATTTCTTGTTAAGGATAACAATTTCACATGAATATTATAAGCCATAAATCTTGTATTAGCAATAAAAAAACACCGATTAGCGGATATAATTGCAATACTGTACGCGGGTACAGGTCGTTTTTACCGTTTTCCCCCTGCTTACAAGGCAAAACTGTACGAAAGGGCAAAAGGAAATATTCCTGTCGTCATTGAATAGCCGAGGTATATCCTCATAGAGAGATTAGAATATAGAGCAAAGGGGGGAACTATTACGCTTACAAGTGAACAGTGGCATGAGTTGTAGGATACATGTTTTATAAGATCGGGGATTAGAGAATGAACAATAGTTGGGAAACGAAAAAGAAGACAGCGGATCCCGAAGGAGGCGTGGAAACATGAATAAAATTTACAAAGTTGTGTGGAGCAAAGTGAAACATTGTTACGTGGTGACCAGCGAACTGGCAAAACGGAATAGCAAAGGCTGCGGAGTCCGTTCATTGCGTATGGCTGCGGTGTCCATGGGTATGGCGGCTGCGTTGATTGGCGGCATTGGTGGATCCGTGGCGGAAGCGGCAGAAGGTGGACGAGTGGAGGAAGGTGGATCGGGAACCTTTCCTGCAGAGAACGGAAGGTATTATTCTGCAGAAAATTTGTACTGGAATCCGTCTACAAAAAGTGTCACGGTAACGGCGTCTTCCATTGGCAGTGACGGGAACTCTGTTTCTACTAAAATTGACGGTAAGCGATATATTATCGGTAATGTCGTTTACCAAAGTAGTACGACCAATGTGTTGGTTGATGCTGAAACAGCAAAATTTAAATTTGAGGGTGGTACGTTAAAACGTTATTACACTAATCCCGGTATGATTGCACAGAAGTATCAGCAACACATTGAAGGTTATTCCGATGGCAATAAAGACGTGTCAGGGTATTCTGTTACTGTGGACATGGGAAGCAGCGGCAGTGAGTCTAAAGATGAGGTATACGGCGGTTATTCGCAATTCGGAAAAGCAAGTGATAACAGTGTAACGGTAAAAAGCGGTCTGTTGAATAGGGTCTATGGCGGTTATTCCTTTTCTGGCGCCGCGATCGGTAACTCTGTGACCATGACTGGTGGCACGGTACGTGAAAACGTAATCGGCGGAGAGTCTTATAGCGGTTCTGCAGATGCAGAGGGCAATGAGGTTACTATCAGTGGAGGGACTGTCAATGCTTTTGTAGTGGGCGCATTTGTCTATACTAGTACTGGCAACGCTGAAAATAACAAGGTTGCTGTAAGCGGTACGACTCTTGTGTATAAAGATGTGATTGGAGCCGAGGTCGATGGCGGCGGAAATGCTATCGGTAACAGCGTAACCATAGATGGCGGTACCGTTAAGAAGTCAGGTGCGGGTGGTTTTACAATTGGCAAAGCAGTTAACGCAGGATCTGTGGAAGAAAATGATATCACCATGAAAGGTGGCAGCGTCAACAATAATTTGTACGGTGGATGTTCCCATGGCTATTCTTATGATGGCGGCGAATACTATAATAGCGGCGCCGTAACTGACAATACGGTGACCATCAGCGGCGGCAGTGTCGGTACTAACGTAATCGGCGGAGAGTCTTACAGTAATTCTGCTGCGAGCGGTGATGCCAACAATAATACAGTCACAGTCACCATTGAAACGGGTGAGACAACCATTGGCAATGATGTTATCGGAGGACTATCGAAAAGTGAGACGGGTGTAACAGGCAATGCGAACAGCAATGTGGTGACCATCAGCGGCGGTATGATTTCTGGTGGGGTATACGGTGGTAAAAGCTTTACAGTTTTAACTTCGGGAAAAGCAAAAAATGCAAACAACAATGAGGTAACTGTCAGTGGTGGCACGATAAATGGAGGAATATACGGCGGTTATGGGTATAGTGCTGCTACAGGTAACACTGTCAAGATTAAAGACGGCACCATTGGCAAAAGCGGTAGCGACGTAGGTTTCTTGGTATTTGGCGGTGATGCCAAAGCTGGTGATTCCAACCAAAATAACGTCATCATTACCGGCGGCACGGTACATGGTTACGTGGTCGGCGGCTATGCCTATTTTGATGCGGTCGGGAACACCGTTACCCTGAGTAATTGCACGATTAACGGCAGTGTCTACGGCAGCTATACGATAGATGGTGAAACGAAGAACAATACGGTGAACCTGACGGGCAAGGTATCCGGATTGGACGGCAAGTATAGCGTTGTATCTGGTGGTGACTATGCGCGCACCGGCAATGAATTGCACATCGGCGGCACGAAGGATGGTTCGATTACCGGTGCATGGCAGGGCATGACCGGCGATGTCGTTACGAACAAAATTAGTACGGTGAGGGATTTTGAATCAATTGTGTATCATAACGTGAAATGGGATGACAAAGTGCCGGCGCTGGAAGTAAACACGTTGTATGATGTTGGTGCCATAGACATTACGAAACTGGAATTTACAGGAAGCGCTTCCAGCGGGACCATGTCGTTGCTCAAAGCGACAGGGGAAGACGCTGATTTGAGCACAATCAAGCTGAACTATCAGGGCGGCCAGGGTAAAGAAATTACCACAGACGGCGTAGTAATCAGCGGCGGCACGCCCACGACGGAAAAAGATGGCGTGAACGGCGTAAAGCTGACTTCAACTTCCAGCAATAAGGTGCTGCTGGCATCGGACAAAAAGGCAATCAATTATTCCAAAGGCGCGACCCTTGTGAGTAGGATTACGTTTGGTGAGTTTGATAAAGCGAAAGAGACACGGAACCTGACCGGTGTAAGCTTTGCAGGAACGAACACAGTAGACGCAGATGGTTTGTCGTTTAAGGCAACCAGTGACGCATTGAAGATGAATGATTCCATCACCCTGCTTAACAATGCAACGGGTATAACCACAACAGTGGACAACCCTACGGGCAAGAAGATTGCCATTAACTATGCGGAGCAGGGTATTGTCTTTGACGCATTGGCAACGGGTGACGTGACTTCCACCGGCACGGCGGTAAATTATACGGTGGGTTCTGTAACCGTAAAAAACATTGATGTGTCGAAGTGGAAAGGTTCACCTGCTACCGTAACAGAAAGCTGGGACACGAAAAACGCGGAGGTGAAAACAAATGGCATTTCTGTTACCGGCATGAATCCCGGTGATGCCAAACCCATTCTAACGGCGGCCAGCGGCTCTGATTTTTCCAATGTGACGCTGGACTCTGGCGCCTGGCAAGAGGGCGGCGCTATTACCAATAAGGCTGAGAACGGTGTTGAAATTGCTGGTACTACCACCGGCGGTGGTGTGAAGGTTAGTGATGACAAGAGCCAGCTGATCTATCAGCAGGATAAGAAGAATGTGACAGGTATTACTCTGGGCGCGTTTGATGCTTCGCAGGCGGCGTGCAGCTTTGGCAGCGGCGACGATTTAAGAAGCGCAACGATAAATGCAGAAGGCTTCAGCATTTCCAATCTGGATGCTACGAAGACATCGGTAGTGGTTGTGGATGCAACGAATGCGATTAAGGACGACTCCAGCGGTGCGACACTGAAAAAATTTGAGAAACAAAATGTTGGTGACGCTGTTGCGTTTGAGGATAAAATTGCGGAAACGGTTCTGACGTTCAGCGGTACGCATCAGGACGTGCTGGAGCAGAATGACGCGCAGACACAGATTCTGTATACAGTTGGTAATAAAAATGTAAGTGATGTGAAGTTTGACGGTGCAGTGGCATGGAGTGACAGTGCGTATTACACTAATGATAAAACAAAATACAAATTTGTCGGTGCGACCAAGGTTGATGCGGACAAGTTAGTAGTGAATGGCACCACTTCAACGGCATTGAAAGCTGACGGAACAAGTTCAATGATGCTGCTTTCCGCGACGGGATTGCAAACGGGTGGAGACTTTACGGATCAGTCTGCCGCGAACAAAGAGGCAAGCACGGTAACCGTGAACTACAGCGACGCAACAAGCGGTATTGCTTATGGCGCGGAAGCCAAAGGCGCAGTGGTGGTAGAACCTGGTGCGGTGAAGTACAATATTAATGAAGTAAAAGTAAAGACAGTTGATCTTGCGAACTGGAACGGAACCCCAGCCTATCTGGCTAGCGGAGACACCAGCACCTGGACGGCGGCGGACAAGAGTGTTGCGGTGAACAATGCAGACGCAATAACCGTTACGCCGACGAAAACACAGGCAATCTTAACTGCCGAAAGCGGAATGTTCCAAGACGTTAATGTTGCAAAGACAACTGTTGCTTTTGACCCGGTTACGGAAAATGGCGTTACCTTAACAGGCACAAAGACAAATTCTATTCAAACAACCAAGACAAAAGTTGATAATGATACGGTTTCGTATGTAGTTGGCAAGAAGGATGTGAAATCCATTGCTATCGGCGCTATTGAGTGGGGCGGAAAAGCATTGGACGGCAGCAGTGCAGATTATAATTATGAAGCCGCTTCTGTGGACAGCAGCAAGTTTGATATCAAAAATCCGGACAAGGTGGAAGCAAACGTGGCAAAGATTTTGTTGGAGGCAAATGACACGCTGAAGGATATGACAAAAGACGTAAATGCTTCCTATAATGATTACGAAGTTACAACCGGTGTTCTGATGAACGGCATGATCACCGGCAGCCTGTCCAAGAGCGGTAACAATATTGTGTTTACTGCCGCGGAAAACAAAGCCACTGACCTGACCTTCGGCAAAGTGGAATGGACTGGAAGCAATCCGCTGATTGATCACAAGACCACATTGAAGAATGTTTCCTTTGACGGTGCTACGGTAGATACATCCAACATTGATTTCTACAAAGAGATGTATATTGAAGCGGATCAGACGATGACGCTGGTGTCTGACTTCGGCGGCGAGGCAAACATTACGCCGGAAAGCACCAAGTACATGGTTGGCACAGCGTATGAAGGCGAAAGTGAGACCAAGCTGGAAGGCAATAACCTGATCCTCCGTACAAAGACTGCCGCAGGTCTGTCCGAACAGACCCATAAGACGGTAATGGCCATGGAAGCCGGTATGGCACTGCTGGCAGGTGGGAACGAACATATTGGCAAGGCGCTGGAAAGCTTGGGGGATGTTGTGAACCAGGGATCAGACGGCATATCGGTCGGCGTTTCCATAGGCGGTAGCGGGAATCGTTACGAGACAGGCAGCCATTTGAACTTGAACAGCTGGAACGCAGTGCTGGCCATTGGAGCGAAGCGTGAACTGAAGCAGGGTACACTGGAATACGGTATCTTCGGTGAATACGGGAAAGGCAGTTACAAACTACATAACGACGACGGCGGCACGGGCGACGGCGATGCCCATTATGCAGGTGGCGGCCTGATGGCCAAGTGGACAAACAAACATGACGTGTATGCGGAAGCCAGCTTCCGCATGGGTCGCATGAGCGACAGCACCACAAACCTGCTGTATGACGCAATGGGCAACGGGTATGGCTACGATGTGCACGCCAATTACTTCGGGGCGCACGTAGGCGTAGGCAAAATCTTCCGGTATAAAGGCGGAAAGAGCCTGGACGTATACGGCAAGTACTTCTATACGAAACGGGACGGCGTAGATTTTGTGGCAGGCGGCAGCAGCTACAGCCTGGACAGCGTTGCCAGCAGCCTGCTGCGGATCGGCGCGCGGTACGGCACGACGGATAAGAAGTGGAACTGGTATGGCGGTCTGGCTTATGAATATGAATTTGACGGCAAGTCTGACGGCACGGTCAGCGCCGGCGGCGTCAGTGCGGCTATCCGGGCGGCCAGCATCAAGGGCAGCAGCGTCCGGGGTGAGATCGGCATGAAGATGAACGCCACCAGCACGAATCCGTGGCAGGTGGATGTCAGTCTGTACGGCTACGGCGGCAAGCATCGCGGCTTCGGCGGTAACGTGAACGTGGCGTATATGTTCTGATAAACAGTAAAACGAAAAGGAAAAAGTTAAATAATACATGATATGTTCAGATGAACGACAAACATTCATGCTTGTATTGCGAGGCATGTTGAGAGCGTGACGTTGCTGCAACGGAAAGAAGCGTGAAATTATTTAAGCCTACTTTTTCATGGTAAAATATTATGCAGGAGAGCGTGATATACGTGAAGAAAAGTCCCCAAGGTTTTGTGTATTGGCCTTGGGGATTTTTCGTATTTGGCTAGTCATCTTTGTGCTGTTCGTGTTATACTAATAAGGTTACAAGTTTTCTATGTCTATTGGAGTGAACGGACAGCATGATTGGTTTTTTACGGGGACAGGTGGCAGCGTTGAAGACGGACTACTGCCTGTTGGATGTAAATGGTGTGGGCTATCGGGTTTTTGTGGCTGGTTCTACCCGGAATAAATTACGGCTTAAAGAGGAAGCTCAGCTGTTTACTTATATGAATGTCTATCAGGACGGCATTACCCTCTATGGATTTGCCAGTGAGGAAGAATACGATATTTTTCAGTTGCTTATTGGCGTGTCGGGCATTGGCCCGAAGGTGGCTTTGGGGATTTTGTCGGCTATCACTGTGGAGAGCCTTTGCAAGGCAATCCAAAACAAGCAGGCCACGGTGCTGACCAAGTTGCCAGGTATTGGCAAGAAGTCGGCAGAACGGCTGATTTTGGAACTGAAGGACAAGGTTGCTTTTGCGGCAGCTGATGATGTGGAAGAAATTCTGACACTGGATATGGAAGGGCCGGTTGGCGACGATATGATGAGTGAAGCGCAGGCGGCTTTGGCAGCACTTGGTTACAGCCAGGCCGAAATTGCGCCGGTGCTCAAGAAGGCAACCAAGTGCAAGACAACGGAAGACGTCATCAAGCTGGCACTCAAGCAGTTGAATAAATTTTAAGGAGGGGTGAGGCTTGGCTGAAGAAGATTTTTACGAGATGGATATTGATGATGGCCGCATTGTGGCCATGGACGAGCAGCGGACAGATGATTGGCAGTACAGCCTGCGCCCCCGCAAGTTAAGCGAGTATATCGGGCAGGACAAGGCCAAGAAAAATCTGGAGATTTTCATTCAGGCGGCCATGAACCGCGGCGATTCGCTAGACCATGTTCTGCTCTATGGGCCTCCGGGGCTGGGTAAGACCACGCTGGCGGGAATTATCGCCAATGAGATGGGGGTGAACTTCCGTCAGACTTCCGGCCCGGCTATTGAACGGCAGGGGGATTTGGCGGCGCTGCTGACGAATTTGCAGGAGCATGATGTGCTCTTTATCGATGAGATTCACCGTTTGTCCCGCAGCGTGGAAGAAGTTTTGTATTCCGCGATGGAGGATTTTGCGCTGGATATCATCATCGGCAAGGGGCCAAGTGCCCGTTCCATTCGTTTGGATATTGCGCCCTTTACGCTGATTGGTGCCACGACCAAAGCGGGTTCGCTGGCGGCGCCTTTGCGTGACCGTTTCGGGATTATCTCGCGCCTGGAGTATTATACGCCGGAGGCTTTGGTGACGATTGTCAAGCGTGCGGCAGAGATTCTGGAAATTCCCATTGAGGATAAAGGTGCTCTGGAAATTGCCCGCCGTTCCCGGGGAACTCCGCGTATTGCCAATCGTCTGTTAAAGCGCGTGCGCGATGTGGCGCAGTATGAAGGCATGGAGGTTATTACCGACGAGATTGCTGATAAGGCGTTGTCCCTGCTCGAAGTGGATAAGGCTGGTCTTGACCATACGGACAGGCGCATGCTTTTGACCATGATCAAGAAATTCGGCGGTGGCCCGGTGGGGCTTGATACATTGGCGGCGGCTATCAGTGAGAGTACGGATACTGTGGAGGATGTGTTTGAGCCGTTCCTGATTCAGCTGGGCTTTATCAATCGCACGCCAAGAGGGCGTGTGGTCACGAAGGCCGGTTATGAGCATCTGGGCATTGCTTATCCGGAATAGGAGTTTATGGTGATGAAGTTACTATTACATATGTGCTGTGGGCCGTGTTCCTGTTATCCGGTGAAAAAACTGCGGGCAGATGGCATTGAGCCGGTGGGGTATTTCTTTAATCCCAATATTCACCCCTACAAAGAGTGGGAGATGCGCTTAAATACGGCTCGGGAGTTTGCGGAAAAGGTCCATATGGAATTTTTCGCCGATGAACAATACCGTCTGCGGGATTTTTTGAAGCGGGCGCTGCCGGCGGAGGCTTTGCCCAATGGCCGCTGTACGATGTGCTATACCTGGCGGCTGGAGGAAGCGGCGCGGTTTGCGGCCGAGCATGGCATTGATGCCTTTTCGTCCACGCTGTTTTACAGCATTTACCAGCAGCATGATTTAATGAAGCGGACGGCCGAGCGTTTTGCCGCGCAATATGGTGTGCAGTTTTATTATGAAGACTTCCGTCCCGGTTGGCAGGAGGGCATTGATATCAGTCAGGAACTGGAGCTTTACCGTCAGCCTTATTGCGGATGTATCTTCAGTGAAGAAGAACGGTACAGCAAGGCTATTCGCAAGCAGCGCAAGAAGGACAACAAGGCGAAAAAGCGTGCCCGGCTTGAAGCTGAGGCAAAGGCGCGTGCAGGGGAGGACGGATGATGAAGAAGCATTTTATTGTTCTTTGCAGTTTGTTTTGCCTGTTATTATCGCCGGCTGCTTTTGTGGAAGCGGCCTGGCAGCCGGAACTTTTGGTATCGCTGGGGACGGCTGGAACGACTCTGCGTCTGTCGGGAAATGTTCCTGTGGTTTTGAAGCGGCTGGACAATAAGAAAGTGGTCTGGCAGGGAAAAGCCAAGGAGTTTGCTACGCTAACCTTCACAGACAAGGGCTGGGAACTTAACGGCAGAAAACTGAAAAAAGCAGATGCCGCGGCCTTGGAACTGACGGTGGAGGATGAGCGCAATCTGTCTAAGCTGGTCAGTACCTACGATAATAAGTCCTATCGTGGTGCTTTGCGCCTTTTGCCGCGCAAGGGAAGCTTGCAGCTGATCAATCGCGTAACAGCAGAGGAATATCTGCAGGGGGTTGTGCCGGAGGAAATGCCGGCGGAATGGAATCCGGAGGCGGTGAAGGCACAGGCTGTGGCGGCTAGGACGTATGCCCTGCGTCAGCGCAAGCGTCATGCCAAGGAAGGCTTTGATGTCTGTGCAACAACCCATTGCCAGCAGTATGGCGGCGTGGCTGTGGAGCGTGCAGCGGCTAGTCGGGCGGTAAAGGAAACCAGCGGCGAGGTTTTGGAAAGTCATGGCGCACTTGTTGATGCGCTCTTTCATACGGATTCAGGCGGTATGACGGAGAACAGCGAAGACGTATGGGGCAGCCGCATTGACTGCCTGCGGGCGGCTAAAGAAGTGCGGACGGAGACTTATCCGTGGGAAAAGAATATCACGGTGGAAAAGTTCAGTGAGCTGCTCGCCAAGCGGGGGAAAAATATCGGCACGTTGAAGAAGATTGAACTGTCCCCCATAAAGATTGGCAAAGCTTCGAAAGACCGCACGGTATCGGGGCGGGTCAAGCAGGTGACGTTTGTCGGCAAGAACGGCAAAGCCAGTATAACGGGCAATGATTTGCGCAGTATGCTGGGGCTGAAAAGTACGCTTTTTGGTATGACAATGAACCGCAATGTATTGTTCATCAAGGGCTATGGCTGGGGCCATGGACTGGGGATGTCCCAGCATGGCGCCAAGGCCTATGCAGATAGTGAACACTATGATTATAAGCAGATTTTGCAGCATTATTATCGTGGTGCAGAGTTAAAGAAATTATATTGATTGAAGGATTGAATGATGTTATTACTTTCTGATTTTGATTATGAACTGCCGGAAGAACGGATTGCACAGGTTCCGGTTGAGCCGCGCAATTCCTCGCGTCTGATGGTGCTTGACCCTGTGGAAAAGACCATGGAGCATCGTCATTTTTATGACCTCAAGGAATATGTGGAACCGGGCGATACGCTTATCTTCAATGATACCCGCGTTATGCCGGCACGCCTGATTGGTCATCGTGACCAGACGGGGGGCAAGGTGGAAGTCTTCCTGCTGCGCCGGCTCGATGCAACCCACTGGGAAACCTTGGTCAAGCCGGGCAAGAAGGCTAAGCCGGGCTACCAAATCAACTTTAGCGATGAACTGAGCTGCGTTGTGACCGACCATACGGATTTTGGCGGCCGCATTGTGGAGTTCAAGTTTGAGGGGATTTTTGAGGAAATCCTCGACCGCTTAGGGGAAACGCCCCTGCCGCCTTATATCCATGAGAAACTGGAGGATAGGGAACGCTATCAGACGGTTTACAATCGTGAACAGGGTTCGGCGGCTGCACCGACAGCCGGCCTGCATTTCACCAAGGAACAGATGCAGGAACTCAAGGACATGGGCGTGAATTTGGGCTTTGTGACGCTCCATGTAGGTCTGGGCACGTTCCGTCCGGTCAATGTGGAAGACATCCAAAAGCACGATATGCACAAGGAATTCTACAATGTACCGGAAGAAACGGCCAAGCTCATCATGGATACGAAAAAAGCCGGTCACAGGGTTATTGCCGTGGGCACGACCAGTATCCGCACACTGGAATCTGCTGCGGACGGCATCGGAGAAATCTCTGCCAAGAGTGGCTGGACGCAGATTTTCATCTATCCGGGCTATGATTTCAAGATTGTCGATGCCATCATCACCAACTTCCACCTGCCTAAGTCCACGCTGATTATGCTGATTAGCGCCTTTGCCGGACGGGAGTTTGTGCTCGATGCCTATAAGACGGCTGTGGAAATGAAGTACCGTTTCTTCTCCTTTGGTGACGCAATGTTGTTGAAGGTGAAACAGCCCGTTGAGCAGCGTGACGCAGAATTAAAAGCTTTGGAAGAATCCCATAGAGCATAAGCGATTATGATGTAAAATGACTTGTCCATTATTATATGGATAGGTCATTTTACATTTTAGGGGGCAAATGCTAAAATGAGGGCAAGGTGGTGAGGGGGATGAAAAAGGTATTAAAATGTGGTTTGTGCCTGGCAGCTTGTATGTTGACCTATCTGCCGCTAAGTGAGGCGGCGATGGTGACGGTCACCGGGCAGGGCAGTTCTGAGCGGGCGGCAGTAAAGGCGGCACTCAGACAGGCGATTGAACAGCAGATTGGCGTTATGGTGGACAGCCGCAGTTATGTGACCAATTATAAACTGATTCATGACCGGGTCTATACCCAGTCCAATGGCTTTATCAAAAGCTACAAAGTGCTGGAACATTCGACGGTCAATGGCATATATTCCGCCAAAGTACAGGTGGATGTGCAGGAGCAAAAGCTTAGTGCAGCCTTGGGGACACTCGCACAGAAAAAGGCCGTTATTGGCATGAATATGCAGGATCCGCGTATCGGGGTAGTCTCGATGGACAGTCAGGGGCGGCATTATCCTGCTGTGGAAAACTGCGTTATCCATGGTTTGACCGGTCAGGGCTTTGGCCGTGTGGTGGATATGGGGCAGATTAGCAATGCTCAGCGCCGGCAGTTGATGGCTGCGCAGTTCTCTGGCGATAAACGCTTATGGCAGAGCCTTAAGGTGCAAGCTCCGGTGGATTATCTGGTGACGGCACAGGTGGAGTTGTTTGCTAATCGTATCGCACATTTACAGAAAACAACAGCACAAATTGCCGTGCGCATGGTTAACACCAACACCGGTGAAGTGGTATATGCCGGCAATTTTACCGGCAAATCACCGTACTATCGTACAAGTGGCGGGGCAGATGATGCGCTGGCTGCGGCAGCGCAGGGCATAGCCAAAGCGGTAGGGGAAGCGGCGCTGAATAAAGCAGCTAATCCCAGCCAGCATATAAAGTTGATTGTTACCCAGGGAAAATGGGGGAATATCACGGCTGTTACGAATTATTTGGAAGGCGTCCCCGGTGTTAACAATGTTTATGTGCGGGGCACGTCTTTTGGCAATACCATTGTGGAGGTAGACTTCAATGGTACAGCCCATGATTTTGCGGCAGCCTTGGAAGGCGATGGGCAAAAGATATTGGAAATGGGTTCCGAATACGTGAAAATCTGAAATTTTTTTTTAATTTTTTTCGGGGTGCCAAGGAAAAACACTTGACAGGCTATAGGGGCTTCGCTATAATAGCCTATGTCAAGGGGAAAACCTTGGCACCTAAATTTGAAGCAGGTGATAGCCGTGATGGAGCAGTTCTTATATTTGTCTACTTTGTTTGACCTGTATGGGGCGCTGTTGACGGAAAAGCAGCAAGAATGTTTGCGCTTGCACCTCTTTGAAGATTTTTCTTTGTCGGAAATCGGCGAGGAGCTGGGCATATCCCGGCAGGCGGTTTACGACAATATCCACCGCAGTGAAAAAGCGATGGAATCCTACGAACAGAAGCTGGGACTGGCGGCTCGTTATAGCGAGGAGCGTCAGGAACTGGCAAAAATTTACGAGTCCATCAAGGATTTGCGGCAGGCGGACAATGAACGCGCCGTTGAGGCGATCCTTGACCGGCTGGAGCCCTTTATCGGGCGCAGTCAGGAGGTTAATTAATTGATATTTGAAAGCCTGTCTGACCGCTTGCAGGAGACCTTCAAGAAACTTCGCGGCCATGGCAAATTGACGGAGGATGATGTCAATGAAGCCATGCGGGAAGTGCGCATGGCGCTTCTGGAAGCAGACGTCAACTTCAAGGTTGTAAAGAATTTCATAAAAACCGTTAAGGAACGGGCCATTGGTCAGGATATTTTGGAAACCCTGACGCCGGCTCAGGTGGTAGTAAAGATTGTTGATGAGGAACTTACGAACCTCATGGGCGGCACGCAGAGCCGCATCAACATCAGCCCGAATCCGCCGACCATCATCATGATGGCAGGCTTGCAGGGTGCAGGTAAGACCACTTCCGCCGGTAAGCTGGGCTTGTCCCTCAAGAAACAGGGCAAGCGTCCGCTGCTCGTTGCCTGCGATATTTATCGTCCGGCAGCTATTAAGCAGTTGCAGGTAGTCGGCAAACAGCTCGACATTCCCGTGTTCTCGATGGAGCAGGGGACCGATGCGGTAACGATTGCTAAATCTTCCATTGCTTATTCGCAGAGCCATGCCAATGATGTGATTATCATCGATACGGCAGGCCGCCTGCAGATAGATGAAGCCCTGATGCAGGAGCTTCGCGATATCAAGGCTGAGGTCAAGCCTCACGAAATCTTGCTCGTTGTCGATGCGATGACCGGTCAGGAATCGGTCAATGTGGCACAGACCTTTAACGATAGTCTTGGACTTGACGGTGTCATCATGACCAAGCTCGACGGTGATGCCCGCGGTGGTGCAGCACTTTCCGTCAAAGCAGTCACGAATGTTCCCATAAAATTCATCGGTATGGGCGAGAAACTGGAACCTCTCCAGCCGTTCCACCCCGACCGTATGGCTTCCCGTATTTTGGGCATGGGCGATGTGCTTTCCCTCGTGGAAAAAGCCCAGCAGACCTTCGATATGGAAGAAGCCAAGAAGATGGAAAAGAAGCTGCGCAAGGATGAATTTACCTTGGACGACTTCTTATCCCAGATGCAGCAGGTCAAGAAACTTGGCTCGCTCGAAAATATCCTGGGCATGATTCCCGGCATGGGCGGGCTTAAAAAGCAGCTCGAAGGCCAGGATATTGACCTGGACGGCAAGGAAATGCGTCAGATTGAAGCCATTATCCGCTCCATGACGCCGCAGGAACGCGCCGACATTACCATCATCAACGGCAGCCGCCGCAAGCGCATCGCTATGGGCTCTGGCACGAGAGTGCAGGATGTCAACAAGCTTTTGAAGCAGTTCGGCGAAATGCGCAAGATGATGAAGAAGATGAAAAAAATGCAGAAGGGCAAAGGTTTCCCCGGTCTGGGGGCGCTCGGAAATCTCGGTGGTTTCCCGAAAATGCCGTTTATGCGTTAAGTTTTAATCCTTAATTGCGAAAGGTGGTGAAATTTCATGGCAGTAAAGATTCGTTTGAACCGTATGGGTGCAAAGAAGAACCCGTTCTACCGTGTGGTAGTAGCTGATTCCCGCGCTCCGCGTGATGGTCGTTTCATCGAAATTCTCGGTAACTACGACCCCTCCAAGCAGCCGGCAGTCGTTAATCTCGACGAAGCAAAGGTTCTTGATTGGATGAACAAAGGTGCTCAGCCGACCGATACCGTTAAAAATCTGTTCAGCAAGCAGGGCATTATGGCCAAGTTCGCTGAATCCAAGAAGAAGTAATTGGAGAGAAGCGACATGGAAAAACTTGTTGCAGTAATCGCCAAATCCCTGGTGGAGCATCCAGAAGCTGTGGAGGTTTCTTCACGGCAGGAGGATGAGCAGACCGTGCTCGTCCTTCATGTGGCTGAAGATGACATGGGTAAGGTTATCGGACGCCAGGGGCGCATTGCCAAAGCTTTGCGCACCGTGGTCAAAGCCGCAGCCACTCGGGAAAATACGAAAGTCACGGTTGAGATTATTTAAATGAAAAGCGGCAGGATTACCTTTTCGGTGTCTTGCCGTTTTTTACTATGAGAAAAAGAAAAGAGGAACTGTCATGGATTCTATTTCACTGAAAGTGCCTGTAACCATTAAGGCAAAATTAACGGAAAAACTCAAGACCAAAATTCTGACGGACTTGGATGAAGCTATTAAGCGTACGGAGCTCGAACTTCAGCAGATGGATATTCAGGAAAAGCGCGTGCTGCAGGAAAATCAGCCGGCTAATCCGGAGCAGCCCACGATGGAAGAAGTACAGCGCTATCAGGCAATTCAGGCGCATTTTGGCGAAGAACGCAATAAGCGTCTCCAGTTCCGTGAAGAATCCCTTGCCCGCAAGGAAGAAATGGAAAAAATGGTTATCGGTGCCGAAATCGTGCAGGGCACGCTGGAACATCAGGTGGAAGTGCACGTGGGCGACGATATGCGCGAAATCATGAATGTGGAAGTGCTGGTAGAAGATGACAAAGTTATCGCCATTCGCAGCTAAGAAAAACAAGCGCGACAAGAATCGCGTGACCATCGGCAAGGTGGGCGCACCCCATGGCATTCATGGGGAAATGCGCATCATTCCGCTGACGGACTTCGTGGAACGCTTTGAGACCATGAAAGAGGTCATGGTCGGCAGCGAAATGCTCCATATTGAAAGCTGCAAGTATCATAAGCAGTATGTGCTGATGAAGTTCAAGGAGTATCCGGTACGGGAAGCGGCTATGAGCCTGACGGGCAAACTTTTGACCGTTGACCGCAGCGAGGCTGCTCCCTTGCAGGAAGGCGAATATTACACCTTTGATATCATCGGTCTGACGGTTTACGATATGGACGGCAAGGAACTGGGCAAGGTTGAAAATGTCCTGCGCACTGGCAGCAATGACGTCTATCAGGCCCGCCGCACGGATGGCGAGGAACTGCTGATTCCGGCGCTCAAGGCCGTAGTCAAGGAAATTGATGTGCCGGGCGGCCGTATGGTGGTCGATATGCCTGAGGAGATTTCCGATGCGCATTGATATGGTGACCATCTTCCCGGAAATGTTTTCCGGCCCCTTTGGCGACAGTATTACCAAGCGGGCGGTAGATAATGGAATTTTGGATATTCACTTTACCAACTTCCGGGATTTTGCCGAGGATAAGCACCATCATGTCGACGACAGCCCCTTTGGCGGCGGTGCTGGCATGGTGTTGAAGCCTGAGCCGATGTACAAGGCGGTGCGGGATGTACTGGCCCGTACCGAGGAATATGCGGCCAATCGCCGGGTATTGATTATGGACCCTTCGGGACCGACATTTAATCAGGCTAAGGCCAAGGAATTGGCAGGCTATGACCAGCTGATTTTTATCTGCGGTCATTACGAAGGCTTTGATGCCCGCATCTATAAGCTGGCGGATGAAGCGATTTCCATCGGCGATTTCGTGCTGACTGGCGGGGAACTGCCGGCTATGGTCATCACCGATGCGGTGTCGCGCATGCTGCCAGGCGTGTTGGGCCATGAAGATTCTGCGCCTACGGATTCCTTTTATGAGGGCCTGTTGGAATTTCCGCAGTATACCCGTCCACGCGAATTTGAGGGCATGGAAGTACCGGAGGTACTCTTAAATGGCGACCATGCCAAAATCCGTCAATGGCGGCGGGAACAATCCCTGCTCGTGACGAAAAAATACCGTCCGGATTTGCTGAAAAATGCTCCGTTAACGGATAAAGATAGGCAATTTTTGGCGGAACATCAGGAATAAAACAAGAAGCGAAATTTTCTGTAAGCTGATGAAGAAATCAGCAGGAGAATTTCGCTTTTTTGTCGTATAAGAACAACGATACCATGAGGTTTAGGATATAAGGAAAAGAGAATAAGGAGATGAGGAAATTGGGTGGATTGTTAGACCGGTTTAACGTCAAGCAGAAGATAATGGTGTCCGTATCGGTGCTGTTTATCGTTGTAATGGCGGTACTGGGCATTGTGTTGGACAGAATTGTTGCCAACAGCCAGATGGCGAACTTTGAAGAGGAGGCTGATTTACAATCGGCACAGGTAGATAATGCCATGAATTTATTCCTCAATGGTTTGCGGGATGGCTTGGTCAATATGGCCAATGACCCGATTCTGCGGGCTGGCGGGGAAATTACCCGTTATACGGATGAGGCTGTGGTTGCGACAGCTGGTTCCGATGGCATGATTGCTATGGACCCGCAGGCTAAAGGCGGCTTTGAATTGGCTGCGTATCAGTTGTTCCAGCGCTTTGGTGAAGCGAATAAAGGCAGTGTATCTGTTATCAGCTATGGTACCACGGATGGCGGTTATCTGCAGTATCCTGCCGTTAAACGTAAGAAGGGGTATGACTCCCGCAGCCGTGACTGGTTCAAGGAGAGTATGGCTGATGTAAGCAAGGTTCGCATAACTAAGCCGTTCAAGACCTCCAAAGGCACGCCGACTGTAGGTATTTTTGCTACGGTCAAAGGTTTGGATAACAAGCCTCTGGGCGTTCTGGGTCTCAATATTGACCTGCCGGTGGTTACGGATATGATTGCCGAAATCAAGATGGGAGAAACCGGTTATATCATGATGCTGGATGCCGATGGTGTGATTATCGCCGACCCGAAACATCCGGAAGCTGACTTCAAGAAACTGTCGGAGTCGGAACTGGGCGATATTGCCAATCTTGATACCAGCAAGAGTCTCAAAGGCTTGCAGGAAATCACCATGGATGGCACGACCAAGATGGTCAATACCTACGTTTCCGAAAATACCGGGTATCGCTACCTGATCATTGTTGACCGTTCCCAGCTCATGGAAAGCGTCAACCATATGCGTATGATTTTGGGCGGTGTACTGGTAGTAGCGTTGATTTTGATTTTCTTTGCTACCTATACGATTTCCAATATGATTGTTTCGCCTTTGCGCGGCTTGCAGGCTTCGGCAGAACGCCTGGCCGATGGCGATTTGCGGGATACGGATGTAGCGGTGGATTCGGACGATGAAATCGGTAATCTGTCCCGTTCCTTCCATACCATGACCCATGAACTCACGGGACTGTTGAAACAGATTAAGGGCAGTGCCGATGAGGTTTCCAATTCCTCTGGCCAGATGTCCAGCGGCGTTGAGCAGGTAGCCGAAACCATCACGCATGTGGCTGAACAGGTAGGCGATATCGCCGAAGCGGCCAGCCATCAGAGTGAAACCATGAACAACGTAGTGGACAATATCCGGGAAATGACGGATCACGTCAATGGTATTGCCGATAAATCGGCCAATATCAGCAGAACTTCCGGTATGGCTGGGCAGGCTGCCAAAGAAGGTGTGGCTGCCATTGAAGATGCTGTACAGCAGATGAAGAAAGTTCATGAAACCGTTATTGAGTCTGCGAAGAATGTAGACGAACTGGGCAAGAGCTCCGAGCAGATTGGTGAAATCATCAACACGATTCAGAGCATTGCTGAGCAGACGAACCTTCTCGCACTTAACGCCGCTATCGAAGCAGCCCGCGCTGGTGAACAGGGCCGCGGATTCTCTGTTGTAGCAGATGAAGTCCGGAAGCTCGCCGAGCAATCCTCCGAGGCTGCAACGGAAATTGCCCAAATGATTTCCGGCGTACAGCAGGTTACTAAGCGTGCTGTAGAATCCATGAATGTGGGTACAGAACAGGTACGCACCGGTGGTGAAACCGTAAATCAGGCAGGTGAGAAATTCCGCCAGATTGCTGAACATATTCAGGAAGTGGATAATCTGGTCAAAGATGCAGCCAACAGCGCAGCCAAAGTTGCCGATGACAGCGTGACGGTACTGCGGGATGCTGAAGATGTGGACGAAACCACCAAACAGATTACCCAAAACATCGCTTCCATCTCGGCCGCTACAGAAGAACAATCGGCCTCTATGGAAGAACTTGCTGCTTCCAGCCATAGACTCGCGAACATGGCAGAAGAATTGCAGAAAGAGAGCGCCAGATTCAAATTCTGAAATATTCCTGAAAATTTTTCAAAAAAATGATAAAAAAGATTTGACAACGGTGGATATATCTGCTAATATATTATCTGTCAGCAACACAGAGTTGCAAACGCCGGCGTGGCGGAATTGGCAGACGCAGCAGACTCAAAATCTGCCGTTGGCAACAACGTATCGGTTCAAGTCCGATCGCCGGCACCACTTGAAATTCAAGGCCTCGTGAGATTCTCACGGGGCTTTTTTGTTGTATCATCGAGAATATTTACAGCCACCATTACAGCCACCAGATTTTAATCGGTGTGGATGGTTAGAAGGCGGGAAAGCCCTGGCTATCCCAATGTTTCCGACACCGCCAATCACAGCCTTTTGGATGCTTTTATCTCCATTCATGTCAATGCAGGCGGCAAAGGTGCGGAAACCTTCTGTTATTGGAGGTACGGCGCAGGCGGGCGGCTGGCTGCCTCCATCCAGAATCCGCTAGTATATGGGAAAAGCCTTGGCTTTGGGCGTTATGGACTTTTGAAAAATGGCATAAGGGTAAAGAAAGGCGACGAAATGCAAAAAATTCCTATACAAGCTTTCCTCGCAGATGATATAATAAGCGTAGAAGGTGGTAAGAATTTGGAGCAATTAAGTCAGGCACGCAAGAAAGACCATGTGTTTGAGATTACGAATACGGCAATCGAGCGTGTACCTGTAGTGAAGACGCCGCTGTTTTCGGATTTGCAAAATAATTTTTTGGCGTCTTTGCATAGAGAAGTGTTGCGTATTGCTAAATTGGAAAATGCTGGTAAGGAAGTAGCCTTAGTTACCACCATTTCCTTCGGACGTCCCATCAAAGTATTAGGGGATGAACATAGCGTAAACATTGAACAAAGCAGTCCGGTCAATGCACTGAAAATGAATGCCTACATGGGTGAGCTCGTGGTAGCACATAATCATCCGACAACACGCAATTTCTCTTTTTCCGATATTGGTGTATTCGTAATTGATGAATACATTGCTACGCTGTCCGTGGTTACCAATCAAGGTCAGGTATATGTCATGCAGAAATCCGCTGATTTCCATTATGACGAAGCCCGCCAGTTAATCAATGCGTTGGTGGATCAGTACGAATTGCTTGATTGCCCGGAAGATGAAGCACGGCAGGAAGCTGCCGCCAAGGAATTTCTAAAGAAGACTAGAAAGGTGGGGATTTGGTATGGCACAAGTAAATAAACCAGTAATTCAGGGCGAAATGCTTACGAAGGAAGAAATACTGAAAATCCGGGCAGGATTAAGTCCCTGGCCTAATACTTCTGCTCCGAAAAGACCAACCTCTCCTTCGCAATCCGAAAATAAACGGGTTGCCGGATAACGGAAATAATGCTAGACAGGCGGCTGACCAGTCAAAATGGTCAGCCGCCTGTTTTTGCGTTCCCCGCTCTAATCTTATTTGAAGTGGAAATCCTCATTGAGAATTTTTACCGGTTCAAGTCCGATTGCCGGCACCACTTGTAAATCAAGGCTCCGTGAGGTTCTCACGGGGCTTTTTGTTGTATTTTTTTGAGGTGATGGATAGTTACTAGAGGGCTTAATCAGTAGTGTCAAAGGCTGCTTTCTAGTCAACTGCTGACCTTTTCAAGGGCACTCTGCGGGTTCAAGCCTTTGCACCAACGGACACACGGGCGATGAAATCAAATTGTTGATTATGTCCACGTCCATCAAAGCATTTTTTCTATCTGTTCTTTGGGGATAAGGCCGATGGATTCGTTGATTTTTTTGCCATCTTTAAATACTAACAGGGTCGGGATGCTCATGATGCCGAACTGGGAGGAAAGCTCCTGCTGTTCATCGACGTTTATCTTGCCGACTTTGATGTTGGGATTTTCGTTGGCCACTTCATCGACGATAGGGGAGAGCATACGGCAAGGGCCGCACCAATCAGCCCAAAAGTCGACGAGTACAGTGCCTTTGTAGTCCAGCACTTCTGCTTTAAAATTATCTTTGGTAATAATCGTTGTTGCCATTTTATATTCCTCCTGCGTGAACGGTTTTCTTATTGCCTTTATTATAGCAGGGGAAAGGTGGCTTTTATGTGACTCGCTCACAGTGGATTTTTGGGCAGCAAAAAAGCCAGCAACCGAAGTTACTGGCTTGACCTTTCAATGGTCGGGATGACAGGATTCGAACCTGCGGCCTCTTCGTCCCGAACGAAGCGCGCTACCAAACTGTGCCACATCCCGCAATCACAAGAAATATTATACGCATTTCGTGCGTGCTTGTCAACAACTTTTTTTATAAAAAATGAAAAAATTATTTGCGATGGTTTTTGAGGAAGTTTTCGATGCGGTTGAGGGCTTCCGAAATCTTGTCGATAGCCGTTGCATAGGAGCAGCGTACATGACCTTCACCGCAGGCACCGAAGGCGCTGCCGGGGACGAGAGCTACATGCTCGGTGGTGAGTAATTTCTCGGCAAACTCGTCGGAGGTATAGCCTGTGGATTTGATAGAGGGGAAAATGTAGAAAGCGCCTTTCGGCTCGAAGCATTCCAGCCCCATCTTGGTTAAGCCATCGTAAATCAGACGGCGGCGGCGGTCGTATTCAGCGACCATTTTCTTCATGTACTTTTCGCCATGGCGCAGGGCTTCTACGGCGGCAACCTGGGCCGTGATGGGCGCACAGAGCATGGTATACTGATGAATTTTGGTCATGGCGGCAATTACCGTGGGATTGCCCAGGGCATAGCCGATACGCCAGCCGGTCATGGCATAGGCTTTGGAAAAGCCATTTAAGAGTATGGTGCGGTCCTTCATGCGGGGCAGGGAGGAGAAGCACACATGTTCTTCATCGCCATAGGTCAAATCGCCATAGATTTCATCGGAAATCACGATGAGGTCGTGTTTTTCGGCAAAATCGGCAATGGCTTCCAAATCCTTGCGGGTCATAATGGCACCGGTAGGGTTGTTCGGATAGCCAATCAGCAGGGCTTTGGTTTTGCTCGTTACATGTTCTTCGAGCTCTGCCGGGGTGATGCGGAATTCGTTTTCGATTTTTGCCGGTACAGCTACAGGTACGCCGCCCGCCAAAATTGTGCAGGCCTGATAGGAAACGTAGCAGGGCTCGGGAATCAGCACCTCGTCGCCGGGGGCGAGAATAGCACGCATGGCAATATCCAAGGCTTCACTGACACCAACGGTGACCAGAACTTCGGTATTTGCCTTATAATCGACATTATAGCGGCGTTTAAAGAGGTTTACGATTTCCTGACGCAGCTCCGGCATACCGCGGTTGGCGGTATAGGAGGTGTAGCCCTGTTCCAGGCCATAGACACAGCTTTCGCGGATAGACCAGGGCGTGACGAAGTCCGGTTCGCCTACGCCGAGGGAAATAACATCATCCATCTGGGCGGCAATGTCGAAGAATTTGCGAATGCCGGACGGCGCAATGGCGTTGACGCCAGGGGAGAGTCGTTTATCCCAGTTCATCGTATCGGCCATCAGGGGGACACCACCAATCTGCGGTCACGTTCTTCATCATTGATGATAACGCCGTCTTTTTTGTAAGGTTTCAGCATAAAATGGCTGCGGGTAGCCGTTACGCCCTCGATGGTAGCCAGACGGGTGGCAACGAAGTTTGCCACATCGTTGAGGGACTTTCCTTCAATAATAACCAGAAGGTCAAAGCTGCCGCTCATGAGGTAAACAGTGCGTACTTCATCGAAGCGGTAAATGCGCTCGGCAATGGCATCAAAGCCAACTTCCCGCTGGGGAGTCAGATTGATTTCAATAATGGCCGTTACGGTTTCATCCCCGAATTTTTCCCAGTTAATCAGCGTATTATAGGAGAGGATAATCTTGTTTTTCTCCAAATCCTTGATGTTTTTTTCGACTTCATATTCGCTGCGCTTGAGCATGGAGGCCAGCTCACCAACCGGGCGACGGGCGTCATGTTCCAAGAGTTCCAAAAGTTCTCGCATATATAAACCCCTTTCCATTAAATCATATGCAACAATTATAGCATATTTCCTTGCATAATACAGCCGTTTTAGGTAAAATGTGTATGGAAGGTATTTTTCTTTAACATAAATGTATGATAGGGAGAGGGTTGCAAAATGATTATCGGCAGTATGGATACTTTAGACGAAAATCATGTAGATTATCCGGCGATTATCCAAAAAGCGCTCGATTATTTGCGAGAGCATGATTTTACGCAGATTGAGGATGGCAAGTATCCTATTGAAGGGGATAAGTGTTTTGCCAATGTACAGCGCTATAATACCCGCCCAGAGGAAGATTGTAAGCCGGAAACCCATCGAAAGTTTGTTGATATTCAGTTTATGGCTGAAGGTGAAGAGTTTATGGGATGGTGCCCTTTAAGCCCTGACCTTGAGGAATCTGCTCCTTATGATGCAGAGCGGGATGTGACGTTTTATGAAGCCCTGGTTCCTGACAGTTCCATTGTACTGTCAGCGGGGTGTTTTGCCGTGCTTTATCCTGAGGATGTACATCGTCCGCAGGCTGCGGTGAATGGCGTGTCCGGTAAAGTGACGAAGGTCGTCGTAAAGGTGGCCGTTGATAGTTTGTGATATACAGGCATAGAGACCCTGCTTATATGGGTCTCTATGCCTGTTTGTCTATATAGCTTTATGTACTTATTCTATTTAGTGTCTGGAGGAAAAGAGAATTCATGACTGTAAGAAGAATTTTCGTGGAAAAACGACAGGGATATTTTGATATTCCCGCTCAGCAGCTGTGTGACGATCTTAAGGAGACCTTTCACCTGGATGAGCTGAAAGCCGTTCGTATTATCCGGCGTTATGACATTGAAGGTCTTAGCGATGAAGAATACGCTGCGGTAAAAAATGTTGTTTTCTCCGAACCGCCGGTGGATGTTGTCTATGAGGAAAAACTGCCGAAATTTACAAATTCCCGGGTTTTTGCGGTGGAGTTTTTGCCGGGGCAGTATGACCAGACTGCCGATTCGGCCGCGCAGTGTGTGCAGCTGATAACGCAGAAGGAGCGCCCCGAAATCCGCACGGCCAAGGTCATTGTCATTGTGGGCAATATTGATATGGAGACCTTTGCGAAAATCAAGGCCTATTGCATCAATAAAGTAGAGAGCCGGGAGGCAAGCCTATCTAAGCCGGAAACACTCATTAGCGAATATGAAGAACCTGCGGATGTTGAAGTGCTGGAAACCTTCAACAGCCTGGACGCTGAATCTTTGCAGGATTTTTGGCAGTCCCATGGTTTTGCAATGAGTCTTGCCGATATGGCCTTTTGTCAGATTTACTTCCGGGATACGGAAAAACGTCCTCCGACGATTACGGAATTAAGAGTGATTGACACGTACTGGTCTGACCATTGCCGTCATACAACCTTTACTACGGCTGTGGATGAAGTGCATATTGAAAAAGGCTATTATACGCCAAGCATTGCCAAAGCCTATACCAAATACCTGCAGGACAGGGAAGAACTTTATGCCGGAGAAAACCGGGATGTTACCCTTATGGATATTGCGGTCATCGGCATGAAGGCCCTGCGTAAGGAAGGTAAGCTGGATGACCTCGATAAGTCCGAGGAAATCAATGCGTGCAGCATTGTGGTGGAAGCGGATGTCAACGGCAAGCCTGAGGAATGGCTGGTGATGTTCAAGAATGAAACCCATAACCATCCGACGGAAATCGAGCCGTTCGGCGGGGCCGCTACCTGCCTGGGCGGTGCTATCCGCGACCCGCTCTCCGGCCGTTCCTATGTCTATCAGGCCATGCGCGTAACCGGTGCAGCTGACCCGCGCCGCCTGTTAAAGGATACTCTGCCGGGGAAACTGCCGCAGAAAAAGATTACCTTGGGCGCTGCAGCAGGTTACAGCTCCTATGGTAATCAGATTGGACTGGCAACAGGGCAGGTACGGGAAGTCTACCATGAAGGTTACATGGCCAAGCGCATGGAAATCGGCGCGGTTATTGCGGCTGCGCCTAAAGAAAATGTGGTGCGTGAGGTGCCTGCTGCCGGTGATATCGTCGTATTGGTCGGCGGCCGTACCGGCCGTGATGGCTGCGGCGGTGCAACGGGTTCTTCCAAGGAACATACGGAAGAATCCCTGACTTCCTGTGGTGCAGAAGTACAGAAAGGTAATCCGCCTACGGAGCGCAAAATTCAGCGTCTGTTCCGCAATCCGGAAGTCAGCCGCATGATTAAGCGGTGCAACGACTTCGGTGCCGGCGGTGTGGCCGTAGCTATCGGGGAACTTGCTCCGGGGCTGACCATCAATCTCGATGCCGTGAAGAAGAAATACAAGGGTCTTGATGGCACGGAACTGGCTATCTCCGAATCACAGGAACGCATGGCCGTGGTAATCCGTCCTGAACAGTTGGAGAAATTCGCCCAGCTTGCTGATGCAGAAAATCTGGAAGCGACCAAGGTCGCTGAAATCACGAAGGAACCGCGCCTCATTATGAACTGGCGGGGCAAGGCCATTGTACAGATGGAGCGCAAATTCCTGGATACCAATGGTGTTCGTCAGCATGTCAAGGCCAAGATTACCTGTCCGGACAAAAACAGCAGCTATCTGCAGCAGATTCCGGCAGCGGTAGAGGCCGAGAAAAAGAACCTGGAGCAGAGCTGGCTGATCAATTTGAAGGATTTGAATGTCTGCAGTCAGAAGGGCCTTGCCGAGCGTTTTGACTCGACTATTGGCGGCAATACGGTGCTGATGCCCTTCGGTGGCCGCCGTCAGTTGACGCCGGCGGAAGGCATGGTCGCCAAGCTGCCTGTGGAAGGTGCAGAAACCACGACGGCAACGGCGATGACCTTTGGCCTCAATCCGGCGCTGACGGAATGGAGCCCGTTCCATGGTGCACTCTATGCCGTGGTAGAAGCTGCCGCCAAGATGGTGGCTTTAGGCGGCAGGGCGGATAAAATCCGCTTGACCTTCCAGGAATATTTTGAGAGCCTGGGCAAGGATGAAGAAAAATGGGGTAAGCCTTTTGCCGCGCTCTTGGGTGCACTTTGGGCACAGCATGAGTTGGAAATTCCGGCTATCGGCGGCAAGGACTCCATGTCGGGAACCTTTGAGGATATTCATGTGCCGCCAACGCTGGCTGCCTTTGCGGTTACGACGCTGAAGGCCGCAGATGCGGTATCCCCGGAATTTAAATATCCTGGCAACAAGGTTTATTTAGTTCCGGCGGTTAAGGACGAACAGGATTTGCCTGATTTTGCCAAGCTGCGGAAAGACTGGTCTTTGGTTACGGAGTTAATCGAGAAACACCGCGTATTTGCTGCGCAGAGCATTGGCGTGGGCGGTATTGCGGCGGCTGTCTCCAAGATGGTGTTGGGCAATGGTGTAGGCTTTAAGTTCACCCAGCCCATGAGGAAGGAACGGCTCTTTGTTCCCGACTATGGTGCTATACTGCTGGAGGTTGCTGAATCCGAGACGTTGAATGAACGGTTAAAGAATGCAGGCTTCCAGTTAATCGGTGAAACAACTGCCGGTCCCAGCGTGGTCTGCGATGATACGGTCATCATGCTGGCGGATATTGAGACGGCTTATACCAAGCCGCTGGAGAAGATTTTCCCCACGCAGGTGAAGCAGTACAGCAAAGACCGGGCCATTGATATGACCTACAGGCAGGGCAATGTCATCAAGAATCAGATAAAGATTGCCAAGCCAAAGGTGTTCATTCCGGTGTTCCCTGGAACGAACTGTGAATACGATTCGGCACGCGCATGGCAGCGGGCTGGCGCTGAAACGGAAACGTTGGTGGTTAGAAATCTTACACCGAGCGCCGTTGAAGAATCGGTGGAAGCCATTGTCAAGGGCATTAAGGCGGCGAACATCATCATGCTGCCGGGCGGCTTTAGCGGCGGTGATGAACCGGACGGTTCCGGCAAGTTTATTGCGGCCATGTTCCGCAACCCCCGCATCAAGGAAGAAGTGCATAAATTGCTCTTTAAACGGGATGGTTTGATGCTCGGCATCTGCAATGGATTCCAGGCTTTAATCAAATTGGGACTTGTTCCATACGGAGAAATTCGTGATTTGGTAGACAGTTCGCTAACTTTGACGTATAATAACATAGGTCGGCATGTTTCCTGCATGGTCAAGACCAAGGTGGTATCCAATCAGTCGCCCTGGTTTAACAACGTAGAGGTAGGCGATATTCATACCATTGCGGTTTCCCATGGTGAGGGACGTTTCGTGGCGGATAAGGAAATCCTTGCCAAAATGCGGGTGCGTGGTCAGATTGCTACGCAGTATGTGGATGACAATGAAAATCCGTCCCTGTATATTCCGTTTAATCCCAATGGTTCGGTAAGTGCCGTTGAGGGCATCACCAGTCCGGACGGCCGCGTGCTCGGCAAGATGGGCCATTCGGAGCGTATCGGCAAAAACGTTGCTTGCAACGTGCCGGGCGAAAAAGACCAGCAGTTGTTTGAAGCTGGCGTAGCTTATTACAGTTGATGATTAATAAATAACAGATGTGCGGTCGGTCTATTTATAGCTGACCGCATACCTATTGATAGGAGGTATTCATTTTGGTAGGGATTGTTGTGGTATCCCACAATGCCAAATTAGCAGAAGGCATTAAAGAAATGGCTGAGATGATGGCGCATGGCGTGCAGATTGCCGTGGCAGGAGGCCTGGAAGGCGGCATCATGGGTACAAGTTATGAGAAAATCAGTGAAGCTGTAGAATTCGTCTGTGGTCGTGACGGGGCTGTCGTGATTATGGACATGGGCAGCGCGATTATGACGACGGAACTCGTGTTGGAAAATCTTAAAGATGATGCGGTACGCATGGCAGACTGTCCGCTGTTGGAAGGCACCATGCGGGCGGCTGTAGTAGCGGCCAATGGCGGCAGTCTGGAAGAAGTGGTCGAGGCTGCGGAATCCACCTGCGGTCAGAAGAAGTTAGCGTGACTTAGTTACGGCCAAGTATTGACAGGTCATCTATAATATTTGATAGAAAGCCATTTTCAATAGGAGGCTGGTATTATTCTTTTCAAAACGTTAACTAAAGAGGACAAAAATTTATTAGATAAGTATTACCGCAGCGGTTATTATGAAAACTCGCATTTTAACTTTACGAATCTCTTTATGTGGCGCAAGCCTTATCATGTGCAGATTTGTGAAGAAGATGGCGTGCTTTACATGACCTGTGAGTGGGATGGTGTATTGCAGGCGCTGCAGCCGGTCTGTCCGCAGGAGAAGTGGAATGAGGCGGTAGAGAAGCTGCGTGCATATTTTGCGCAGCAGGGAAAAACGCTGCTGTTCACCGGTGTGGAAAAGAATTTTGCCGATTTTCTGGCAGAAGCGTATGCCGGGCAGTTTGCAATTGAGTCTGACCGGGATAATTATGATTATGTGTATTTGGCGGATAAGCTGATAACCCTTGCCGGACGCAAGCTGCATTCCAAGAAAAATCATTTGAATGCCTTTCGGAAACTGTATCCAGAGGCGGAATATATGCAGATAACGCCGGAAATCCTGCCTGCCTGCCGGGCTGAACTGGAAAAATGGTATGCTGCGCATATTGAGGCCATGCCGGATTCGCAATTTATCCCTTGGGAACGGGATGCAATCCTGGAGCTTTTTGCGGATTGGGATTACTTCCAGCTCAAGGGCGGGGCTATCTGCTTGGATGGCCGCATCATTGCCTTTACCTTCGGCGAACAGCTCAACAGCGATTCTGTGGTAGTACATGTAGAGAAAGCTGACCCCAATATCCGCGGCGCATATCCGGCCATCAATCAGGGCTTTATTGAGCATGAATGGAGCGGCATGACCTATATCAACCGCGAGGAAGATATGGGGGAGGAAGGGCTTCGGAAGGCCAAGGAATCTTATAAACCGGAAAAGATGATTGAAAAGTATAATGCGAAGCTAATCGCAGGTTAATGGACCAGAGGTGAACAGTTTTTTTGCAGCAGGCATTAGAGAAAAAAATTATTTTTCAGGACAATCATGAAGCCTTCGCTCTTTTGGGCGAGGGCGATGAGTTTTTACAGGTGTTTCGCAGTGAATTCGACTGCCAGTTTATCAGCCGGGGCACGCAGATGGAAATCTTAGGCGAAGGTGCGCAGGTCGAGATGGCGGCCAAGGTGCTGGAGGAACTTTTGTACCTGCATCGTCAGGGCACGACCATCACCATGCATGAGGTGCGCTATGGCATTGGCCTCGTCAAGGGCGGCAAAGGAGAGGCACTGCATACCCTGTTTGGCGATACGATTCTCGTCACGGCGCGGGGACGTCATGTGCGCCCCAAGACCTTGGGACAGCGGCGTTATCTGGATACGATTCGCCATAATTCCATTACCTTCGGCATTGGCCCTGCCGGTACCGGCAAGACGTATTTGGCGGTGGTGATGGCGGTAGCGGCACTTAGGAATCGTGAAGTGCGCAAGATTATCCTGACGCGTCCGGCGGTGGAAGCCGGGGAGCGATTGGGCTTTTTGCCCGGTGATTTGCAGGATAAGGTCGACCCCTACCTGCGGCCCCTCTATGATGCCCTGCAGGATATCTTAGGTCAGGACACCTATACCAAATTCATGGCGAAGGGCTTTATCGAGATTGCGCCGCTGGCATATATGCGTGGGCGGACGTTGGAAGATGCCTTTATTATTTTGGACGAAGCGCAGAATACGACCGATAAGCAGATGAAGATGTTTTTGACCCGTCTGGGCTTTGGTTCGCGCATGGTCGTAACCGGTGATTTGGGACAGGTGGATTTGCCCCGCGGCGTGACCTCTGGTCTTAGGGAAGCGGCCAAGGTGCTGGAAAATGTCAAAGGCGTGGGCATTGTGCGCCTGGCACCTTTGGATGTAATTCGTCACGAAGTAGTCACCCGGATTGTCGAGGCCTATGGTGCTTATGAGGAAAAGCGCAAGGCCGAAAAAGAGAAAGCGAAGCAGGAAAAGTAACATGGAAATCATCATCAGCAATGAACCTGAGGAGCTGGAAGTTCCGCAGGAATATATCGAGAATATCCGCACTGCCATCGAAACGGTGGGGCGGCTTTATGGCGTAGAGGACAGCGAAGTCAGCGTGACGCTTACCGATAACGAGCATATTCATGTGATTAACCGCGAGTACCGCGGCGTTGACCGGCCCACCGATGTTATCTCCTTTGCCTTCAATGAAAGTGAGGAGCCGGAAGTTGTGGGCGGCAGTACCGTCAATATGCTCGGGGATTTGATTATCTCCTTGGAGCGAGCGGAAGAACAGGCGGCTGACTATGGTCACAGCGTACGCCGGGAAGTGGCGTTCCTGACGGTGCATGGCATGCTGCACCTCTTGGGTTATGACCATATGGAAGACGAAGAACGGGAAGAAATGGAAGCGGAACAGCGCTTCGTTATGGATAAATTAGGGATTAGCAGAGATTGAGGAAAGAGGCATATATGGAGCAGAAGATGAAATCCGGCTTTATCGCCGTTATTGGCAGACCGAATGTGGGCAAGTCCACGCTGATTAACACCCTGATTGGGCAGAAAATCGCCATCATGAGCGATAAACCGCAGACGACCAGAAACCGTATCTTGTGTATTCTGACCCAGCCGGATGCCCAGATTGTCTTTTTGGATACGCCGGGCATTCATAAGCCCAAGCATAAACTCGGTGAGTATATGGTCAAGGCTGCCGAAGGCACCCTGCGGGAAGTGGACGCCATCTTCTTTGTGGTGGATGCTACGGAAAAGATGGGGCCGGGGGAACATTATATTTTAGAGCGCCTGCAGGCAACGAAACGGCCGGTAATTCTCGTCGTCAATAAGCTGGATTTGATTGAGCGGGAGCAGGCTCTGCCCATCATTTCGAACTATACCTCCAAGTATGAGTTCGCTGGTGTGGTGCCCATTTCGGCCAAAGAGGAAATGAATCTGGACAGCCTGCTGACCGAAGCGAAAAAATACCTGCCGGAAGGGCCTCAGTATTATCCGGAGGATATGGTCACGGACCAGCCGGAACGCCTGATTGTGGCCGAGCTTATCCGTGAAAAGGCCCTGCAGCTCACGCGTGATGAAATTCCGCATGCCATTGCCGTGGATGTGGATGAAATGACCACCCGTCCCAATGATGATGTCTATATACGTGCCACCATCTATGTGGAACGCGATTCCCAGAAGGGTATTGTCATTGGGGCCAAAGGCGCCATGCTCAAGGAAATCGGCGCTTTGGCGCGGCAGGATATTCAGAATCTCTTAGGCTCCAAGGTATTCCTTGACCTCTGGGTAAAGGTCAAGAAGGATTGGCGTGACCGTGACGGCATCCTGCGCAATTTCGGCTTTGGTGATGAGCGATGAAGGAAAGCTTTTCCAAGCGCTTTTCCCGCCGCTTCATCAACGGCCTGATTATTTTAGTGCCGCTGGCCATCACCATTTTTGTGGTGCTGGAGACGCTGCACTTTACCGAAGGGATTCTGGGCAAGCATCTGCCTTTTTATTTCCCCGGCATGGGTATTATCACCGTGTTACTGGTCATTTATCTGACGGGCTGGGCGTCCACCTATTGGGCAGCCCGCCGGTTGATTCATATTGGTGAGACACTGCTGGGCAAGATTCCGGTAATCAAGTTTATCTATAACAGCGTCAAGCATTTGTCCACGGCGGTATTTGAATCCAACAATATGTTTGACCATGTAGTGCTCGTGCCTTTTCATCAGTCACAGGCTTTGGGGTTCATCATGGCGGATGTGCCCCAGACCTTGAAGGATAAGCTCGGCGATGACTATGTCTGTGTTTTTGTGCCCTGGAGCCTTAATATGACTTCGGGGACAAATCTATTTGTCAAAAAAAGCGATGTGACTTATTTGGATATCAGCAGTGAATCGGCCCTGCAGTATATGCTGACGGCGGGGGCTGTTATGCCCAAGCGCATCAGCGATATGCCGAAAGATGAGGAGAAAAAGTAATGGCCAGTTATCAGACTGCCGCGGTTGTGCTCGGTTCCAAAAACTGGGGCGAAGCGGATAAGATGATGACCCTCTTTACCTATGACCGCGGCCTTGTAGAGGCCGCGGCTTTTGGCTGCCGCCGTCCGCGAAGTCCCTTGGCGGCTGGCATGCAGATGTTTTCAAGCATTGAGGTGCAGCTCTCCGAGGGCAAGCGGGTAGATACGGTGCGGCAGTGTACGTTGAAGAAGCATTATAAAAAACTCAGCGAGGATTTAGAGGTCATGGCCTACGGCAGTTTTGTGGCTGAATTTTTGCGGGAATTTTTGCCGCCGGGACAGCCTGAGCCGCAGATGTTTGCCCGCCTGCTGTATATTCTCGATTCCTTTGAAGTGCGCAATCCCCGCGTTACGGCGCTTATGGCGGTGATTCAGCTGCTCGAATTTACCGGCATGCAGCTGCACTTCGAGCATTGTCTGCATTGTGGGGCGCCTGTGGATGGGGAGGCTTATTTAAGCTTTAATGCTGGCGGCGTTCTCTGCGCTGATTGCCGCGAACCAGGAGCAGAGCCTTTGCCGGACAGCTTGCGCAGGTTTATCCTTGAACTGCGGGATTATGACTGGGAAAATCCCCCGGAACTCAGGATAACAGGAGCGCAGCTGATGCAGGCGGAAAATCTTTTTTTGACGTATTTGCAAAACTTGTTGGGGAAGCCCTTGAAATCGCTGGCTTTTATTCAACAGTTGTAGTTTTTTAGGAGGTGTAAATTTTGGCTAAAATCCGTGATGTCGCGAAGGAAGCCGGAGTATCTGTAGGAACGGTTTCCATGGTGCTGAATCATGCGGACTACGGTTCACCGGCGATTCGGGAAAAGGTGCAGGCGGCAGTGAAGAAACTGCAGTATGTGCCTAGTGAGATGGCGCGCAATTTGTCACTTAAGCGCACGATGACGGTGGGGATTATTGTGCCTACTGTGGCCCATCCGTTTTTTGCTGAACTGGTGGAGGCGTTAGAGGAATCTTTATATCATTTGGGCTACAAGACCATGCTTTGCTGTACGCGGCAAAAGGAAAATGCAGAACATGTGTTTATTGATATGCTGCAGCGGCAGAATATGGATGGCATTATTATGGGGGCGCATTCGCTGGATACGTCCATCTATGAAGGAATAAAGCAGCCCATTATTGCTTTTGACCGTTACTTAAGTCCGGATATTCCCGTGGTACACGCTGATCATGTGCTGGGGGGAAGACTGGCGGCACATGCTTTTTTGCAGCATGACTGTCATCATATTGTGGAAATTTCCGGTTCGCAGAAGGTCAAGACACCGGCAGGGGAATACCATCAGGCCTTCAATGAAGTCATGCAGGCTCATGGGGTGCGCACGGATATTGTATCTTTGCCGTGGAATGCTTTTGGGTTCAAGGAATCGCTGGAGCTGGCAGAGCAAATATTTGCCGATTACAGCGATGTGGATGGTATACTGGGGTCGGATATATCGGTGTCCAGTTGTCTGGAAGTTGCTGTGCGGCGGGGAATAAAAGTGCCGGAGCAGTTGAAATTAGTTGCTTATGATGGCACGTATATTACGCAGAACGGCATTTGCAGACTTACGGCAGTACGACAGCCGATTTTGTCGTTAGCAGAAGCTGCTGCTAAAAAGATTGTTGCTTTGATAAATGGCCAGCAGGATAATCTGCCGTTGGTATTTCCGCCGTCATTGCTGCCGGGGGAAACCTGTTAGGCAGTCCAGCTGTTGAGAAACAGCGACGATAGTAAAAATTGTCAGAATTAAATTATTTAAAAATATATTATAAACCCATTGACAATCGGCGCAAATAAGTCTAAAATACTTTTTGAACCGGTTCACTGAACCGGTTCAAAAAGAGAAAGCAAGACAAACTTGATGAAACAAGGGAGCGCATGTTTATGAAAAAGCCAATACCAATTACAAATCAGAGATACCGACTGGGTTATCATTTAATGACTCCGGGTGGATGGATGAAT
>CACZIV010000006.1 GCA_902781305.1 Pseudoselenomonas ruminantium
ACCTTGTATTTAGCCGCATAAAAAAGGCCGACAGACAAATCTGTCGACCAAAGAAATCTTATATTTTTTTATTGTCCTCTTGACGGGGAGCAGTTCAAACTGCAATTTCACAGCCTCATTTACTTGCATTTGATACTCTTTGGGCAGGTACTTCCCCCCCTCTATGCCTCTGTCTCTTCTTTATGCCAATCCGAAAGCAATTGCTCGGCCCGCTGCTGCACGTAGCGTGCCTGTTGCAGGCGGGCGGCACTGTCGATATTGTCCTGCGCATCTCCCGGCATAATACCCAGCGCTTCCAATTCAGCTTTCAATTTTTGCAGAGCGCTGTCGGGGTCTAAATACCACTGGCTGCCCCGCACGCGGACGAAATGCCAGCCCAAGCGTTCCAATACCGCCTGCCGGTAGCGCTGGTTGGCCGCCTCTTTGATGCTGTCCACCCAATGCTCTCCATCGCAAGCAATGATTACCCGATGTCCGCCGCCTGTTACAGCTACCGGCACCGTCAGGCTGCCCACCGCCATATTCTGCAGAATTTGGTACCCCTCCTCCTGCAAGCTGCGGGTAACGGTAATTTCCAAAGATGTCGGTTGTTTTTCCTCGCCATCCTCACTAATCTGCGGCGGATTTTCCGCATACTCAATAAGCCCTCGCCGCAAATCGCCTTCTTTCAAACTGCCTGCCGCCATGGAGTGAATAACCCATAGCTGGTCGCGGGCGCGACTAGCGGCCACATTATAGCGTTTGAGTGTATCACCGGCATGGCCTTCGCCGACCAGGCGCAGCATTTTGTCCTCCTCATCATTTGGCGCACTGTCCACCAGCGACAGGAAGATAACATCCCGCTCATCCCCCTGAAAATCAGCCGGATTGCCGCAGAGGAAACCGCAGGCCTCCAACGTGCTGATACCCAGCCGTTCTGCCGCCAAAGCGCGAATGAGCTTGCCCTGTTCCTCGCCGAGCAGGGAGATAGCGCCAAAGGTCTTGCCCTGATAAGCAGGGTCTTCGAGACAGGCGGCCAAGGCAGCTACAATGTACTCAGCCTCCACGAGATTTTGCTTTTTCCCTTCGCTGCGGCGCCCCAGCACCTGTACGGCCACAGTCGGCTGCAAAATGCCGCCGGATTCGCGCAGGGGACGGATGCGCCCGTCATAAGCCAGCTGATTGGAATAGCCGATAATCTCCGGCACGCAGCGGAAATGTTCCGTAAGCATGCGCGCCGCAAAATTCATCTGCGCGATATCATAAAGGGAAGTATCCATGGTATACAGCGAAGCATGCTTAATCACGCCCTCGATGGTCGAGGACTGCAAATGCGTGATTTCCGCTGCCGTTACGCCCACCGCTGCAGGGCTGACCTGCTTGTCATCCCCCACGATGATGATTTTTTTGCCAAAGTACAGCAACGGCAGGGCGGTGATATCCGCCTGACTGGCTTCATCGATGAGAATGATATCAAACTTAGGGCTTTCCGGGTTGAGGTTCTGCCAGACGCGGGAAAGGGGCATAATCCACGCCGGCACCGCCTGCTGAGCTTCCAGCATACACGCACGGGCCTCCTGGATATGACGCGCCGCATAGCGGCCCTTGCCCTTCCCCACTTTCTGCACAGCCTTGCTCCAGCCGACCAGACTGGCCTGTAGGCCGGTTCCGCCCACGTTTGCCAATAAATGCTGCCAGGCGCGGGCTTCGGCAAGCTCTGCCGTCACCTCCGCGAGCCGCGTGCTCAGGCTTTCCACTTCTGCGGCCACTGCCTGCGCATCCTCCTTGGGCAACATGGCAAGCTCACGGCTAAACTGCGCATAGAGCCACGCATCGCCAATATTTTCCGGCACCTGTCCGGCGCCGTCTGCCCCCTCCTGTCGGGCAATCCGGCCTGCCCACTGCGGTGCCAGCTGAGAAAGCCTGTCCAAAAGTTCCTGCCGTTCATGGTACAGCGGCAGGAGTTTTTCATATTCTGCGAGTTTTTCATAAGCCGCAGCATAGGCTTCTTCATCCCCGGCATTAAGTGCCGCCGCAAATTGCCGGGCAAGCATGCCGTCAGCGGCTGCCACGGCCGCCCGCGTCTCCCGCAGGAAACTTACCGACTGCTGGCCATCAGCCTGCATCATCAAGAGTTCCTGCCAGCAGGGGAAATCCTCCCGCAGCCAGCGCAGCTGTTCTTTAAGCTCGCCATGCGGCGTGGCAAAACTTGCCGGACGGTAGACGCGTTCCAGATAGACCCCCGCCTGCCGCCAGAGAAGCATCAGCTCCTGCCAGACATTTTCCGGGAAGTGGAGATAGCCTTCTACCTCCCGCCAACGGGCGCTGAGCAAATCATCACAGTCATCCCCCTCCGCGGCCAAATCCTCATAGGAAACCATGCCGTAAGGTTCCAACAGCTGCCGCCACTTCACCTTCGCTTCATTGCGGGCCTGCTGCAGCGCCACATACTGCATGGCGAGCTGACAGTCCCGGCGGCTCTCCAGCCCATGACCATCAATAGAAAATTCCTGCCGCACCGCCAGCCAGTCCCGATGGCAAAGGCGATTCCACCAGGAAAGGCCACCATTATCAAAGGCCTCCGCCATTTCCGCCAGGGTCTGTATCAGTGCCTGATTCAGTTCCCGCTGTCCCCGGTAGGCAAAATCCAAACCGAAGAACTGCGTCATATTCTGCTGTTTAAGCTGCTGTACCTTGTCCAACGCCCGGCCCAACATCTGCCACATTTCCAGACGGGCACCTTTCTGCTTGCCGGCCAGCAGCGCTTCCTGCGCCCATTTTTCCTGCAGACGGTCAAAATCAATCTGTGTATATAAATCCGCCGCTTCCAGCAGCCGCTCCACGGAAAGTTCCCCTGCCACAGGCTGACCTTTATGACAAAGCAGCCCTTCCGCATCCAGCGAAACATCCGGCAGACAGGCCAAAAGTTCCTCCTGGCGATTCTTTTCCGCCACGGCCAGTCCAATAAAACGACCTGCTTCTTCCGGTGACAGCATCCGGCTCCTGTCCGGCAAAACTTCGGAAATTTCCTGCAAGGCTTCCGCACTAAGCAGGCTGTTGCTTTGATAAAGCGTACTCAACTCGCTCTCACTTAGCGGCAAAACGCCTTCCGCCACCGGTCCTGGCACCCGGTCCGCCAACTCCCTGTGGTCATGAAGAAAGGCCGCCATACGGGACAGCGACCAGACCTTGCCCCCCAGCACAAAATAATCCCGCTTGGCCTCAAAGCGCTGCATATTTTCGAGCACACTGCGCTTTTCCTGAATCGCAGCCAACAGCTGCTGACGTTCCTCCGTCAGGCTCTGCACCCTGCGGGTAAGCTCTGCCGTATCGCTATGAGCCAGCCGCTCGCAAATGCCCTGCACCGAGCGCTCCATATCGCCTTTGGCGCCGTCAATCAGGGAAACACACAAATCCCGCACTCCAGCAGGCAGTTTCTCCTTGAGGACGGACAGGGCTTTGTTCGTGGCACTCGTCACCAGCACATGCTGCCCCTGGGACAGAAAATGCCCCAGCAGATTGGCAATGGTATGGGTCTTGCCCGTGCCCGGCGGCCCCTGCACCACCACAGCCGGCGAGGAGGCAATCTTTCTTGCAATGCCCAGCTGCTCGGCATTAGCCGCTTTCGTCAGCAAAATATCCTCCGCCTCGCCGCGGATATCGGCCAGATTCATCGTAAATGGTTCCGCCTGTTCCTGCGGGCTGTCAGGGTCCACAATGCGCAAAAGCGCCTCCGGCACATCCCCGGCCTGCTCAATCCGCGCCATAATCGCCGCAATCGAACGCTCCGTCCCCGGCTGTACGCGGCGCAAAAAGAGCACCTGACGCGCATAGGTCAGATACCAGTCCGTTGGCAGCACATCAAAGCGATTGTCCGCAAACCGGCAGTTCGGCGTCAGCGCCGCCGCGGACTCTGCCAAAAACGCCGTTATCTTATCCCCCCAAGGATGCAAATCTGCCTCATCCATGGCTTCAGCAAAGGCACGAATCCCCTCAGGCTCCACCCCCGGCATATCCTGAAACATATCCACATAAAGTTCCGTGGGATATTCGGCGGACAAAAGCTGCATCTTGCCTTTGTTGTCGTAATGCAGGCGCACCCGCTTCAAAATAATCGGATGATTGATGGCCGAATCCAGACCGCTCAAAAAAAAGCCATTGCCTGCCACCAGTTCCAACCGTTCCGGGTCCTTGCGCAGTTTGTCGTAAAGCTCATACAGCTGCATAAAGAGCTCCTGCGTGCGGCTCTTGACCATTTCCCCGGCCCGCCAGAGCGTGCGCTGCCGCTTCCACTTTTCCAGTGCCGCCAGGCGCACCCCGGAATCCACAAACCGCTCCGTCACATCGCCCAAACGGTCATCATGGCGCAAACGTTCCTCCCGCACCTCGATATCCGTCACCGCAAAATCCCGCCAGTTCGGCGTACGAATCCAGCCAACGAGGTCAAAGGGCAGCTCCGGACAGGGAATAAACTCCGGCTTTTCCACCTCCAGCAGCACATCTTCCCCGGCACCTTCCGGCTGCACCCGAATCCGCTTGGGGTCCACTGGCAGCTCATCCAAATAGAGCGTCCACTCCTCATCCTTAATGCTGCGCACCAACTTCTGTCGCAAGGAAACCACCTTGCGGATATAATCCAGTAACTTTAGAACCTTTTTCTGGTTATCCATATAAACCTCAGAACCATTCACATTATCACCACAGTTATCCACAAAATTATCCACTAATCCACAATTCTGGGGATAAACCTGTGGATAACTCACCATTATTTGTAGACCTTCTTAGAATATTCTACCCCATCCGCCCAGTTCCTGCAAAAGATTCGTCTCCCCGGTCAGGAAAATCCACCAGGTCACGCAATGCATGCGTTTCCAGGTGGACTTTTTGATGGATTGATAAAATTGTCTTTCAACTTCTTTTCTTTTAATGAATTTATCCAAATAAAAATAGCTCATTATCCTAAAGCATATGCAGGTACAAAGAACCTCCATGTGGAATTAAGATATTAATCGAATCATCAGCTTACCTAAAAGTAAAAAGGAGCGAGAGAGCCATGCTTCAAAAAGAATATGTATTCCACACATTTGATGAATTAGAAAGCATTGCCGCCGAAATAACTTCCAGCAATGCTTATAGAAATGCATCCGGTGTTCTTTTACAGCTCTATAATCCCAAGATTGACACTGCTGATGAGGAAATTATCGCGTACCTTCATGCAACCTGTGAAAAGGCCTGTCTCGTAGGGCTTACCTGCGCTAATATTGCGGACCAGGAGTTTGATATCAAGGATGAGCCGATTGAGCTGAATGTCACTTATTTTCAAACCACCAGATTACTGGCCTTTGACTTTGATATGAACCAGAAAACCGGATTTGTGGCAGGGCGTGTCTTGAACAATGCGCTAGAGGATATCTATGATGCCAGATGTATGTTGGTCTGCTATTCCTGCAGCAATGCCGCCATAAACGCCTTTACCAACGAATTCAGCCATCATAAACTTCCCCTCTTCGGTGCTAAGGCCGGGCGCAGCGTAAGGGCCTTGAATACGGCGCTGGTATATGGCAGGAGCCCCCATGCAGATGGCATTGTGGCCATTGTCTTTGCCGGGAAAAATCTGCATCTCTATATGGACAATTGCCTTGGCTTCAAGGAAATTGGCTTGGAGATGCGAGTGACCCAAACCAAAAGCGACCACATCATAACCGAGATTGACCACAAACCGGCAATGGAGGTTTATTCCAAGTACCTGAACGTAAAGCCCAACAAGTACTTTGTCCATAATGTATGTGAATTTCCTTTGATATTTTCGCAAAATGACTGCATCTTTGCCCGCGTTCCCTTTGCCTATGATGAGGATGGCTCTATCTATTTTATTGCCGGTGTGGAAAAAGGTGCGAAGTTCCGGCTTTCCTACGGAACTCCTGACAACCTGTTCAACATCATTGACCAATCGGTTCAGAACTTGAAAAAATTCAACCCCGAGGCTGTATTCTTATTTGAATGCGGAAATCGGGTTCGTTTTCTCAAAGACCAGGCAAGACACGAGCCCGGCCAATTTCGGAAGTACTCGCCGGAATTATCTGTGGCAACAGGCTATGCCGAGCTCTTCTTTACCCCCACCGACAATAGTATCTTAAACAGCGCATTGGTCGCTGTCGGCCTCACCGAAGACGCTTCTTCTCAGGACGAGTTTCGTGCCTGCATAAAAATCAAAGAAGAAGATGGAATCCCTGAGGAAAAGGAAAACGAAGTTATCCCCTTTGTGGATAGGATTCTGCATTTTCTTGAGAAAACCTCGCTGGAACTGGACCAGCTCAACAGGAAATTGGGAAAGATTGCTTATACCGACCGCCTTACGCGAATTTATAATCGTTGGGAGCTGGAGCACAAAATAAATGAGGCAATAAAACTCAGCAAGAATGATCACAAACCGATTTCGTTGATTTTTATGGATATTGATCATTTCAAGCATGTCAATGACACCTATGGCCATGACGTGGGCGATATGGTCTTGCGGTCTACTGTGGATTTAATCAAAGATAATCTACAATCCCAGCATGTCTTCGGACGCTGGGGCGGCGAGGAATTCTTATATCTGCTTCCAGACGCAGATCTGGACGAAGCCAGAGAATTTGCCGAAAAGCTGCGCATGCAGGTGGAAGAGAACAGCTATGTGGTGGTACGGCATGTAACCATGAGTTTTGGTGTTACCACCATCAGCGAGGACGATGATATGGCTTCCTTTGTGAAAAGGGCTGACGAGGCGCTTTATATCGCAAAGGAAAGCGGCCGAAATCGCGTGGTTACAAAGTCCAGCATCCGCAACTAAAAGACGTGGGAAGGGCGGCAGTAACTTTCGCCTTAGTATCTACCATACCTATCTCCTCTACGGGATGCCTTAGCACATCTTTGTAATATACGCAATAAGCCCGTGGGGCCGGTGATGTTTTTCCGCAGCTTTTGACAAGCCTGTCTATGGCGAAAGAAAAATATTACCAGCCCCGCGGGCGCCTTAGTATATCGAGGTAAATCGATGTATTATACGCAGTAAGCCCGTGGGGGCTGACAATGTTTTTCGCAGCGTTTGACAAGCCTGTCTTAGCGAAGAAAAATATTGCCAGCCCCCACGGGCGCCTTAGCACTATGATGTTTTATCGTAATAAACTACATGGAAATCCCCGTAGTCTCCCTCTCAATCAGCACATTATCCAGCATAATCCGCTTGCTCTGTCCGCCATGAATATTTTCAATCAGCAGTTTAGCGGCATTGCTGCCCAGCTGGAACATATTCTGGTCCATGGTGGTGATTTTCGGTTCCACGAGCCGGGACAGGGAGATATTATCGTACCCCATAATGGAAATATCCTTCGGTACGGACAGCCCCAAACGCTTGCAGGCGTTCAGCGCACCTACGGCCATCAAATCATTGCAGCAGCAAATCGCCGTTGGCTTTAAGCGGGGAATCAGCCCCTGCAAGGCCTCCATTGCTGAATCTACGGTTTCCACACCGTTGCCTTCACCGATATTGAGGATATAGTCCTCCCGCAATGTGCCGTTTTCTTCCATAAACTGACGATAGGCTTCTTCCTTGATATCATAGGAATCGGAATTTGCTCCGCGGACGAACATAATATCCTTATGCCCCAACCCAAACAGATATTCCAGCGCAATCTGAGAACCCAACTTTTCATCATTGCCCACATAGGAAACGCCCTTGATGCGGTGATAACCGTTGATAAACACGAGCGGCACCCGCGCCACCAGTTCTTCATAAAAGCGCTCACTAATATTCTTCGTGTTGGGACTGATGACGATAATCCCCGACACATTGCGGGCTACCAAAGCATTAATGGCATTCATTTCCTGCACCGGGTCATTCTTGGCACAGTTCAGCAGAAAGGAAAACCCATCCTGCCGGACAGCATCTTCGATGCCGTCAATAACTTCCGCAAAGAACATATTATGCAGACCTGGCACCACCACACCAATGGTGGAGGATTTGCGGGTATTGAGCTCTCTGGCCTGAACATTGGGCACATAGTTAAGGCTGCTGATGGCCTCCTTAACCCGTTCCTTCGTGTCCTGTTTCACCGGATAATTGCCATTCACTACCCGGGAAACCGTGGCCACCGACACCCCCGCTTTCTTCGCCACATCCACAATGGTGGCCTGTTTTTTCACGTCCATGAAAACCTGCTTTCTGTCGATTATTCGTCTTCAGAAACAACTTGCATAAACTTATCGAAAGCGGCCAAGCCCTGCTCATCACGCTTGTAAACACCGGCATGAACCAGTACCGTCTTAAAGACCTCACCGATTTCTGCCTGCAAAATGCCAGCGACTTTATCTTCCGTTACCGTCGGATATTTTTCCCGCAGCATCTTATACCAGTCAGCATGCTTTTGGAGTTCCTCAATGCCGGAAACATCCGCTGTACCGCGAATTAGTTCCTGCCCCAAATGGTGCATTTCCTGTTTCAGACGGGCAGGCAGTACCGCCAGCCCCATGACTTCGATAAGACCGATGTTTTCCTTCTTGATATGATGAACTTCTGCATGCGGATGGAAAATGCCCAGCGGATGCTCGTCACTCGTGCGGTTATTGCGCAGAACCAAGTCCAGTTCATAGGCATTGCCACGGCGGCGGGCAATCGGCGTAATGGTGTTATGGGGCTGACCATCGCTTTCGGCCAGAATCCCCACGCTTTCATCGCTGTAAGCGCGCCATTTGTTCAGGATTTTTTCCGCCAAATCCGTAAGTTCTTCCCGATCCTCACCCGTCAGACGAATGGTGGACATCGGCCATTTTACGCGGCCAATCTTTACCTGTTCATAGCCCTTCACGCTGTAGGTGCGTTCCACAGGCGCCTTGGCCATGGCAAAGTCATAGCGGCCGCCCTGATAGTGGTCATGGGACAGAATCGAGCCGCCCACAATGGGTAAATCCGCATTGGAACCTAAGAAATAATGTGGGAAAATGGTCACAAAATCCAACAGGTTTTCAAAGCTCTTGCGGTTTACCTTCATGGGGATATGCTTGCGGTTCAGCACAATGCAATGCTCGTTGTAATAGGTATACGGGGAGTATTGCATAAACCAGCGATGAGATGCCAGCCGTAAGGGAATCAGGCGGTGTGTCTGCCGCGCCGGATGGCCGGCATGACCAGCAAAGCCTTCGTTTTCCCGGCAAAGGAGGCACTGCGGATAGGAGCTGGATTTTACGAGCTTCGCCTTGGCGATATCCCGCGGGTCCTTTTCCGGCTTGGACAGATTGATGGTGATATCCAAATCGCCAAATTCCGTAGCTGTCTGCCAAACGATGTTCTTGTCAATCCTGTCCTTGCGGATGTAATTGGAGGCAATGCTCATCTTGTAGAAATTGTCCGTTGCTGCCTTCGGCGCACGGGCATAGTCGCTCTGGAATCTGCGCACCACTTCCGAAGGACGGGGCATAACGCAGTTCATCAGACGGGTATCGAATAAATCCCGCTCGCTGGTCGTACCTTCGATAAGTTTTTCCTGCACCGCAAAATCCAGCAGATTGGCCAGAATGGGTGCAGCCGTTTCCAAATTTTCTTCTATATCTTCCGGCACAAACTCCCCAACGTGTAAAACGTCAATGAGGAGATTGGCACTGTAATAATAATCGTCTTCGCTGATAAGACCGCGCTGCTTAGCGAAGTTCAGCAGACGGTTGATTTCTGTGTTGATGTTCATTTCTACTTCACCGCTTATTTTTCATATCCATTGGGATGTTTCTGATGCCAGTTCCAGGCCGTACCAATAACCTGCTTTACATCCGTATAGCGGGGATTCCAGCCTAAGATTTTTCTGGCCTTTTCACTCGAAGCAATAAGCTGTGCGGGGTCGCCGGCACGGCGGGCGCCCATTTCCACCTTGATATCCTTGCCTGTAGCTTCCTTTGCGGCTTCAATCATCTCCTTAACGGAGAAGCCCTGACCATTGCCGAGGTTGAAGATATTGCTGTCGCCGCCCTTGCGCAGGTATTCGAGCGCCAGCACATGTGCATCGGCGAGGTCGATTACATGGATGTAATCGCGCAGGCAAGTGCCGTCCGGCGTAGCGTAGTCATCGCCAAAGACCGTGATATGGTCGCGCTTGCCCAGGGGAACCTGCAGGATAAGCGGAATCAGATGCGTTTCCGGGTGATGGTCTTCACCGATGGAACCGTCGTCCAGAGCGCCTGCGGCATTGAAGTAACGCAGGGACACATAGCGGATGCCGTCTGCACGGCTGACCCATTTCATCATCTTTTCCATCGTGAGCTTGCTTTCGCCATAGGTGTTGGTCGGGCAGGTTTCATCATCTTCCATGATGGGGATTTTCTTCGGCTCGCCGTATACGGCAGCCGTGGAGGAGAACACAATCTTGTCCACATGATGGCGCACCATCGCTTCCAAGAGCACCTGCATACCATAGACGTTGTTGTTGAAGTATTTCAGCGGCTTCTCCATGCTTTCGCCGACCAGCGAATTGGCGGCGAAATGGATAACGGCTTCAATTTTATTTTCCGTGAAGATTTTGTCGAGCACAGATGCTTCGCGGATATCCCCTTCGTAAAATTTAGCCTTGGGGTTCAATGCATCCCGATGACCGGTCTGCAGATTATCTACGATAACAACGTCTTCGCCCTTTTCCACTAACTGATGAACGGCATGGGAACCGATATAACCGGCGCCGCCGCAAACAAGAATCGACATGAGTCTACTCCTTCCTTATTCCACAACAGTATCACACAGAAATCGCTTTCTATTTTAGCATGCTTTCCGTCTGTTTTCTAGAAAATGTTTTCTTACTTAATCCGATGCGTACCATCGGCAATGTTCGCCACATAGAAGCTCGGTGCATAGCCAATCTTCTCCGTATAAGCCTTGCCCACTTTTTCCTTGAACGCTTCGATGGCTTCGTTCTTCACGAGGCTTACCGTGCAGCCGCCAAAGCCTGCCCCCGTCATACGGGAACCGATAACCCCGTCAATCTGCCAGGCAAGCTCTGCCAAAGTGTCCAGTTCCTTGCCCGTCACATCGTAATCATCGCGCAGGGAATAATGGGATTCATTCATCAGCTTGCCGAATTTAACCACATCGTCGGCTTCCAAAGCTTCAACGGCTTCGAGCGTACGGTTGTTTTCGAGCACTGCATGGCGCGCACGCTGACGTTCCAGCGGTTCGCTGATGGCACCGGCCAGCTGATTGAACGCTTCATTGGAAAGCTCGCCCAAAGCATTCAGTTCCGGCTTTACTTCCTTTAATTCGTTCAGCGCGTGTTCACACTGCGCACGACGCACATTATAGGCGCTGGACGCAAGGCTATGGGGCTTATTGGTATTGGAAATCACAATGCTGGCACCCTCTAAGGCAATTTTGCTGTAACGGTAGGAAAGCGTATTGCAGTCTAAAAGGATTGCGCAGTCCTTCTTACCCATGCCAACGGCAAACTGGTCCATAATGCCGCAGTTTACGCCCACAAAGGTATTTTCTGCTTTCTGGGAAAGTTTTACCATTTCTACCATATCCAGACCAAAGCCGAAAGCATCATTGAGGATAAGCGCCGTCAGCACTTCAATGGATGCCGAGGAAGAAAGACCGGAGCCATTGGGCAGCGTGCCGTAAACCAGAATATCAAAGCCATGGGAAGCCTTATGACCGGCATCTTCAAATACTTTGACCACGCCCATGGGATAGTTGGCCCAGTTCTTTTCCTTGTCGTAGCTGAGGCCTGACATAGCAAATTCAATGACGCCCTTGTCCGCAAGGTTCATGGAGTAAATCCGCGTCTTGTTATCGGCACGGTCAGCCACCAGTGCATAAGTGCCCAGCGAAATAGCGCAGGGGAACACATGGCCGCCATTGTAATCGGTGTGTTCACCAATCAGATTCACACGTCCCGGAGAAAAATAAGCCCGCGTTTCCTGCGCACCAAACTTCGCAGCAAACTCCTCTTCCATCTTTGCCAGAATTTCATTTTCCTTTTCCATGTCATAGCCTCCTATATTATATGTAAACGTTTTCCATTTTCTTTTCTGAAACGCGGTGCAAGTTCATCGTTTTGCGGACCAACTCGCACCGCATTTCCTTTTGTTATTTCTAGTTTACGCTTGTGTTAAGGGAATGTCAAGTGTTTTTGTAAACGTTTTCTTATTTTTTTCTATACTTAATCGGCAATGTCATCTGCACCAACAATTTCACCCCGCTGGCTCATGGCCTTATACCAATAAGCGCTTTTCTTGGGATAACGCTTCTGTGTGGCATAATCGACATAGAATAAGCCGTAGCGCTTGTTATAGCCATTACTCCAGGACAGCACATCCATCAAGCTCCAGATATAATACCCGCCCACATGAACGCCTTCGCTAATGGCCTTCAATACAGCTTCCAAATGCCGGGTAACATATTCTATACGGGGTGTATCATCGATTTTTCCATCCACGAAATCATCTTTATACCCCATACCATTTTCCGAAATGAAGATTTCTTTATAATTGGGATAATCACGCGCTATGCGCTTCAGCTGCTTATACATCCCTTCCGGATAAATCGGCCAATCCCAATCGGTAGTCGGAACTGCAGGGTTGCTGACCCGCGCGCCAATACCTTTCAGGCAAAAAACGCTGGTGCCCTTTTCCCCGGTACTGTTGTTGACCACCTGGCTTTCGCCCTCATAAGCCTGCAGGAAATGACTGGAATAATAATTCATGCCCAAAAAGTCAATCTGTGCTGCAGCCTTGGCAAATTCCGCAAAATCCTGTTCTTCGGTAAGCAGGCTGCCACCATTCTTCTGCAGGATTTCATTGATGAAGCCCATCGTAGTTTCTGAATAGCGGCCTAAATAACAGGCATCCAGCATGAAACGGTTGGAAATGGCATCATCCAAATCACGGGCATGGTTGTTTTCCGGCGTATCGTTGATGGCCTCCTTGCCCTCCAACGTATGAACAATACCGATTCTTCCCGGCAAATTCATGCTCTTGTAAAGATTCAACGCCTTTGCATGGGCTACCATCAAATTATGCTCAATTTGAATAGCTTTTTCAATCTGGAAGGTTTCATGCGGGGGAAAATTGCCTGCCAGATAGCCATTTTGGGCAATCGACCACGGCTCATTGAAGGTAGCCCATTTCATCACCCGGTCGCCAAAGGCTTCAAAACAGATTTTGGCATATGCCACGAATTTATCAATCAAATCCCGGTTCAGCCAATGCCCGTTTTGAAAAAAGGGTAACGGTGTATCAAAATGATGAAGGGTCACAAACGGCTCTACGCCCTGCCGGATGCATTCATCAATAAGCTTGTTATAGTAATCAATACCTGCCTGATTGACCTTTCCCTCACCATCGGGAAGAATGCGTGTCCAAGACAGCGATATGCGAATGCCGTTTATATGAAAATCATGAGCCAATTGCAAATCCTGCTTATATTGATGATAGAAGTCACTGGCCGGGTCAGCATTGAAACGCGCTCCGGGACGATTCATATATTCATCCCAGACACAAGGGCCGCGCCCATCTTCACGGGTTGCGCCCTCTACCTGATAAGCTGCCGTAGCGCCGCCAAAGATAAAGCCCTCAGGAAATTTCTGTGCCATGCCTACACCTCATTTCTCCTTGAACATCTTGATAAAGCGTTTATCCATATCCGAAAGCAGCATCGCCGTCATCAAATGATCCTGGGCATGGACAGTGAGGAAACCAATTTCGATTTCTTCCCCTGCTGCCTCCTTGGTGATGAGTTCTGTCTGCTGATTATGCGCATTAAGAATCAGGTCATCACCTTCCTTGATTAAAGCTTCTGCCTTGGCAAAATCCTTTTCACTGATTGCATCCATCGCCGCAAGGAACTTGGTCCGGGCATCACCTGCATAAGCCACGATCTCCATTGCAATCATAGCCATTTCATCTTTCGTCATAGCCATAAAATATCACTCCCGTTTTTTCCTTTAATTATACCACTTCTCAATCATGGTAGTAACCTTCATCCCACTTTTGCAGGTACTCATCAAACAAATGGTCATTTTCAATGCAGTCATTTTCGCCAATCAGGCCGTCGATTTTGGCAATCAGGGCATCCTTTTCCGGAGTGGGCTTGTACTCGGCTTTCAAAAAGGCTTCCAAAATATATTCAATGCTGCCGATGCCGATAACACGGCCGCCACAGCCGATAACATTGGCATTGAGGTTTTCCTTGGCGGCAACAGCAGTCTGTACATCAGCCACACAGGCAGCCCGTACGCCTTTCACCTTTTGGGCAGCATTATTGATGCCAATGCCGGTACCACAGATACATACGCCTAAATCCGCTTCGCCTGTGGCCACCAGTTTCCCCACTTTCCGGCCATAGATGGGATAATGGGTGCGGATAAAATCATAAGTACCCACATCGATAACTTCATGTCCCTGTTTCTTTAAGAATTCCGCCGCCTTGATTTTAATATCGGTCACAATATGGTCACAGCCAATGGCAATTTTCATCGTGTTTTCCTCCTCCAAAGTCGTCTGTCAGCATTCACGGTTCAGCATATCGATACGAATCTGATGCCGCCCGCCATCGTATTCCGTCTTAACAAAATTCTCAGCCAGCTGGCAGGAGAGCTTTTCAGCCGTCACATTGGCCCCCAGCGTGATAATCTGCGTGCTGTTATGATGGCGCGTCATCGAAGATGTATAATCTTCATAGGTGGGAGCACACACAATGCCATGATGCTTGGCCGCAATCATAAAGGGAGCCACGCCATAATCATCCACAATAATGCCGCGGGTAATTCCCTTCTCCTGAATGGCCGTCACCACATTTTCCGTAGCCGTAAAAATATCCTGGTTCGAAAAGTCCTCTATCTCATAGCCTTTGCTCTCCAAGTACTCCTTAATGGTGTTCTTGAGTTTTTCACCGTCCGTATTCGCAGCTAATGCAACTTTCATAATCACAGCTTCCTTTCTCACTAAATGTTTAAGGGGATAACGTTTACTATGCTTTTATTATAGCCGTCAGAGAACCTGTTTGGTTTTCATCATTTGAAAGGATTTTCGCCTATGGCAAAACCGGAACAACGGCGTTATAATAAAAGATAATGAATTTCAAGGAGTTGATGAATTATGTTAATTAAAATTGACCACGATTTTCATGAACATTTGACCGAGACTGAACAAAAAGTCATTGGCTTCATCAATATGAATGCGGAGAAAATATCCTCCATGTCCATCAGCGATGTGGCAGAGGCCACCTATTCCTCACCGGCAACGGTCAGCCGAACCATCAAAAAATGTGGGATTTCCGGCTTTGCCGAGCTGCGCTATCTCATCACGCAAAAGACTACCGTACACAAGGACAATATCGCCGTCAATGAAATTTTCAACAAAAGCCTGACCGAAGTAACTCAGACCATCGAACAGCTGAGCATAGAAACCATTCTCGCCGTAGTCCGGGAAATCCGGCAGGCAAAGCGCATTTATCTTCTGTCTCGTGGTCTTACCGAACACGTTGCGGATGAATTTGCCTTGAAGCTCCAGCTGCAGGGCTTTAATGTCTTTGCCAATTCCGACCCATCCATTATGCAGGATGTAACCCGCCGCATGAAAAATCAGGAGCTGGTCATTATTTTCAGTCTGTCCGGAAAGACCCCGGAATTGCTCACCGCCGCCGAAAATGCTGCCTCCTTGGGCGCACGAATTGTAACCATTACCTGTGGGGCACCGGATACACCACTCGCCCGTATCGCCCATCTTGCCATATACGGTTTTAAACACAGCCATGTATCCATCAAAAATGTTGATGCCACCTCCCGGCTGCCCATCTATGTCATCAGCCGTATCATCATCGATTATCTGACCAAGCAGCAGGAAGAAGAACAGGAAAAAGCCGCCCACAAAGAGGCGGCCTATCGCAGGGAACATTACTTTTAAGAATACTTTGCTCACGCTATCTAATCAATCAGGCAATTTTTTCTATGGCAATTCGGGGCAGCAAATCTTCAACCACCTGCTTTTGCACATATCCGCTTTCCGACTCCATTGCATTGGCTGTTCCACAGGCAGCCCCCAGCCGCATAATTTCTTCAACCGACAGTTTGCGCTGAAGTCCTGCAGCAATCCCCGCAACGTAAGAGTCTCCAGAACCTACAGGGTTCTGACAGTCAATTTCCGGCACAGTAACCCGATAAATACCGCCATCGACGCCAACCAGCGAGCCCTGACTTCCCAGGGAAATTGCCGCCATTTCAATCCCTTCATCCAAAAAGTGGCGTATTTCCCGCACCACATCAGCCTCACTATGCAGCCGATAACCACGCAAGGCCTCAATCTCATCCCGGTTGGGCTTGATGAAATCCGGTTTTGCCGATATTCCCCGCGCCAGCAAATCGCCACTGGTATCCAACAGGAATTTCTTCCCGGCTGCATGAGCATCCTCAATCAACTCGGCATAAAAATCTACCGGTACGCCTTGCGGCACACTGCCGGAGGCCACCACAATATCCGCTTTGTCCAGAAGTTCCGCATATTTCTTGCGGAACTTTTTTAATTCCTCCAGACTGACTTCCGGCCCCGGCTCCAAAATCTCTGTCTGCGCGCCATCCTCGGTAAGAATCGCCAAACAGGAACGGGTTTCTCCTGCCACATCCACAAAATCTCCGTTTATGCCATAATCCTCAAGTTTTCCTGCTACAAATTCACCGGTCTTGCCTCCCAGGAATCCCGTTACCACCGTATCTTCGCCTAAGATGGTATCTACATTTGCCACATGAATGCCCTTACCGCCTGGCGTATTATCCACGGATTTTGCCCGCACGATTTTTCCCTTGGCAAAATCGACCAGTTCATAGCGTTTGTCCAATGAAGCATTCAGGTTTATTACCAGTATCATATCCTTTACCCTTCCTTAGTTTTTCTCAATAACGGTTCTGACTGCCGCACACCTCAATCTTGTGCTGCACGATCGAACGCATAGCTTCCTTGCCCGGTGTCATATACTTACGCGGGTCATTGGCCTCGGGATTTTCCCGGAAAAATTCCTTCACGGCATTGGAGAAGGGAATTTTCAAATCCGTGGCCACATTTACCTTGCAGATGCCCAGGGAAATTGCCTTTTGCACCAGTTCATCCGGCACATCCGAAGCACCATGGAGTACCAGCGGGATTTCCACCCGGCTGCGGATTTCCGTCAAGCGGTCAAAGTCCAGCTTGGGCGTGCCCTTATAAAGCCCATGTGCTGTACCGATGGCCACAGCCAGACTGTCAATCCCGGTATCTTCTACATAACGCACCGCATCATCAGGATTGGTATAGGCGCTGTCTGCATCTTCCACCACCAGGTCATCCTCCTGTCCAACCAATTTCCCCAGTTCGGCTTCCACAGAAGCACCACAGGTATGAGCAAATGCCACCACTTCCTTAACCTTCGCCACATTTTCATCATAGGGCAGGCGGGAGGCATCAATCATGACGCTGCGGCAGCCGGCGGCTACCGTATGTTCAATTTCCGCCACATCCTCATGATGGTCCAGATGGAAAGACATGGGCACATCATACTTTTCCATAGCCGTTCCCGTAAGCGCCACCAGATAATCTTTATCCGCATAACGCACCGTAGATGGCGTAGCGGCAATAATTACCGGCGAACGCATTTCATTGGCTGTATCGACCACCACCTGAAATGTTTCCAGATTGTGAATATTGAAGGCCGGCACCGCATAATGGTTCTTTTGGGCATCCCGCAGCATATCATTGGTATTGTGTAATTTCATTTTTATCGCTCCTCTTTTTATTCAGTTTAAAACCTTGATTTCATTATAAGAAAACGCCCTCTCCCTTTGTTTTCGCCTTTTGGAAAGGTTTTCAGGGAGAGGGCTGCACTATTTATTGCTGCAAATAAAACTCAAAGTTATCCAACGAACCCCAACTGCCGGCCTTGGCCTGCATTTCCACGCCGATAGTAGCTTTGCCATTTTTTACAATCACATCTTTGATTTCCACCGTCTGCCATTTATTCCAGCCATTGTCTGTAATCGGTGCTGTTTTCTTTTCGCCGTTATCGCCAATGATGAACAGTTCGTACTTGCTCTGTCCGCCACCGCCCTGCGTACTTACGGCCACAGTATATTTGCCATCCTTCAACCCTTTAACTTCCTGCTGCACAGCGAAAGCAAAATCTTTGTCTGACCAATAATGCATGGAACCTTGCCCCAGCGAATCGCCTGCTTTGCTCACCGCATCTACAGCGCTCTTGTCACCGGTAATCGTCCAGCCATCCAGATTTACCTTTTCAAAGTCACCGTTAACCAACAGGTTCGCTTTTTTTATGACCGTAACGGTGCAGCTTACCGGCTTGTTAATACCTGCTACATTCCCCTTAACAGTATAGCTGCCTTCTTTGTCATAACTTGGGCTGGGCGTTTGCCAGTTTACAGGCAGCTTTTCGGCATGGTCATCGGTATAGGTCACCATAACTTTTTCCGGCAGGCTCACCGGTATGCCAACGCCGCCGGTCACTGCACAATGATCAATATCCTTGACCTGCGCTGCTACAACCTTGCCATTTTTATCGGAGACCTTCGTAAATACTTCCCAGGAGTCCAGCGCCTGGCCATTTTTATCAAACATGGCCAGGTTATCCCATTCATTTCCTTCACCGGTTTTCCAACCAGCTCCATCCACAGCATACCAGTCAGGCTCCCAATAGAACATGCCTGTTCCCCGGCCGCCGGGCACATTGGCCAGACGTTCCATCACGGCTCTGAGGCCGGAAGCCTGCCCCTGTACCGTACTGCGGAAGCCGCCAATCTGTTCCTCCGCGGGACCATAGCAATTCTTTTGCTTATCGAAGTTTTCATTGGTATAACCGAAAGCCGTTTCCACGACAATAACATCCTTCTGATAGCGGGCGCTGATGTCATTGAGATTGTTCTGCAGCTGGTCTAAAGTCCCATGCCAGAAGGGATAGTAGGAAAGACCGATAATATCATAGTCCTTGACACCATTTTGGGTGATGCTGTCAAAGAAGCTGCGGTAAAAGGCATTATCCCCGCCATCCGGCAGATGTACCATCAGTTTGACATTTGGTGCTGTTTCCCGTACCGCTTTCAACCCGGCATTCAACAGTTCTGAAAACGCCTTATCCTTATCGTTGCTGGGCAGTTTCCCAATGGGCCAAAGCATGCCGCTCTTTACTTCATTGCCAATCTGAATCATCTCCGGCTCACAGCCTGCCTGCTGAAAATCCCGGACGACTTTTGCCGTATAGTCGTGAACATCCTTTACCAGCTGCTCCTTGCTATGCTTTTCCCATGCTTTTGGCGTAACCTGCTTGCCGGGATCGGCCCACCAATCACTGTAGTGGAAGTCAATCAGAACTTTTAAGCCCAGGGCATGGGCGCGTTTCGTCATCGCAATGGCACGGGCTTCATCCGTATTGCCGCCGCCACCGGGGCCGGCTTTCGGATCATTCCAGATACGCAGACGAATCCAGTTGATGCCATGATTTTTCATAATCTGCAGTTCATCCATCTGCGTGCCATCGGTATCATAGAATTTTGCCCCCAGGGATTCCATCTCCGGCAGCATGGAAACATCTGCACCCTTGATGAAATTATCACTGAGATTTGGAATCGGATTCACCTGCACAGCGGCATCGGCGGAACTTGCCATCCACAGCGAACCCGCAGCCACAGCAGAAAGAATCAATGATTTTAACATAGATTTACGCATTATCGTCACCTCATCAGAAGCTATAAGTAAGTGAAGCAAAGCCCGTGTCTTTATAACCGTCAAAAGCATCAGTGGAAGTATACGGCTTAACTTTATACCAGGCCAGTTCAAAGTTCGTATTGGGTGCCAACATATAGTCAAAGGCCAGTCCCCAGCCTCTCATGCCTGCGCCGCCATAGCCATTGCCGCCTGCTACATTTAATCTGTGCGCCCAGCCGCTGGAATCTACAGCCAGTCCGCCCAAGGCCAGATATTCACCATAAACCTTCCAGGTGCCACCTTTGTTCCAGTCCATCTTGCCATAGGTCAGGCGTGTCCACCAACCGTTCCTACCTTTGTCATGAACTGCACTGGATTTAGCTCCCCAATCGGCGGCACCGTCATAGGCATTCACCGTAACATCTGCACCATTATGCACACCTTCAGCAATCAGGTTCCATTTGGGTGCCAGTTGTGCATTCAGACCATAGGCAAACTGCTTAAAGTTACGGCTCACCGTATCTTTCTGCTTCCAGGTCCAGGTTGCCCCGCCATCCCAGGTAGCATAGGCATCACTCTTGACCTGCGTATCCGAATGCGAATTATAGTATGCCGCCGTCAGGGTCAAAGCAGGACTGGCCTTGTATTTCAAATCCGCAAAGAAGGCATAGTCACTATTATCTGCCCAGGTTCCCGGCGTAGCATCACCATAACCGACCAGCAGACTGGCCTTGTCACCGAAATTCTTGCGTACCATAACCGCATCAATGGGATTTTCCCAATAAATAATACCCTGACCCAACGATAATTCATTACGGCCTATGGACAAAGTGAAATCATTTTTAGCCCGCCAATCCAGCTGCAGGCGATTGACACCGACTTTTTCATAACCAATACCATTCGCATTGTAATTGTTGCCATGATCTTTATTGTTGCTGGACTTGGCTACATTATCCGTTTCAAATTTCAGCTGTCCGGTAACGGATAAATTATCCGCTGGTTCCCCATAGAAGCCCAGCCGCAAACGAAGTTCATTACTGTTCACCTTATTGAATTCGTTTTGCGGGCTTACCGCATAACCATTTTTAACCTCAGTCATCTTCTTATTGCGAAAATACCGTACACGGGCATCGCCCCACCATTTAAAGGATGATATGCCTTTTTTCATCTCCTTGACATCATTTTCCACGGCGGTGAGCCGCACATCCATATCCTTTAATTCTGTGGCAAATTCCCGTTCCAGTTTCTTGAGCACGCCTTTATCCTTAAGCGCAGCTGTACCATATTTCTCCGATGCCTTGGCTACAATTTCCGCCATTTCATAGCGGTTCATCGTCTTCGTGCCGTTAAATGTTCCGTCCCCGTACCCTTCAATGACGCCGTCCTCGGCGAGCATTTGAATAGCATCATAGGCCCAATGTCCTTCGGGCAAATCCTTGAAGGGATTCGTAGCCGCAAAGGCCGTGGAACTCATGGCTGTAGCAGCCAAAATGGCAGCAACAAGAGCTTGTTTTTTCATGAAAATGCCTCCTAGAATTTTGAATATTATGTGATTTTGGGTATAAAAATACTCCTGCTGCCACTGTTGCCATATTCCAGTTGGCAGCAGGAGTTTATTCCTACTTAAATTAATGTGCCATCAACGCGAGGGCAAAATCCAAAGCCTTTTCCGGGTCACGGGTAAGCCCTACATATTCCCGGCCGCTGGTCGTTGCACTCTTGACCCCTTTGGCTTCGCAGTCCGTCTTCAGCTCATCATACATAGATGCCATCTGCGGTGCTAACACGACAAGGTCAAAATCCGTGATGATATCTTTATGCTGACCGTAAGCCATAGCAATGGATTCCACCGGAGCATGACGCTCTTGCGCACCTTTGGTGATTGCCTTGGCCAGCATGGAACTGGTAGCACCAGATGCGCAGAGTACCAGTACCCTCTTTTCATCCTGCGGCAGTTCAGCTGCAGCTACAGCCGGAGCGCCGACCTTTTCCACTGCTTCTGTAACCGTCGCCTCCTCTGTCTCAATACCTGCTTTTTCCTTCTCCACCAGCTGGGCATCATAAACCCGGAAGAACGGATAATAAAGCACGGCATCTACAAGGAGGAGCAAGGGAGCCAGTACAAAGGCCAGTTTAGCAAAGCCCGTACCGATGATGAGACCGATGGGGGCCGGAGTAGTCCAGGGCAGAATATAGGTAAAGGAGTTCATGCCCAGTGTATCAACGAAAAACTTGAAAATCCATACATTGAAAATCGGTGCCAGGATAAAGGGGAAGAACAGTACCGGATTCAAAACAATGGGCGCACCAAACAGAATCGGTTCGTTCACGGCAAAGGTAACCGGGATAATGGAAGCCCGTCCAACAGCTCTAAGCTGTTTGGATTTGGCGATAAACGCACACATCGCACAGAACATCAGCGTTGCGCCCGTGCCGCCAATGGTTGCGACAAAATACGAGGTCGGATGCGTGAGGATATTTACTGCGTGACCACCGTTGCTTACGATTTGCAGATTCGCTTCGATATTGGCAATATAAATTGCCGTTACTGCCGGTTCCACAATAGACGGGCCATGAATACCCATGAACCAGAACATCGCCATGGCTCCATAGATGATGGCAACACCGATATAACCATCCGCTGCCACAAAGAGCGGCTTGAACACTTCCAGTACCCAGGCACCAAACATCATGCCCGTGGTTTCCTTAAAGACGATACCAAAAATCCAGTAAATCAGTACGGCTACCGACAAGGGGATAAGGTCGGCAAAAGTCTGTGCAATATAATGGGGAACTTCATCGGGCAGCTTGATGGTGATATTGCGCTTTACAAAGAATTTGTAAATGTTTGGCACCGTAAACGCTACCACAAAAGCGGATAAGAGGCCCTTCGTTCCCATGAACTCCGTGGAAATGCCCCCCTCCACAGGAGCTACCGCCAACAGGAGCAAGCAGATAATGGATACAATCATGACCGAGACGTCATTAATCTGCCGAAGTTTCGGCATCTTCGTATTAATGCTGTCTGTCAGGCTTTTGGCAATGGTTGCCACCATGAGAATGCCCAACATACCCATGCTGTAGTTATAAGCCTGCCAAAGCACGCTGCTGATGGATTCCGGCCACTTGTAGTCGAAAATCTCCGGCACACAGGCCACCAGAATGAATAAGGACGAAAACAGGATTACCGGTATGCAGCTTACAAAGCCATCCCGGATAGCCCGCAGGTAGATATTGTTGGAAACCTTTTCAAACATCGGTTTCAAGGTCTCTACCATCTTGATCAGTTTTTCCATGATGATTCCCTTTCTTTCTTTGAACTTCGAGAGCTCATCAACCAGCTCTCCCCTGCTATGGTTACAGTATAAGGCAAAATTGTTTCCGCGTGTTTTCACGTTTTGAAAATTTTTTCAACAACATAAAAGAAACGACCATACTTATTTATCTTAACAGAATATCGCTTCAACGCAAATAGACTTTGTCCTATTCTGCCTTGACAAAGCCTTTTCTGCGTGCTATTATTTTCTCGTATTTTATAGAAAACCGTTGAAGCGGAAAAAACAGCCGTTATGCTCTCCCAGAGAGTCCGGGATGCTGAAAGCCGGATAGAACACAGACTGCTGCATGGGCCGCCGAGGGCGCACCGAACAGAAGCCTTAGTGCTTGTCAGTAGGCTGCGACGTAAGACATACGTCAGTTGTCAGAGGTATGTTCGTACCTCGTTAAGGGCATGGCACAGCCATGAAACAGGGTGGCACCGCGAGAATTTCGTCCCTGACAGAAACTATTTTCTGTCGGGGACTTTTTGGTTCCTGACAGGCCAAAAGGAGTAAGCGCATATGGAAAACAAAAAAATCATTCTCTCGGGCATTCAGCCCACAGGCACCTTTACCCTGGGCAACTATCTGGGTGCAGTGAAGAACTGGCAAAAAATGCAGGAGGACTACAACTGCTACTACTTTATCGCCGACCTGCACTCCCTGACGATTCACATTGACCCGTCCCAGCGCAAAAAGCAGACCCTCGAAGCCTTTGCCCTGCTGCTGGCCTGCGGCATTGACCCGCAAAAGAGCCTGATTTTCGTTCAGAGCCATGTCCGCAGCCATGCCGAAATGGGCTGGCTCATGAGCTGCTGTGCCCAGTTCGGTGAACTCAGCCGCATGACCCAGTTCAAGGACAAATCCAGCAAGCACCCGGAAAACATCAACGCCGGCCTCTTTACCTATCCGGCACTGATGGCCGGCGACATCCTGCTGTATCAGGCCGACTATGTACCCGTAGGCGCTGACCAGACCCAGCATCTCGAATTCACCCGCGACATCGCCACCCGCATCAACCATAACTACGGCGAAATCTTCAAGCTGCCGGAAGGCTACTTCCCCAAAGCCGGTGCCCGCGTCATGAGCCTGCAGGACCCCACCAGCAAGATGAGCAAGTCCGACACCAATCCCAAGGCCACGATTTCCATTCTCGACGAAGAAAATGTCATTCTCAAGAAGTTCAAGAGCGCCGTTACCGACAGCGAAGCCAAGGTCTGCTTCCGCGAGGACAAGCCCGGTGTCAGCAACCTCATGACGATTTATTCCGCCATCACCGGCAAGACCATGGCGGAAATCGAAACCGAATTCGACGGTAAGGGCTATGGCGACTTCAAGGCTGTTGTCGGCCAGACCGTAGCCGATGAATTAAAACCCATCCGCGAAAAATACAAGGACCTTATGGCCGATAGAAAAGCCCTCGAAGCCCTGATGAAGGAAGGCGCCGACAAAGCCGAGTACATCGCCCGCAAAACCCTCTCCAAGACCAAGAAAAAATTAGGCCTGCTGCCGGAAATCCGCTAAGCAATTTCCCCTGCCGCAAGCCGTAAAAATAAGCTCCCAATGAACCAGTGCAAAACACAATATTGCACATAGTCCACGCAGGGGCCATGGATAGGTCTTCAGTACGTATTAAGCGCCGGGGGGCTGAGTATAGATTTTCGCAGCGTTTGACAAGCTTGTCTAAGCGAAGAAAACCTATACTCAGCCCCCCGGCGCGTCTTTATACCTGTTTGTTACTTGCCCCAAACCTGCCCCATAAACTCATCGTACACCTCTTCCAAATGCTGCACGAGCACGCTGAGCATGAGCTGTATCATCTTGCAATCAAAGGTATCATCCACAAAGGGCAGGCAGATATCCAAATAGACCTTCCCATCCTGATGGACATAATACTTAAAGCTCTTATAGCGGGCATTCAAGTCGTTGAGATATTCCTTGATTCTGGGCTGCTTGTCCTCCGGCAGGCCGCTGATTATCTGCGTGCGGATAACGGTGAAAATACTGGTATCAATCAGTATAGCCATCGGCAAAATCTGACCGCGCGCTTCAATGCGGGAACGGAACAGTACCGTAGCATAATCATCATCCATCGACTCCGTGCTGAACACATTGATGTTGTTCTCAATCAGAAATTCCTGAAACTTAACCGCCTTTTCATTATTCTCTACAGTTTTTTTGGTACTTTTTCTTGGCATAACTACTCCTTCATCAAAATGCAAAATAACGGCAGGCATTGTTGTAACTGATATCTTCCACCAGTTTGCCCAAGGTCTTCATATCCGCCGGATACTCCCCATTTTCCACGAGATTGCCGATAAAATTACACAAAATACGGCGATAATACTCATGACGCGGATAGGATAACAGGGAACGGGAATCCGTCGGCGTGCCAATGGTATTGCCCAACACCGATATGCTGGCCAAAATACGCAGCTGTGCCTCGATTCCTTCCTTGTTGTTGTTAAACCACCAGGCAGCCCCCTGCTGGATTTTGCCTAAGGCCTCTGTTCCAGAAAAAGCCGGCAGCAGTGCAGCAATCACGATATTATCCGCAGGATTCAGGGAAGAAATAATGGTCTTGGGCAAGTGTCCGTCCTTATTCAATTCATTGAGGAATTTTGCCAAAGCAGGCGCACAGTTATGTGTATCCACAGCATCAAATCCGCTGTCGTGCCCCAAAAGCGTATACTGAACAGAATTGACATCACGAAGGGCCGAATAATGAATCTGCATCGTCCAACCGCGGCGGGCATATTCTTCACCCAGAAACAGCAGAATCGCGGTCTTATACTGCTCCATAGCCAACTTGGAGGGCATCCCCTTGCCGTTAATTACCTTGCCCACGACATCATCCAGCTCATATTCCTTAGCCGGAGCAAAAACCATATAGGGCAAGGCCTGGTCAGCAATCTGACAACCTCTTTCCGCAAAATAATCCAGGCGTTTGACAATCGCGTCCCGGATATCGGCCATGGTGGATATATCATCCATCCCCGCAGCCTCACCCAGCTCATAACGCATATAGGCATCCCAGCCATCATCTTCAATGTTCAGAATGCTGTCTGCCCGGAAGGTCGGCAAAACTTCTGCCGGACATTTCCCATCTTCCTTGATTTTCGTATGCCATTTCAAATCTGAAGCCGGGTCATCCGTAGTACAGATGACCTGCACATTGGAATGTTCGATAATCCCCTGCGCCCGCATATCTGCCGCCTGCAGCCGTGCATTGCAAATATCCCAAATTTTTTCTGCGTTCTCTCCATTGAGAATCAAATCACAGTCAAAATAGCGCTGCAACTCCAAATGCGTCCAATGATACAGCGGACTGCCAATCGCCCGCGACAAACTCTCCGCAAAATACTGGAATTTTTCCCGCGAAGAAACCTCACTGCCCGTCACACAGCTCTCGGACACCGCATTGCTCCTGAGCAGACGCCATTTGTAGGTATCCGTCCCCAGCCAAGCCTGAGCAATATTGCGAAATTCACGATTTTCCGCTATTTCCCGAGGATTAATATGGCAATGATAGTCATAAATCGGCATGGGAGCGGCATGCTCATGATACAATACGCGTGCAGTTTCCGTTTGCAGGAGAAAATCCTCATCCATAAATTTCTTCATAAAATAACCCCTCCCATCATTTTTACAAATTATGAGTTACTGCCCAATGTGGTCTTATAGTACAGTACCACACATACTACAGCAAAGACAATACCCACGGGATAGGAAATTGCGGTAGACAATTGCAGTCCTTCAGGAGCCTGCAGGATGTACGTGCAGGATACCGCTGACATAAAGGTTGCCGGCACAAAAGGAATCTTCCATGCGCCAGAGCCTTTCTTTGTGCGGTAGAGATATACAGCACCCGTCCAAAGGACAATCATGGCCAGCGTCTGATTCGTCCAGGAGAAATAACGCCAAATGATGTTAAAATCCATTTGGGACAGAACGCCGCCCACAGCCAGCAGCGGCACAGCAAACATCAGACGCTTAGCAGCCTGGTTCTGATTGACACCGAACCAGTCAGCCAGGGTCAGACGGGCAGAACGGAAAGCCGTATCACCAGAGGTAATCGGGCAGGCAATAACGCCCAGCATAGCCAAAACGGCACCAACACCAGAGCCCATAAAGCCAACGCAGATATCATAAACCACCGTACCTGCGCCGCCTGCTTTCATTGCCGCAGCCAGTCCGCCCGTACCATCATAGAAAGTAACACCGGCAGCCGCCCAGATAAGGGCGATAATGCCTTCGGAAACCATGGCGCCATAGAACACCGGACGACCCATGCGTTCATCCTTCAGGCAGCGGGCCATAATCGGCGACTGCGTGGAATGGAAACCGGAGATAGCACCACAGGCCACCGTAATAAACATCAACGGCCAAATCGGCATCTTTTCCGGCCCTGCCGGATGGAGATTCTGCAGCGTCAGTTCCGGCATAGTGTGGCCGCCAACGCCAAAAAGCATGCCGCCCATAATGCCCAAAGCCATGACTATCAGGCAGATACCGAAAATCGGATAGAAGCGGGCAATCAGCTTATCAATCGGCAGAAGCGTTGCCAGGAAATAGTAGCCCAGCACGCAGGGCAGGACAATCGTTACGGCTACGCCCGTAAGCTTGGCTAACAGCCCTGCCGGCCCAGTCATAAACACCGTACCAACGAGTACCAAAAGCACCACCGAGAACACACGCATAATCATCAGCATCGTGCCGCCCATATGGTTTCCGACTACTTCGGAGATACTCTTGCCATCCTCGCGCAAGGAAATCATCCCCGACAGGTAGTCATGGACAGCCCCGGCAAAAATCGTACCAAAGACAATCCAAAGATAGACGCTTGGCCCCCAAATTGCACCACCAAGAGCACCAAAGATAGGTCCTAAGCCTGCGATATTGAGCAGCTGAATCAAAAAAACCTTCCAAGTGGGCAGGGGAATGTAGTCCACCCCGTCATTATGCACCAGTGCCGGAGTTTTCGCGTCGGTGGGACCGAACACATTATCGACGATTTTACCATAGACAAAATAGCCGCCAATCAAAGCACATAGAGCAACCAAAAATGTAACCATGAAAGTTCACCTCATTTTTACCACTTTTAAAATAATTGCGAATACTTTCGTTAAACCCTGCCAGCCCTCCTTTGTATTGAATTGGCATTTATGCTATAATGAGTATTCGTAATTCGAGGGGCGAACTCCTGCCCCCTGCAAAAAGTTTTTCTCTGATAATTTTATTGTCGAAAGGAGTTTATTTATGGAAATTCTCTTGTTTCTGCTCTTAGGTATTGGTGTCGGCACTTTCGGCACGCTGGTGGGTATCGGCGGCGGCCTTATCTGCGTACCGATTTTTATTTTGTTTCTGTCGCAGGGGACAGCACATCCCTTCTTTGAAACAGCTGCGCAGATTACGGGCACTTCCCTCGTCATCGTCATGGCCAATGCCCTGTCGGGTACGCTTGCCTATATCAAACAAAAGCGGGTGTACTTTAAGGCAGCTGTTCCCTTCGCCATTGCCACCCTGCCCGGTGCCTTCTTCGGCTCCTATATCGTGGACAATTTCAATATGCCCATGCTCAACTTCTACTTCGGCATTTTCCTCTTATTCATGGCTTCGATGATGTATATGAACAGCCGCCGCAAGCCGCCTGTAGATGTGGATGGTCTGCCGGAAGGCTTTACCTTCAATCAGTTCTGGGGCATCGCGTCCAGCTTCGTGGTGGGTTTCCTCTCCAGCATCTTCGGCATCGGCGGCGGCGTTATTCATGTCCCCCTGATGATTTACCTCCTAGGCTTCCCCGTACATATGGCAACGGCCACCTCTCACTTCGTACTGGCCTGCTCCTCTGCCTTCGGCGTGGTGTCCCACTTTATGCTCGACCACATCATCTGGCTGCCCGCCATCTGTATCTCCATTGGCGCCGCTATCGGTGCACAGATTGGGGCAAAGATTTCCAAGAAAACAAAATCTAAAGTCATTTTGGCACTGCTCTCTTTGGCCATGTTTGCATTAGGATGCAGACTAATACTGATGGGCAGTGCGCAGTAATTTCCTTGCTGTTGTTCGCTATACAAAGCGGCGGGCAGGGGCGGCCATAACTTTCGGAAGCGCTTAGACAAGCTTGTCCAACACTTCCGAAAGCCACAGCCGCCCCTGCCCGCCTTAATTTATCTTATAGCGATAGTTGACCAGCCTATTCATTTGCCTGCGGATTAAAAACCAACCGAATATGCCGTGGCTCTAACCATACAACAGATTTCTGCTTACGATAATATTTTAAACTGATATAAGCATTGGCAATGTTGTAACAAATATCGGCATCCTCAACAAATCCATCCGGTGTATTCCGGCATACAGCGTAACAAGGCACATCTACAGGAAAAAATATATTCATTGCTTCGACTCTTTTTCGGTATCATATTTGATAATCAGTGGACTACCTCATCTATTATAATACGTTTTTCCCCCCGCGAAAAGGCTTTTTCTAATAAATTAATAATATATCTTTAATTTACTTTTAATATGGCGAAGGAAAATATTACCAGCTCCGCGGGCGCCTTTGTATCTCGATGTACGACAATACTATATTAACGCACCAAGCCCGGTGGCTGATGATGCTTTCCCGTCGCGTTTGACAAGCCTGTCTAAGCAGAGGGAAAGTATTATCAGCCACCGGGCGCCTTTTCATATCAATGTAAACCAGCCTATTTCAGCAACGCCAAAACCCTTTCCCGATGACAACAGCTTTCCGCAATAAAATCCTGCAGATACTCCGGAAATATCCCTTCCTGCGCACAAAGAGCCTGCACGCGTTCCAGATTTTCCGCCCGCTGCACATCATACTCAATGCGGTGCAGAATACGAGCCAACTCCTTACGCACCGCTGGGCTGTATAATCCTTTGAGATTTGCCACAGCCGCCGTACTGCACGCGGCGCGGAACAGGTAACGGCTGACGGAGAGTTCATGGTTGATATTGGCGTATCCTGCCTCCTCCCATAATGCCTCCGCTTCGCTGTTATCGTCACTGTCCCCCGGCACGAAATCGATTTCCTTAAACAGTGTATCATCCAACAGCCGTACCATTTCGCTCTTGGCATAAAGATGTTTTTCCCGTACCGGAAATTCGCCCTGCTTTAGTGCTGTAAGTACACCCGTGTAGCGCACATTGAGAAAATCGCCATAAAGCACGCCTACATCCGTAAGCTTGCGGCTGATATCCATGAGTACATCATAAGGTTCATACGCCAGCGTTAATAGATTTTCCGCCAAAACAGCGTCAAAAGAATTTTCCGCAAAGGGCAGTTTTTCCCGGCGATAGTCCAGAACATGCCATTCGATTGGCCGGCCTGCAAACACCGACAACTCTGCCGCTTCCTCGATTTCCGTCACCACAACCAGGCGGGCATTCGGATATAAGGCTATGAGTTTTTCAATATAAGTCAGGCTTTCAAGCAGCAGCCAGCGCATCGGTGCCGGGCCGCCACTAAGGAAACACGTTAAATCCTGCTTCATAGCGCAAAATCGCCCCTTTCCGCCCACAAATCAACGCAGGCGCGCCAAAAAGCCTGCCCATAGGCTGCGCGGTCACACAGCGGTGAATGTTCGATTTCCGTTCGCAGATTCGCCTGCGTAGAAGTCAAAAATGACCGGTCAGCGGCCAGCTGCAAGGCGATTTTCACATAATCACGCGGGGTATCGGCTATCCATTCCCCATAACCTGCGGCCGTCAGCAAGCTGGCCCCAAAGCGGGCACTATGATGATTCCCCCTGAGCGTGACCACTGGCACGCCCATGTAAAGGGCTGTCGCCGTCATTGCCCCGCCATTATAAGGAAAGGTATCCAGCATAACGTCCACTTCCGCATAATTGGCCAGATAATTATCCGTCCCCAAACGCACCTCTGTGCGCTCCATGGGCAGTCCGGCCTTTTCGAGCCGCTTTTCTACCGCCTGTCGCCGTTCGGGCAGGCGTGTGGTATCCTGTACAATCAGCCGGGCACCAGGCGAAAGTTCCAATATTTCCCGCCACAAAGCCAGTACATCCGTATTGATTTTCATGGCATTTTGAAATGAGCCAAAGGTCAGTGGACTATTTTTTCCGCGCCGCGGGCAAATACTTTTTTGCATGGCTTCATTGGGCATGAAGCAAAAAGCCTGCGGCAGCTTTACCAGTTTTTCGCTAAAATATGCTGCATCGCTCGCCAATGGGTCAAGGACACCATCCGTAAGCAATCCATCCACCGCCGCCAAACCTGTGGTGTCAAAATAGCCCACGGCAGACAGCTGCACCGGCGCCGGCTTTTTCGCCAGCACCATAAGCGTCAGCCCGCCTGCCGTATGACCGGACAAATCCACCAAAATATCAATTTCATCCCAACGGATAGCCTCTGCCATTTCCACCAGATTTTTTCCGGCCAGACAGCGGTAAATCAGTCCGCCGCCCTGCAACCGATGGGTAAAGCTGTCTTCTTCATCCTCCAGCGCATAGAGATATGTACTGGCATAACGCACATCCAGCCCCGTTACCAAGGCTTCATAAAACCGCGCTGCCGCACTGTCACAAAAATCACTCGCGATAAAACCGATACGCAGGCGGCTATGCGGTGCTGCCTTGCGCACCGGCAGACATTCTTCCTCCCGGTAGAGTTCCTGATAGAATTTATGCTGCTGGGCTAAATCTTCCGCACTAAGTCCCGGCAGATAATGCAGGGCAAAGAGGTAATTGGAATAATGCTCACGTTGGCTGCGCAGGTATTTATCGCATTGCGCGGCATTGCTGTATGCCGCTGCGGCGCCTTCGGGGTCAGCCAAATCGTGAAACACCGCACCATACAGCTCATGGAGCCGCCATTCTTCTTCCGGCGCTATCTGCCCCCGCAAAGCACCCAATTTCTCTCGTGCCAACTGGGTCTTTCCCCGCTGCAAAAGGGCAATGATTTCCTGCCACTGCGTCTCCATGTCAATCACCTCTTTTTCTTAATCGGTCAGCCGGAAATAGGCAATCTCCGGCGGACAGCCAATGCGCATCGGCAGCCAGCTGCCATTGCCGCTATGAACATATCCTAGACTTGCCCCCAGCTTTACAAAGCCACGATTGTATTTATACACGGGGATAAGCGGCAGGCCAAAAATTCCCACCTGGCCGCCATGGGTATGACCGGTAAGGGTCAGCGGAATGCCCAGTTCTGCGCCATTATCAATATACTCTGGATGATGTGCCAGTAAAATGGTATTAACGAGCTCCTCCTGCGGAATATCCTTTACCGCCTTTTGCGTAAGGGATGCTTTTTCCATGGCAAAGCTTTCGTCATCGCGGGAAAAGGAATATTCTGCCCCCGCCAGCCAGAGGTTTGTCCCCGGCACTTTTTCTGCTCGGCCAACGAGCACATGCACCCGCGTTTTCGCCAGCAGTTTTGCCGTACGCCCCCAGTTGCGGTAAGTCTCATGGTTGCCGATACAGAAGTAAATCCCCTTGGGAAATAAATCCACGGCTTCATCGAGCACCTTTACCGCCTCCGGGTTCATCTGCACATCATCGAACAAATCCCCGGTCACGGCCAAAATATCCGGCTCATCTGCCGCCACCAGCTGCAAAAGCTGGCGCAAATCTTCTATCGAAAAGAATTTTCCCAAATGCACATCGCTTATCTGCGCAATGGTCAAACCTGCCGCTTCTGCCGTCAGGGGGAACTTTACATCATAGTAACGCTTGACCTGATGGCGCCGCTCATAATGGTAGCCATAATAGCTGCCACCTGCCATGGCCGCAGGGTAAAGGGTAAGCCCTTTCAAAAAACGCCGCTTATTCTTATCCACGGGAATTCTCTGGTAAATCAAACAGGCCAGCACCGCCGGTAAGAAAATAAACAGCAATGCCGCACAAAATACAACCGATACCCAAAACAAAAAACCGCCTCCTATATATTTCCTTGCTAATCTATTATATCCTATATCTTTGGCAAAAAAAATAGAACCGGCTCTGCCGATTCCAACTTACAAACTGATAATAGCATAATGATAATCGTATTCTAAGGTATTATGCCAAACCACGCAGGTGAGCGTTTTCCGCTTGTCTTTCCCTGTAATACCAGCGGATGGATTTGCCAATGGCGCAACGAATAGCATCCAGCTCCCCAGCCAATGCCAGTTTACGCAGTTTCGTCACATCAAAGCCATTGACCGACAAGTAACTTGCAGAAAGGAAACCTCCTCGTTTTAATTGTTTGCGAAAAATCGCGCTGTCACGACGGTCCATCTCTATGTTCTTGATAGCCATATAAACAACCCCCCATAATCCCCTATGAAGTATATTTACATGCTCTCTGCGTTGCACCTTCATTATAGCATAATATTGTAAACTTGTATATATATTTTTCTTTTTTTGGAAAATATGCTTTATTTCAGACAAATTGCCGCTACGGGGCAGTCCTCGATTGTCTGCCAGACATCATCCACAATATCTTGTGGTATATCCTGATTTCCCTCGGCTAAACCATCGCTGCCGAAGTGAAATCCCAACGGACAGGAGTCCACGCACATGCCACACGCCACACACTTGTCTTTATCCACATAAATCCTCATATCCGCACCTCAAAACGCTGTTCGTCTTCTTTCGGAGCAGGGCGAGGCTTTACCGGGGGCTTAGACTTTGCCTTTTTCTCCGGAATCTGGGCAGTCAGTTGTTCACGATACTGCCTTGCCGCATGCGGTGGCGGGCTGACGTTTACCGGTATGCGGCCTGCCTTTTGCAAACGTTCTTTGGCTTCAGCGCGTGCCTGTCGCATTTCCTGGCGCAAGGCTGTTTCTTCATCATGAGCCAGCTTGGCTAATACTTCGTCCGGCGTTAGGCCGCGAAGTTCGGCAAAAGTTTCCACTTGTTCACGATTGCGGGAGGATTTGCGCGGTAAGGATTTGCTGCTGTTTTTTACGCCTTTTTCCGGCAGCGGCACAGGGGCTGCTGCACCGTCAATATCCGCAAAGCTTAGCGCACCTTTTTTCCCATCCTTGCGCGCCATGATTTTGCGGATGCCAAACCAGACCACCACGCTCATCAATACGAGTACCGCCCCCCAAAAAAGCGCACCATGGGAGGCAAATTGTTCCCAGCCATTATGGGGGCTTTCGGCCTGCGTCTGCGATTGGGTCTGTGCCTTGGCATCTTCCATGGCCTGCTGGCGGGGATTTTCTTCATTCAGACCATTCTGCGCAGGGATAACCTGTACGGAACTTGCCTGATTTTCCTGTGAAGCACCGCCGCTGGCATCCACAGGCTTATTCGTCTTTGCCGTTTTCTCCGGCTTAGCCTGGGTGGTTTTGGATAAAGCTCCATCCCCACGCGCTACGGCCTGCCGTGCCTGCGCTTCTGCCTGCTCGTCGCCGGTCTGCTGCTTATCCTTGGGAATATTTGTTTCCTGCGTGGTGCCACCATCCTTCAAGGTTACACCCGGTACGCTGGGCGGCGTAGGGGGTGTGGGGGCAGTGGGGGCCTTTATCGCCATTGGTCATCCCTCCCTTCGATTAGTTACTGTCTCTATTATAGCTTATTTCCCTGTTGGTTTACATCGATATTTTCATAGTAAGTACGATTTGGTGGCGGGGACAGGGTATTGCACGGTCAGCTATGCCTTTGGGCTGAAAGAATTTTTGCCTTTTAATTCAGTATCGCTACCAGTCAAAACTCGCTGCGCTCAAACAGTAGACTGGTAGCGATAAAACAGATGTAGGCAAAAATTCTTTCTTAACGCCCTACGGCATCACGCTTCCCTTAGCAATTCCCTGTCCCCGCCACCCTCGTTCATGCTCTTTTCCTCCCTCAACGATTCCCCCTCACTCATACACTTTCCTACCACTAGCCATTCCACCTTCACTTATGCAGCTTTTCGCCCCATCTGCACTACCGCACGCCAATGCGATAGCGAGGCGTAAACAGCACTATCCTGCACACCACAGAGCACCAACCGTCCAGATTGCCACAGACGCGAGGTGCGGGCAGAGCACTGTTCTAAGCGATGCGTTTGACCGCTGGCGTAAAAAAAAGACTTTATTTGCGGCGGCTGAAAAATCTACTGTTTGAGCGAAGCGAGTTTAGATTTTTCAGCCGCGAATAGCAAATAAAGTCTTTTTAGCCAGAGGTCTAAGCAGCGCGTGAACAGTGCTCTGCCCGCACCGCCTTGCGCCACGAACGCCCCATGGTGGTAATTAAAGCAGGTGTGCCCGCAGTTCCTCACCGGACTTAGCCGACAGATAGCTCGGCGCAATATCGAGCACCGTCTTGCAGCCCGTCACGCCTTCTTTGGCCAGGCGATAAGCTGCACGTGCATAGCAAACGAGCACGCTGGTCGTAAATTCCGGATTGGAATCGAGGTCGAGCTTGAACTCAATCACATGCTTATTTTCCCCATCATGTCCCGTAACACCGGAACGAATTACGCTGCCGCCATGGGGCAGGCCCTTGTGATTTTTGTCCAGTTCTTCCTGGCTGATGAAATGCACCGTCGTGTCGTATTCATCAAAGTAGTTGGGCATGGTCTTGATTTCCTGCTCAACCTTAGCCGCATCAGCACCTTCTTCAAGTACCACATAGCACTCACGGGTATGTTTTTCCCGCGTGGTGAGTTCCGGATTTTCACCGGCGCGAACAGCAGCCAGCGCTTTTTCTACCGGCACCGTGTACTGACGGGCATCGGCTACGCCTTCAATGCGGCGGATGGCATCCGAATGGCCCTGCGATACGCCGCGGCCCCAGAAGGTATAATCCTTGCCGTTCGGCAGGATGGCGTTGCTGTATACGCGGGCAAGGGAGAACAGGCCCGGGTCCCAGCCTACGGAAATGATACCTACATGACCGTTTTCCTTGGCAGCCTTATCCACATTTGCAAAATGCTCAGGAATCCGCGCATGCGTGTCGAAGCTGTCCACCACGTTAAAGAGTTTCGCATAGTGCGGCGTCTGCACCGGCAGGTCAGTAGCACTGCCGCCGCAGAGAATCATAACATCAATTTTATCTTCCCATTCTTCCACATCGCTGACATTGACCACGGGAACACCGGGCGTCTTGATGGTCAGCAGGGCCGGGTCACGGCGGGTAAATACCGCCACCAATTCCAAATCATCATTGGCCTTTACAGCGCATTCCACGCCGCGGCCCAAATTACCATAACCTAAAATACCGATACGGATACTCATAAGCTGCCTTCTTTCTATCTATAACAGAAAAGTAATAGTAACTTCCCTTACTATACCACACCTACGCATAATTGAAAACGATTTTCGTAAATATTTTCCCACAAAAAGCACATAAAAAGCGGCCGCTATTTCCCCGTAGCGGCCGCTGTAAAATCTTATTCTTCCATCTTGGCAGTCTGCTTAACGCCCATTTCTTCATAAAGCTTGTTGAAACGGTTGGTAATCTCAGCCTGCGTGTCTTTGGTAATCTGGGGCATTTCGTCCTGTCCCATAGCATCCTTCCAAACAAGACCTGCCTGCTTGAACCCTTCTTCGACAGCTGCCTGCATCTGCTGGAGTTTTTCCGGGTCACCGCCCGCGATAGCCGTTGCCATGTCCATGATGCGAGTAGCTACGCTGTCAACGGAATACGCTCCGCCTTCGCCAATGGCTTCAGCAGCTTCTTCCGGCGTGGTTCCGACTGGCGGCAGCGCAAATTTGTCCGTGCCGAACAGAATCCCGTCAAAATTCAGCTGGCCAATGCCTTCATCGAGATAACCCTGCAACTTTGCATTCTGCTCCGTGAGGGTCTTAATCATCAGCTGATAGCTCTTGTTAATGCCATCCTGCAGGGCATCTACCTGCTCACTGGTGAGTTTGCCCAGCGCCGTGGATGCTTTCTTTGCTTCAGCGGAAATATCCACCGAAAAAGCCTCGGTACTGGTGGTTGTGGTTTCCTTCGTCGCTTCATTGGTCGTCGTGGTCGTACTCTTGGTGTAGTTCGCCTTCACTGCGGCCGAAGTCTGCGACAAAGAAGAAATCATATTGACATCCATGTTCATCTTCCTCCTTTATCTATGAACCAAAAATCAGTTCAAACAGATATTTCTCCTAACTACATTATCGGCGAAACCAACAGAAAAAGCAAGCAATTTTTTGACGATTTTGATTGTTTTTAGATTATATTTTATGTGCATTCAGGAAAGAATCTGTTTAATCAGTTTCGCCAGTGCACGCTGGTCATTGCCATGCATGAGTTCCCGCGCGGAATGCATGGCCAGCAGGGGCACGCCAATATCCATCGTGCGCAAAGGGACAAGCGCCGAGGCAATGGAACCTAAGGTCGAGCCGCCCCGGCTGTCGCTGCGGTTGACAAAATGCTGCCAGGGAATATCGCAGGCCTCACATACGCCCCGCACGATGGCCACCGCTTCCGTATCGCCGGCATAAGACTGACTTGCGGCCTGCTTTAACACGACACCGCCGCCCAGCACCGGCTTATGGCTGGGGTCACACTTATCCATGAAGTTTGGATGCAGGGCATGAGCCACATCCACGGAGAGCATAAAGCCTGCGGCAATAGCGGCCAGCATTTCTTCACGGGACTTGCCCAAAACGAGATAAATCCGCTCCAACACCTGCAGCAATACCGCTGAACCTGCCCCCTGCTTGGTCTGACTGCCCACTTCCTCATTGTCAAAGAGCGCCGCCAACCGCAAGCCGGTCATTTTCGCCGTGTCCACAGCCATAATCCCCTGCAGGCAGGCCAGTACCGAAGTCAGATTGTCAAGTCTGGGCGAGGAAACAAATTCCTCATTTAACCCGCAAAGGCTCCCTTCCTCATAAGGATAAGCTGACAGCTCATAGGAAAGAATATCTGCCGGTTCAACCTGTAACTGCTCAGCCAGCCATGCATGGAAAAACTCTGCCGTAAGTTCTTCCCCACCAACGGTTGCCAGCGGCAGCATATCTTTCTGCGCGTTAAGTTTTCCCTCGTCATTGACTTCTCTGTCCATATGAATAGCCAATGAAGGAATCGTAAGCAAAGGACGGCCAAAGTCCACCAATTTTACCTGCGGCGTAAAGGGGTCAGCACTGCGCAAAGCCACCTTGCCAGCTAATGCTAAAGGCCGGTCCAGCCAAGTGCGCAGCATCATGCCGCCGTATTTTTCCACATTGAGCACGCCATAGCCTTCCCGCGTGATTTCCGGCTGCGGTTTCAGACGAAAACAGGGAAAATCCGTATGCGCTGCCGCGATTCGCAATGGGCCACCTTCCGTACCCAAGGCAAAAACCAACAAGGTGGAATCAAAAGCCTTCACAAAGTACCGCCCACCGGGCTGCAATTGCCATACTTCACTGAGTTTCAATTCTGTAAAACCAGCTTTTGCCAGCCGTTTAGCCGACGCCGCCACGGTATGATAAGGCGTAGGCGCCTCCTGGATAAAATTCAGCAGTTCCTTGATATCCTTCTTCATGCGTCCTCGTTCCCTTCCTCAACAAACTTGCCCAGCACATAAAAATTCCCATGTGCCTTGGCAAAAATCTTGCCATCCTCGCTTTTGAGTTCACTTTCACAGGTCATGGTATGCCGCCCGTCATGCAGAACCTTCGCCGTGGTTACGACCTTGGCCGTCAACGGCACCGCATGCAAAAAGTCCGTGGTCAGGCTGATGGTGACAACCTTCTTATTGCAGGCCAGGCACGCCGCTCCCATAGCCGTGTCGGCCATCGTCATGAGCACGCCGCCATGGGCAATGCCGTACAAATTGGTATGCACCTCGTCAATGGGCAGTTCCAGCCGCACTTCCCCCGTGGGCAAAGGCTGTACCTGAATATGGAGATATTCCACAAAGGGATTATGATGATAAAAGCGCACAATCTGCTGCTGTAATTCCGTAAGTTCCTGACTCATAAAGCACCTCACCTATTCTTTCTTCTGCTCAAATTATACTCCTCTCCTTGAAAAAATACCATTCAGCAATTTTGCTCCATAAATAACCAACTGCTAAATAATCCCGCCTAAGCAAAGCAATCACAACAAACTAAGCCCGCGGATGCTGGTAATGTTTTCCGCAGCTTTTGACAAGCCTGAGCGAAGGAAAATATTGCCAGCATCCGCGGGCGTCTTTTAGACGATTTGTAAGAATCGCTAATCCTCACAAGGTTTTTCTCTCCCTGATGACGAATATGTAAAAATGTGTTGTTCTATGCAGAAAGAAGGTTTTACGATGCAAACGTATAAAATCGCCGTAATTGCCGGCGACGGCATTGGCCCGGATGTCATCAATGAGGGCAAAAAGGTACTCTCTGGCATTTCCAAAATGGATGGCAGTTTCCAGGTAGAATTTACCGATTTCCCCTGGGGCTGTGAATATTACCTCAAAGAAGGCAAAATGATGCCCGAAAACGGGTTGGAAATTCTCAAAGATTTTGATGCTATCTACTTAGGTGCGGTCGGCTATCCCGGCGTACCCGATGATGTTTCCCTGCAAGGCCTGCTCTTAAAAATCCGCAAGGGCTTTGATGAGTACATCAACCTGCGCCCGGTAAAACTCCTCAAGGGTGCGCCCTGCCCCCTCAAAGATGTAAAAGAAGAAGATATCGACATGATTGTGGTGCGTGAGAACAGCGAAGGCGAATACGCTAACGTCGGCAGCCGCCTTTATCCCGGCACAGAGCAGGAAATCGCCCTGCAGACCGGTGTTTTCTCGCGCAAAGGCTGTGAACGCGTTATCCGCTATGCCTATGAATTGGCAAAAAAAGAAGGCAAGACCCTGACCAATATCAGCAAGGCCAATGCCCTTGGCTACTCCATGGTGTTCTGGAATGAAATCTTTGCCGAAATCGGCAAGGAATATCCCGAAGTCGAAACCTCCAGTCTCATGGTTGACGCCGCCAGTATGTTCTTCGTCAAGAACCCCGCCCGCTTCCAGATTGTCGTGACCAGCAACCTCTTCGGCGATATCCTGACGGATTTGGGCGCCGCCATCGCTGGCGGCATGGGCCTGGCTGCCGGAGCCAACCTCAACCCCGAACGCCAATTCCCCAGCATGTTCGAGCCCATCCACGGCAGCGCCCCGGATATCGCGGGCAAAGGGTTAGCCAATCCCCTCGCCGCCATTTGGAGCGTCAGTCAGATGCTCGACTTCTTCGATCAGGAAGAATGGGGCAGGAAGGTCATCGACGCCATTGAAACGCTGCTGCAGGAGAAAAAGACGCTCACGCCCGACCTGGGCGGCACCGCCAAAACCGACGAAATTGGCGAAGCAATTCTTGCCATCCTTCGCCGATAAAAACATAATTAGGCAAAACTAAGCCCGCGGGGCTGGTGATGTTTTTCCGTAGCTTTTGACCGTAAGCGTTAAGAAACAAATTTTGACCATACCAAAAATAGCTCTAAAAGCCATTTGTCTGAGCACAGCGAGTTTATGGCTTTTAGAGCTATTTTATTAAAAGGTCAAAATTTGTTTTAGCTTACGGTCTAAGCGCAGACTGGCAAAGCATCACGGCCACACCGGGCACGCTTATCTGTCAGAGAACTTAGTAATTCTCTGCATGAACCTCGAAGTAACTCTGCGGATGTGCACACGCCGGGCAAATCTGCGGTGCCTTGGTGCCCACCACGATATGGCCGCAGTTGCGGCATTCCCAAACTTTTACTTCGCTCTTTTGGAACACTTCCTGCGCCTCCACATTTTTCAGCAGGGCACGATAGCGTTCCTCATGGTGCTTTTCAATGTCGGCCACCAGACGGAACTTCGCCGCCAATTCCTTAAAGCCTTCTTCTTCGGCAGTCTTGGCAAAGCCAGCGTACATATCCGTCCACTCGTAGTTTTCCCCATCGGCAGCATCCTTCAGATTCGTTGCCGTATCGGGTACAGCACCATCATGGAGTTCCTTGAACCACATCTTGGCATGTTCTTTTTCGTTGTCGGCAGTTTTCAAGAACAGGGCAGCAATCTGCTCAAAGCCGTCTTTCTTGGCTTTTGAAGCATAGTAGGTGTACTTGTTGCGCGCCTGGCTTTCCCCGGCGAAGGCGGCTTCCAAATTCTTCTCAGTCTGGGTTCCTGCATATTTGCTCATAAATTCTACCTCCTAAAATATAATTGACTACACATGAATATTTTACCATGAATTAGCCGCTCCCGTAAACGGAGCGGCTAGTCCAAGTTATGAACTTAATTACACTTTGAACTTCTGCACTTCATCCTGCAGCATGCCCGCCATCTTCGCGAGCTGTTCACTGTTGGTGTTCATTTCATGAACGGATGCCGACTGCTCCTCGGTTGCCGCCGATACGGTTTCGGAATTGGACACCACACTGCGGCTCATTTCCTCAATATCGCGAATAGCCGACTGGCAGGATTCCGCATTGTCCGTTGCTTCCTTGGACGCAGAAGCAATCTGCTGGGAACGGTTGGAAATCTTTTCGACCAGTTCCACAATAGCGGAGAATTCCCGGCCGGTTTCCTCAACGCTGTCTTTCGCCGTAGCCAGATTTTCCGTACCTTCGTTCATACTGCTGACCGCCTGCTGCGTTTCGCTCTGAATCTGACCGATAAGGCCGGCAATCTGACTCGCTGCCTCTTCCGACTGAGCAGCCAATTTGCGGATTTCATCAGCCACTACGGCAAAGCCCCGGCCTGCATCACCGGCGCGGGCTGCTTCGATAGCCGCGTTAAGGGCCAGCAGATTCGTCTGTTCCGCAATGCCGGAAATGGTATCGGTAATGCGTCCGATGGTATCGGAGCGCTCGCCCAAGCTGTTAACCACACGGGCAGATTCGCCCACGACTTCTGAGAGCCTTGCCATATCCTTGACGGTACGGGTAACGACCTGATTGCCGTTCTGGGCTTTTTCCGTCGCCTGCTGGGTTTCCACAGCAGCCCGGCGGGCATTATGGGCCATACCGCCAATGCGTTCCATCAAAGTATCCATGGACTGGGAAGCATCGTCGATAGCGGACAGCTGTTTGTTGGTTGCTCCGGCCACATCGGTGATGGATTCAGCCACCTGCTGACTGGCTGCCGCTGACTGAGTGGTCATTTCATTGAGCTGCGCCGCATCATTGGCTACCTGTTCAGCTGATTCTCTGATGGAGCCCATGAGCTGACGCATATTGCCCCCCAAGACCTTGAGGATTTCCACCATCTCGCCGATTTCGTCTTCGCGCGCCGTATATTCCGGCTTAACGGGTTCTGCCCGATAATCTCCATGGGCAAATTTCTGTAATCTGCCCGTCACAAAGCTGATGGGGTCGCCAAAACTCTGGGCAATCTTTACACCCAAAGCAGCCATGATTGCCGATACAATCACAATGATAATAGACGAAATCACGATTTTCTTATAGAGGGCTTCCTGATTTTCCTTCATGTATTTAGCAGATTCCGCATCAATGTAGTCAATCCAGGAGCCGGTACCGACAATCCAGCCATAAGGCTTGAATTCCATAACATAGTTGCGTTTGGGCAAAGGCTGGCTTTCACCCGGTTTCGGGTAGGAAAAATTAACGAAACCGCCGCCATCCTTCTGACCTTCTTTTAACATATTTTCCATATAGGGAACGCCATTGGGGTCTTTTTCACCCCGGCGCATTTTGCCTTCAGCACTGCGGTTGCCGGCATGAGCCACGCAGATACCCGTGTTCTTTTCATCGGCAAAGAAATACCCCTTGCCTTCGTCATAACGCACAGCGCGCAGGACATCGAGGCACAATGCCTTGGCCTGAGCTTCGGTTAATTCCCCGGACTGCTGGCGCGCATAGATGCCATTCAGCGAGGAAACCACACCTTCTGTCTGCAAGCGCAATTCCCTATCGTAATGGTCAGCCAATTCCTTGTGATATTCTTCCACTAACTTATCGTTATCTGTGATGGTGACGTACAGAAAATAACAGCCCACCGCCATCGTAGCAAAGACACTGACCGCCACAAACAGGGCCGTCAATTTGCCTTTTACCGACTTCATAAAAAACATAAGCTCTCCCTCCTTAGAATCTTTTCGAATATTGCGTTTTATAGGAATAATTCTATTTTAACAGGCAGTTTCCTGCCTGCGAGTAAAGTTTTCTTTTAGTTCGAGGTATCGGGGGGCGAGGTACAAGGCGCGGCGGGCGGGGGATATCTGTCTTCCGCTAATGCCTAGAGCTAAAATATTTTTTGCCCTTAATTCATTAGCTGGGAAAGTCAAAACTCGCTCCGCTCAAACAGTAGACTTTCCCCGCTAAAAACAGGGGTATGGCAAAAAATATTTCTTAACGCTCTATGCCTTACGCTTCAGCCAGACATCCCCCGCCCGCCGCTCGCTGTCGCATTGCGTATCTTCGGATGACCTTATTTGAATATACGAAAAAGTTCCCTGCATAAGAGATTACCCTATTGCAAGGAACTTCACATTTCATATAAATCGTAGCAGCGAGCGCTGATAAGCAGCAGCCAAGTAACTTGGCGCAGATGCTTGCTTTTTGGTCACAGCCCGCTGCTGCAGGCTGGCTCCTAAACGAAAAAACCTAAACACAACGCTGAAAGCCGCGACGTGGTAACCGGAGCAAGTCCCTAAACCAACGGCATCAACCGAGGGAGCCATTCAGGGCGAAGACCCAAAAGCAAGCACCTGCGCCAATACGCACTACCTTTAAGCTCGTATGCTCCGAAACCCACTAGCCTTATGCAGCCTATTCATAATCGCCAGCCCCAATCCTTCCGAGGTCGTTCCCTCCCCCAACAGAATATCGGCTTCTTTTTCATCAAAGCTGCGCAATGCCTCATAGATATTGGCCGCAATGGCGGGCAGCTGCCCTTGATGGCCGTAATCTGCCATCAGCTCTGCCGGAACAATATCATGGAGTTCCTGCAGCACTTCATGGCTCGCAATCACGCCGACCTTATGGCCTTCGTTCTGCAAGCGCTCAATTTCCCGCCGGAACGCACGTGCCATACGGGTCGGCATGCCCTCAATCATGGTCAGGGGGGCTTTGGGCGCATAGTGGGTGTATTTCATGCCCGGTGCCTTGGGCACGGAATCTGCTCCCACGAGGGCGGGGTCGATAATAACACTGCCCGCGCCCAGCACTTCTTCGAGCATTTCCTTGGTAATCGCCCCTGGCCGCAAGATAACGGCCTTATCCCCCGACGCGTCCACAATGGTGGATTCCACGCCGAAATCGCAGGCGCCGCCGTCGAGAATCATGGGGATTTTCCCGTCCATATCCACCAGAACCGACTCGGCCGTTGTGGGACTGGGACGGCCGGAGATATTGGCCGAAGGGGCGGCGATGGGCACGCCGGCTGCCGCAATCAAAGCGCGGGCCACGTCGTGTTCCGGCATGCGCACGCCGACAGTCGCCAGCCCACCGGTAATCCTATCCGGCACGATGCTCTTGCGGGGCAGAATCAAGGTGATGGGGCCGGGGCAAAAGGCGGCAATGAGCTTTTCGGCCTTTTCGGGAATCATGGCCGCAATCTGGTCAATCATGGAGCGGTTGGCCACATGGAGAATCAAGGGATTGTCCGAAGGACGCCCCTTAGCCTGATAAATCTTGGCACAGGCGTCGGCATCAAGACCATTGGCGCCTAATCCATACACCGTTTCCGTCGGAAACGCCACGACCTCTCCCTGACGGATAAGCTCACCGGCGGCGTGAAGCGCTTCTTTTTGTGCTTTTACATTATCTATCTGAATCAGCTTGGTTTCCATTTATCTTGTCATGCCTCTTTTTTCCATGCCACAACTACCCGGTCAATGCCCGCATAGTCCTTTAAGATTTCCGTCCGTTCAATCAGCGGATTTTCCTTGGCCAGTGCCGCCACCGCCTGTGCCTGCTCAATGCCCACTTCAAAGGCCATAAAACCGCCATCATTCAGCATAGCAGGAGCTTCAGCGCAAAGCCTGCGGTAAAAATCCAACCCGTCCTCGCCGCCATCTAAGGCCGTATGCGGCTCACTTACCCGCACATCTGCCGCCAAGCCCGCAATATCTTTCGCCGGGATATAGGGCGGATTAGATAGGATAGCCGTATAGCTCTTTCCCTGCAAAGGAGCCAACAAATCCCCGGTAAAGAAATGCGCCCTGTCCGCAAGTTCCAAATTAGCTGCATTTTCCTCAGCCACTTCTCTAGCTTTGGGTGAAATATCCACGGTATCGAGCTGGGCATCTTTTACAAAATGCAGGACACTTAATCCCACCGCGCCTGTACCAGTACCGATATCGGCAATCTGTGGCTTTTCCTGCCCTGACTGGCGCAGCCTTTCCACAGCCCCCTGCACGAGAATTTCTGTATCGGGGCGCGGCACCAATGTCGCTTCCGTGACCTTAAAGGTCAGGCCCATAAATTCTTTTTCGCCTAAGATATAAGCAACCGGCACATGATTGATGCGCTGCTTAATCATCTCGCGAAAAGCCGCCAGTTCTGCCGCCTGCAAGGGTTCGTCAAAATGCACATAGAGGTAAATCCGCTGTTTGTGCAGGACATGGCCGAGCAAAACCTCTGCATCTAAGCGGGGATTTTCAATGCCCTTTTGGGCAAAGTATTCCTCCGTCCATTTGAGGATGCGGCCGATTGTCCATATTTCATTTCCTGCCATTATTTCACCTGTTTCAGCCGTTCTGCCTGGTCGGCAGTAATCAGGGCATTTAAGATTTCATCGAGGTCACCGGCAAGCACCGCATCAATGCGGTGCAGGGTCAGGCCGATGCGATGGTCGGTCACACGTCCCTGCGGGAAATTGTAGGTGCGGATGCGCTCACTTCTATCGCCGCTGCCCACCTGATTTTTGCGGTCAGCCGAAATGCTGTCCATCTGTTCCTGCTGTGCCTTGTCGAGCAGCCTTGCCCGCAGTACCTTCATGGCCTTGTCCTTGTTCTTGAGCTGGGAGCGCTCGTCCTGACACTGCACCACGATGCCCGTGGGAATGTGGGTGATGCGGATAGCACTTTCCGTACGGTTGACATGCTGACCGCCCGCACCGGACGCACAGTACAGGTCGATATGCAAATCGTTGGGATTGATATCCACGTCCACATCTTCGGCTTCGGGCAGTACCGCCACCGTCACCGCCGAGGTATGAATGCGCCCGCCGGATTCGGTTGCCGGCACGCGCTGTACGCGATGGGTGCCGCTTTCGTATTTGAGCTTGCTATAGGCGCCAAAGCCCGTGACCATAAAGGAAATTTCCTTATAGCCGCCAAGCTCTGTAGCATTCGCGTCAATGATTTCCATTTTCCAGCCCTGCTTTTCCACATAGCGGCCATACATGCGGAAAAGGTCACCGGCAAAGAGCGCCGCTTCCTCACCGCCAACGCCGCCGCGGATTTCCACGATGACGTTTTTATCGTCATTGGGGTCTTTGGGCAAGAGCAAAATGGGCAGCTCATTATCGAGGACTTCCTTCTGCGCCTTTAATTCAGCCAGTTCTTCTTCGACAAACTTGCGCATTTCATCATCCAAGGATTCATCAAACATGGCCTTGGCTTCGTCAATGCCCTTGACTACTTCCTTATACTCGCGGAATTTTTCCACGATGGGCGCCAGGCTGGCATGTTCCTTGCTGTACTTCTGCCAGCGGCTCATATCGGCAATCACATCCGGGTCGCTGATCAGCGATTCCAGTTCCAAAAATTTATCTTCAACGGCTTGGAGTTTTTCCAGCACTTATTTCACCTCAAACTCATTCTGTAACAGCAGCGGCCACAGGAGCGTTATCCTCCACTTCATTTTCAGCCTCTGCCTTATGAATATAATCCGGCGTACCTTCTAAAATTTCTTTCTCGGGCAGAACCGCCTTCAGCGATTCAATCGCCACTTCCACCATTTCATCATCAGGCGGGCGGGTAGTCAGATATTGCAGCCAAAGACCCGGACGGATAGCGGTCTGAATCAGACTGTTCTGACTGCGCCCGGCAAGTCTTATAATCTCATAGGAAATCCCTGCCACCACCGGCAGCAGCAGGATACGGCTGGCAATACGCTCCCATAAGGAGGGCCAGCCCAGGAACGCAAACACAAAGATGGACACGAGCATGACAATCAGCAAAAAGTTCGTGCCACAGCGCGGATGCAGGCGCGGGAACTTCTGCACATTTTCCACCGTCAGCGGCAGACCTGCTTCATAGCAGAAAATCGTCTTATGCTCTGCCCCATGATACTGGAACACGCGGCGAATGTCCTTCATACGGGAAATCCCCCAGATATACAGGAGGAAAATCACCAACCGCAAACAGCCTTCCAAAAGATTCAATACCACCGGGTCTTCCGTGGCACCATGAATCAGTTTAGCCGCCCCTGTAGGAATGGCAATAAAAAGAATACTGGCTAAAGCCAGGGCAAAGACAATCGTGCCCGCCATTTCCTTATCGGATAGCTGTTCATCTTCCTCGCCGGCCATCTTGGCCGAATAGGACAGCGACTTCATGCCGATGACGAGCGACTCGATTAACGACACTGTACCGCGCAAAAAGGGCTTTTTCAAAATGGGAAATCTATCGCTAATGGAATTTACGGGCTTGGTCTCGACCTGAATCTTGCCTTGCGGGTCGCGTACAGCTGTCGCCGTGAGTTTCGGCCCCCGCATCATCACGCCTTCAATAACGGCCTGACCGCCTACCATTAATTTCTTATCACTCATGGTCTTTCCTCCTAACGTACACTTGGAAACACCGAATATTCAATATTTATGCTGATACTAAATAAAGCAGAGCAATTTGCTCTGCTTTACCATAACGTATCTTACTTCTTGGCGTAACGCTTGTTGAACTTTTCGATACGACCGCCTGCCTGTACGTCACGCTGACGACCCGTGAAGAACGGATGGCATTTGGAGCAAACATCGACGCGCAGTTCTTTCTGCGTGGAACCCGTGGTGAACGTGTTACCGCAACCGCAAGTTACCGTAGCTTCGAAATATTCCGGATGAATACCCTGTTTCATGATTTACACCTCGCTTTCACCCCAACGAAACTGGGAATTGATACAAGCAAGCTATGCGCGAGCTTGGTTTAGACCTAGCCTACCTTTTGGGGCAAAGCCAGTCAAGTTTTGACTTGGAACCAGACGTCAGTACGTCCAGTACCCGAATATTATAGCACGAGCAAAGTCACTATGCAAGGAATCCTTGAAAATTTGCTTGAAAATTTTTCCTTCCTATATGATAATGGTAGTGTATATCAAGATATTACGCGACTTCACATACAGAAAGGAAATTATTATGGCTAAACAAACCATGCAACATCAGTGCAGCTTCTGCAAGCGGATTATCAATGTCCGTGACCAGTATGACCTGCCCATCTACGACCCCAACACCGGCTTTGCCATCTGCCGCAACTGCATCAAGGAAGTCAACCACTTCTTAGAGGAGCACGATGCCGCACAGGTGCAGGATGAAAAGCAGGTCTTTGCCGGCGAACTTGACGATATTCTCGCCAAGAACAAGCCCCATATCATCAAGCAGTACCTCGATGAATACATTATCAATCAGGACAGAGCCAAGAAGATTCTCTCGGTGGCCGTCTACAACCACTACAAGCGCATGAAATACGGCTATCAGCAAAGTGACGGCACCGAAATCGAAAAGTCCAACGTCATCATGCTCGGCCCCTCCGGCTGCGGCAAGACGGCGCTTTTATCCCACCTCTCGAAACTTTTGGACATTCCCTTTGCCGTAACGGACGCTTCCAGCCTCACCGAAGCCGGCTTCGTCGGCGCTGACGTAGAAGTCGCTGTCCGCAACCTCTACTACGCTGCCGACAAAGATGTAGAAAAGGCTGAACACGGCATCATCTATCTCGATGAATTCGACAAGATTGCCCGCAAGTCCGGCGCCAACAACTCCATCACCGCCGACCCCGGCCACGAAGGCGTACAGCAGGCCCTCTTAAAGATGCTCGAAGGCAGTGTCGTGGAATTCACCTCCCGCGGCCAGCGCAAACATCCCGAAGCGCCCACCATCAAAGTGGATACGAAAAACATCCTCTTTATCGTAGGCGGTGCCTTTGTCGGCATTGATGATGTGATTGCCAAGCGCCTCAGCAAAACCAGCACGATTGGCTTCGGCGCCGAAATTCAGGGCAAGGAAGACAAGCCCAAATTTGACGAACTCATCCATAAGGTTCGCCCCGAAGACCTCATGCAGTACGGCATCATCCCTGAAATCATCGGCCGTCTGCCCGTTATCTGCACGCTCGAAACCTTGGATGAAGATGCTCTCCTGCGCATCCTCACCGAGCCCAAGAATGCTCCGGTCAAACAGTATGAAAAACTTTTGGCCATGGATAACGTCGAACTGGAATTCCAGGAAGAAGCCCTGCGCGCCGTCGCCCGCAAGGCCATCGAGCGCAAGACCGGCGCCCGCTCCTTGAAGGGCATTATCGAAGACTTGATGCTCGACGTCATGTTCGATATCCCCAAATCCAACGAACCACGCAAAGTCATCATCACCAAGGCCTGCATTGAAGACGGTGCTCAGCCTGAAGTGGTGAAGAAGTAACACAAGCTTACTTCTTTGGTTCCGGCAACAAAAACGTTGCGGCCGCACAGCAGATGGAGATGACGAAAATCACCACCATCACCGCGGCAATGCCAAAGCTGTCTGCATACCAGCCTAGCGACGGCACGATAATTCCGCCTAAGCTGAAGGACAGGCCCAAAGTTACACCGGAAGCAAACCCCAGGCTCTTAGCCAGATAACTCTGTCCGAGCACCACAAACGCCGCATATGGTCCCTGCATGGCAAAACTCATGGGAATCAGCATGGCATAAACCGCCCAAATGCTTTGGGTAAAAATCACCACAGCCAGACACGGCACCAACAGGCAGCAGCCATAGCGCAGGGTTTTGACATAGCCCTTGCGGTCAGCTAATCTACCGCCCACCAGGGTCGCCAATACGCCGGTTATCGAAATAATCGACAGCGTAGCACTGCCTACGGCAGGAGTTGCCCTCAACGCCTGAATGCAGAACAGCGGCAGAAAGCTGCTGATAGCCGTAAAGAGCGTGGAACGAAAGACAATCACCAAAAACAGCCGGGAAAAGGCACGCCAATCATTTTCCCGCGCAACAGCAGCTGCCGCGGACTTATGTTGAGCCTGTTGCAGCTGCTTTTTGCTTTCCCGTGCAATGGCCGGTGCCGCCAGGAAAATCATACCGCCCGTAAACAGGGACGCAATCCCGTAAAAGGCCGTTCCCTGCATGCCAAATGTCGTAACGAGAAAGACCGCCAGCAGCGGGCCCAGACCAAAGCCGCCATTGCCGCCCACGCTGAAAATGCTCATGCCCTGACCTTTTTTCGCCCCGGCAATAGCATTAACATTGCGAGCCGCTTCCGGGTGAAAGATGGAGCTGCCAATGCCCATCAATGTTACGGCAGCAAAAATCCCCCAGTAATTGGTCACAAAACCGGTTGCCGCCAGCGACAGCCCCGCCATAAGCACGCCGAGCACCATAAACCACTGGCGGGAACCTTTATCCGCCAACCAGCCAAACAGCGGCTGAATAACCGAGGACAAAAAAGACGAGGCAAACATCAGCCCCGCAATCGAGGTATAATCCATGCCGTATTCACTGACGAAAAACGGCAACAATGCCGGCAGGGAACCACTGTTGATATCCACACTTAAATGCCCTGCCGAAAGCATATAGAGATACTTTTTATTCATCACGTCAAGCTCCTTAAAAAATTTATTCCTATTGTAACAAATTTTTCCATCACGAGCAATTTACCTTGCAATTGAATATCACCAAAGAAAAAGCAGGCCAGTCGGTCAAAAATGACCAACCGCCTGCTTTTTTACGTCAATCAACGATTATTTGCGTTACCATCATCCCAGCAATAGCCTCTATGACCATGACCACGGCCACGACCGCCGCAGTACCAGCCATCATCGGACTGATTAGCTGTATCCTGCCAGCAATACCCCGGACGAGCATCCACTTTCGTATCCGCTGCCAATGCCGGAACTGCGCTGGCCAGCATCAAGCCAGCAGCGAAGGCTGCAAAAATTTTCTTCATGGTAAAACCCCCTGTACATGTACATCTTCCTGTTAACAGTCGATTAACAGTTTTATTTTACCAGTTAATTGTGACGTTAATGTGACTTTTATCAATCAAATATCCATGGAACTAATCTTTTCCGCTTTCATAAAGGCAGAGATTTTTTGTACGCCCCGCATAACCTCATTGTAATTCTCCGGAGTCAGCGACTGCGGACCATCAGAAAGAGCCTTGGCAGGATTCGGATGAACTTCCATCATCAAACCGTCAGCACCAGCAGCAATGGCCGCAAAGGCCATGGGTTTTACCATTCTCCATTTACCCGTGCCATGGCTCGGGTCAACGATAATCGGCAGGTGGGACAGGTGCTTTACAGCCGCCACTGCACTTAAATCGAGCGTATTGCGCGTATAGGTTTCGTAGGTGCGAATACCGCGCTCACAGAGCACCACATTGGGATTGCCTGCATTCATAATGTATTCGGCGGCATTGAGCCATTCGTCAATCGTTGCCGCCAGACCACGTTTTAAGAGCACCGGCTTGCCGCATTTGCCCACTTCTTTCAAAAGGCCAAAGTTCTGCATATTGCGGGCGCCAATCTGCAGCATATCCGCATATTCTACCACCCGTTCAATGGCTTCAACCGTGGTAACTTCCGTCACCACGCGCAGGCCCGTACGCTCACGGGCTTCGGCTAAGTATTTCAAACCTTCGACTTCCAGCCCCTGGAACGCATAAGGGGAAGTGCGCGGCTTATAAGCACCGCCGCGCAGGAATTGCGCACCGGCCTTTTTCACGATTTCTGCCGCTTCAAACAGCTGTTCTTTTGACTCTACCGCACAAGGACCTGCCATAACCACAGGCGTACCATCACCGATTTTTACCCCGGCCACATCAATAACGCTGTTTGCGGGATGGAATTCCCGGCTGGCCAGCTTGTAGCTCTTGGAAATCTCCACGCTCTTTTCCACGCCGTCCAATGCGTCAATAGGCACCGAAGCCAACCTCGTCTTATCACCGATAACGCCGACAATCTTCTGCTGACTGCCCTCCATCACCTTAGCCTGCAGGCCTGCGCCCTCAATAACCGCAATGACTTCTTTAATGTTTTCCGCCGTAGCATCCACATTCATAATAATAACCATAATTCCATCCCCTTCTATATAAATGCTTAATTAACCGTAAGTACGGGGAACGTCCCCAGATTCCGCAGCCAAATACTTTTCTTCTTCACCGCTGCCAAAGACTCTGCTAACTGCGGCGAATCGCTGTACTCCAAATCAAAAAAGAATATATACGCGCCCAGCTCCGTTCTGGCAGGCCGCGATTCAATACGCGTCATATTGATGCCCCGCTGGGCAAACTCCTTCAAGACTTCAAAGAGTGCACCGGCCTTCTGCCCATCAATCTGACAGATGACCAATAATTTTTCCTTGGGCAAAAATTCCAAGGCCTGCCGGCCCACCTGGAAAAACCGCGTGCAGTTGGCGGCACTGTCCTGAATCTCTGTGGCAATCGGCACAAGGCCCAAAAGCTCTCCCGCTCTGGCCGTAGCAATGGCCGCACTGCCGGAATCGGCCGGCGCTTCGGCCACAATCTCCGCCGCCCGCGCGGTACTGGCCACCTTGATGAGTTCTGCCTGCGGATAATGCGCCTGCAAAAACGCCCGGCACTGGGAAATCGGCTGCGCATGAGAATAAATCCGCTTAATCTCACCCTTACGCCGTGCTAACAGCTGATTATGGACAGGCCAGATAAGCTCCCGCCAGACCGTCAGCCCCTCACTGCGTGCCAACGTGTCCAAGGTAATATTGATGGCACCCTCCAGCGAGTTTTCCACCGGCACCAATGCCGAATCCACCTCACTATTTTCGACCGCCTGCAAACAGTCAAAAATATCGGCAAACAGCACCAATTTATAATCCTCGCCTGTCTGGCGCTTCAAATACACCGCCGCCGCCTCGCTATGGGTTCCCGCCGGCCCCAGCACGCCCAAAGTCATCGCCATAAACACTCCCCCAGAATCTCAACAATTGACAATATCATAGCATAATAGCCATAAATTAACAAGCTTTTCCATAAAAAGTTACAATAAGTTCATTGTAAACAAACATCCATACTAAATACAGCGACATTATTGATAATAAGCATATAGACTGAGGGGGCTGGCGGCTGTTGCGACAATGCGTTAGCGGCGCGGCGTAAAGAAATGATTTTTTCCTCACCAAAAAAGCAGCTAAAAAAAGTCAACTGTCTGAGCACAGCGAGTTTTGACTTTTTTAGCTGCCTAAAAGGAAAAAATCATTTCAGCCGCAGAGCGAAGCAGTGCCGCAACAGCCGCCAGCCCCCGCCAAGCACATAGAGCCGAATTATTCTTCCAAATCGTTCTTTAACTTTAGTAAATCCGGGCACAAATCCCCAATTGAGCTGGCCAAATCATCCTTCGGCTGCAAAATATCGAGCACCGGCTGCATGGTCTTGCGGAATTTTTCATCATCCTGCATGAGCACCAATATCGCACTGGTATTGATGGCATCCGCCAGCGCCGTATGCTGCGTTCCTTCGAACTTATGGTCCATCGCCCCCAAAGCGTGCTTGAGTGCCAAACTGTTATGGAGGCCCAAACGGTCATCAAATACCTGCTGCAAGTCCACCCAACGGCTGTCGAGCCAATTCACATCAAAATCTGGCAGCTTGAAACGGCATTCCTTTTTGAGCTGCTTGATATCCGACATGCTCCAGGAATAAATTTGCGTTTCTTCCTCACCAATCCAGTCCACAAAACGCTGAAAAGCCTCGGCATAGTGCCCATGTCCATCCACCATTTCCTGCTTGATGCCAGTAAGATTCGTGATATGTTTCTTGATCTTGCCGTACTCCGGCTCCACATAGCACTGGAACTCCGCTTCCTGCTGGAAGTTCTCATCCAGGCGCACCGCGCCAAATTCGATAACCTCTTCCTTCATGTGTTTCTTGACTTCGCGAAAATCCCGGTCTACAGGATTCATTTCCAAATCTATAACAACATACTTCATTCACTTATCCCTGCGCTTTCCTTATACTTTACTATTAATATTCTACTGAAAAGCGCCGTTTCCTTCAATACATTTTACTCAGCGGGCACATAAAAATTGCACCAATCGCACAGCTGCTGCAATATCGTCCAAGTCATACTGACGCACGGACAAATCCCTATGCTCACCAGAGCTAAAGACCGCTACCGTATCGTCATCTACCACCAGATTTCCCAGCCCGCGCCACAACGAGATTTTGGGCGCCGTACCATGACTGCGGCTTTCAAGCAAAACCACATCCACATCCGTAAGCCGCTCTGCAATAGCCAAAAGGCTGGCTCTCTGCTCCGTTCGCTGTTGGATAAAGTACCCGGAGGGCGATACCACCGCCACACCATCAGCGCCCGCTTGCCGGAATCGCCAACTGTCCTTGCCTTTCTCATCCACATCATAACCATGACAATCCCCCTTGACCACACCGACCCGCAGGCCTTGTTCCTTGAGATGAGGAATCAGTTTTTCAATAAACGTGGTCTTGCCCGTATTGGACTGCGGCGCAGACACCGTTATCATCGGCACAGGCCGCCGTTCATTCAGCAATCTTCCCTGCACCAAACGAAAATCCGCCGGCGTATTGACATTAAAAAATGCATCACTATCCGCAAGCTCCACCAATTTATGCGGTACCTGCTCAATAACCTGACCAATTTTATTCGCCCCTTGTTCAAGCGCCCTTTCCACCACCGGCAGAATCTGCCGATGATAGAGACCTGCCAGCGGCTGCCTGCGGCCCCCCACCACAGGAATAATCGCCAGTTCCCCAGCTGCAGCGGCCAACAAGGGTCGCAAATGCTCATAAGCAAACAAGGGCATATCACAGGACACCGCCAAAACATAATCCGCCTGCAACCGCGCCAGCCCGGAACGAATCCCCTCCAACGGTCCCGCCGCAGGACGCGCATCTGCCACAAAAGCCAAACCATATGCAGAACATAGCGCAACCAGCTTTTCCGATGCCTCCGCCCCACACAAATACCGCTCCCGAAAAGGAATCGCCGCCGTTTTTTTCAGCATGCGTTCAAGCATGGAACACCCAGCCAACGCCAAAAACCGCTTATCCCGCCCCATCCGCGAACTCCGTCCGCCGGCGATAACCAGCACAGCAATATCTTGAAAGTTCACCTGACAGCCGCCCCCGTTCATACTTCTTATCGCGAAACAGCCCGTTGGCAGGTAATATTTTTCGCAGCGTTTGACAAGCCTGTCTAAGCGAAGAAAAATATTACCTGCCAACGGGCGTCCTTATTAGCAGAATCCCCGCCAATGGCCTCCTTACTAGAACGACACGCCAGCCCGGCAGCAGGTAATGTTTTTTCGTAACGTTTGACAAGCCTGTCTAAGTGAAGAAAAAATATTACCTGCTGCCGGGCGTCCTTAGCACCTCGATGTACCCCCGAAATCAAAAACTAAGCAATCTCCTTAACAACCCATGCCAGCAGATTTTCCTCCACTGCGCACCCCACATATTTAGCCACCTTTTGCGTTTCCGGATGGGCATTAGCCGCCGCAACTCCAATATCGGCCTCAGCCAGCATTTCATTATCGTTGAGGTAATCCCCGCAGGCAATAATCTCCACGCCCGGCAGCTGCTCGCGGATAGCTGCGACCATCGCACCCTTGGACACATGCTTTGCCACGAATTCATAGTAGTTATCCTCGGAGTAAAAGCCATTTGCCAGGGGAGCTACGCCCATTTCTTCCGCTAAAGCCACATATTTTTCCAAATGCTCATGCTTGTCACAGGCAAAGAATTTAAGCCACGGCGTTCTTACCGTATCCGTAAGGTTGCCAAGCTCCGTATGGACATATCGGTAATACTCATGCGGCAAGCGCGGGTCGTCATTAGCTGCCGGCGTGATGATATGGCAGTTATCCGCCGTATAGACCTCGATACAGGCTTCGGGAAATTCTGCCAACGCACGCTGGGCGAATGCAGGCCAAAGATTATCCGTATCCCCCGCCGTAAGCGGCATGGTTTTGAGCACCTTTTTCGCCGCCCAGTCGTAGAGCATGGCCCCGTTAAAGAACACAGATGGCGCATTGATGGGCAATCCTTCCACATAGCCTGCCGCCGCCTCCGGCGTGCGGCCCGTAGCAATGGCAAACAGCCCGCCCTCAGCCACAAAATCCGCAATCGCCTGCCGGTTCTCTGCCGAAATTACGCCGCCGCGCGGAATCAACGTGCCGTCCAAATCGGAAATAATCATCTTACCTGTATATTTGCCCATCGTGAATCCTCCCAAATTATAACTTTATCCCCACGGTGATTTCCTGCATAAAGGCCTTAGGGGTGGTATGCAAATATTTCTTAAACACCTGACTGAAATTCTTGTACTCACCAAACCCCGTCTGCTCTGCGACTTCATAAACCCGCCAGGTCCCGGCCTGCAGCATTTCAATGGCCTTTTGCAGACGGTACTGCGCCAGAAGACTGCCAAAGGTCTGCCCCGTTTCCTCTTTAAGCTTGCGTGACAAATAACTCGTAGAAACGCCGAGTTCAGCCGCAATCGCCTCGCTGCTGAGTTTGCCGGCAAAGCCCGCTTCAATACGCTTAAGAACTGCCTGCACATAGGGATTGCCCGTATGATAGGCCGCTTTTAAGCCCTCATCCCAGGAAATGCTCTCCTGCGGCACAGGCTGTTCCTGTCGGTCAATTTTGGCCAAGGCCTTAGCCAAATCTTCTTCATTGACCGGTTTTAGCAGATAGTCGCAGACACCTAAATGCAGGGCAGTTTGTGCGTAGGAAAAATCAGCATAACTGGTCAGGTAGATGACCTGCGGCGGATTTTTCTC
>CACZIV010000007.1 GCA_902781305.1 Pseudoselenomonas ruminantium
AGCTGTACTTCCAGAGCGTTAAACACATGATGTACACCAAATACTACGATAACCTGCTGCAGACCACCGACGATGAAACCGCCGATACCCATAGGCATCTGCAGGAATGCGGAAACCGCACCGAAAATCGTCGTTTCCAGAGAATGCATGATGGGGCCAATGATGAGGATACCCAGAATCATGGAGATGAACAGGGTAACAAACGGCGTAACAATCAGGTCGATAATATCGGGAACTACCGTCTTGAGGGCTTTCTGCAGTTTCGCAGCAAAGATACCGAGAACGAGTGCCGGCAAAACAGACCCTTGATAGCCGACAATGCCAATGGTCATACCGAAGATTTCCATCGGAATGGGCTTCACATCGCCACCCGCAACAGCCCAGGCATTCGGCAGCTGCGGGCCAACGAGCATCAGACCGAGAACCAAACCGATAACCGGCGTGCCGCCGAAGCGTTTCATCGTGGACCAGCAAACGAGCGCCGGCAGGAAGATGAAGGCCGTATCCGTGAGAATCTGGCTCAGCAGCAGCACATTATCACTGAACTGCACGCCCAGGCTCTGAGCCGCACCGCGCAGGCCCATGAACAAACCGGTTGCCACCAGTACGGGGATAATGGGTACGAATACGTCACCCAGTGTACGGGAAATCTTCTGCAGCGGCGTCATCTGTGCATAAGCTTCTTCCTTATTGCTGACACCGGAGAAATTCGTGCCCTTGACGAATTCATCAAAAACCTTGTCTACAAAGCCCGTGCCCAGGATAATCTGATACTGGGCAGCCGCAAAGAACTGGCCTTTTACACCGTCAATGTTTTCAATGGCCTTTTCGTCGATTTTGGACTTATCGTTAATGATGAGGCGCAGGCGCGTAGCGCAGTGTTCTGCATTGCGCACATTGTCCATGCCGCCAACATATTTTTCAATGAGCTTAGCTACGCGGACTTCCTTCGGAAGGTCAGCGTATTCGTCATCAGCCGTTACCGTTTTGGCTTCAGCTTTAGCCGCTGCTGCCGAACAAATCTCCACACCGTTCAGCGCGATGGTGATTTTGTCAAACTCTGTGGAATTGGTTACAACCATAGGCGTAGTAATATCGTAACCAGCAGCCTTGATAGCCTCGCCATCAAATTCCAGCAGCAACTGCCCCTTCTTTACCTTGGCGCCCTGTTCCACATGAGCCTTGAAGTGCTCACCGTTCAGTTTCACGGTATCCAGACCAACATGAATCAGCAGGTCTTCACCATTCTCTCCATGAATGCCGATTGCGTGTTTCGTCTCAAAAAACACCGTAACTTCACCATCAACGGGGGAATAAACCTTACCGTCCGGATTCTTCACTGCTGCACCAAAGCCCATGGCCCCGCTGGCAAAAGCCGGGTCATTCACCTGGGACAATTCCACCAGTTCGCCTTTCAGCGGGCTGTCCAAACGAATTTCCTTCATCGGAAATGCCTCCTTTTAATATTCGCGTCTTCAAAATATAATTCCTGCAAGGGTAAAATATGAAACCAATTTCATATTTACAGTTTACAAGTTCCATATCGCTTTGTCAAGATTAAGATTGAAAAAAATCGTCAAAATCGGTCAAAAGTACCTTTTATTGAAAATGCGTACTGCCGGGTTGCTCTTGGATTTCGATGTATACCGATAAGTCAGCCTGAGCTTCTGGCGGGGCGGCTGGGGTGGTGTTCAGGCGACGCATTTGACTGCTGGCGTTAAGAAAAGCATTTTTGCCCACATACGAAAAAACTCAAAGCATCTTTGTCTGAACGCAGTGAGTTTAGATGCTTTGAGTTTTATAAAAGGCAAAAATGATTTTTAGCCAGCAGTCTAAGCAGAGCCTGAATACCACCTCAGCCGCCCCGCCAGCCTCGAACTAGTAATGGTAATCACTGCATAAGCAAATCGCGGAATTTGGTGTATTCTTTCTGGAAGAACAGCTGCACGCTGTCCACAGGGCCGTTACGATGTTTAGCCACGATAATTTCGGTGATGTTCTTATTCTCCGTGTCCTTATCGTAGTAATCCTCACGATAGAGGAACATAACGATATCCGCATCCTGCTCCAAAGACCCGGATTCGCGCAAGTCGGAGAGCATTGGCTTTTTAATCTGACGGCTTTCCACGGAACGGGAGAGCTGTGAAAGCGCGATAACCGGCACGTCGAGCTCACGCGCCAAAGCTTTGAGCGAACGGGAAATCTCGGAGATTTCCTGCTGGCGGTTGTCGCTGTTCTTGCTTGCCCGCCCCTGCATGAGCTGCAAATAGTCGATGATAATCAGGTCAAGGCCATGTTCAGCCTTTAAGCGCCGCGCTTTTGAACGCAGTTCCATAACCGTAATGCCCGCCGTGTCATCAATGTAGATGGGCGCCCGGCTCATCTTGTCCGCTACCCCTACCAATTTGTTCCATTCCACTTCATCCAACTGGCCGGTACGCAAACGGGAGGCATCAATGCCCCCCTCGGAGCAGAGCATACGCTGCATCAACTGCTCCTTGCTCATTTCCAGCGAGAAGAAGGCCACATTGCCGCCATGCAGGCCGACGTAACTGGCAATATTCAGCGTAAACGCCGTCTTCCCCATGGACGGTCGCGCTGCCACAAGGATGAGGTCAGACTTCTGCAAGCCTGCCGTAAGTTTATCCAAGTCCTTAAACCCAGAGCTGATACCCGTAAGGCCTCCCTTGGACTCATAGAGCACATTGATGCGTTCAAAGGTACGCATAACGATATTCTTCATGGGTTCAAAGGCGCCGCCGCCCTGACGGCTGGCGACCGCGAGAATCTTCTTCTCCGCCTCATCCATGATATTTTCGACTTCGTCGCTGTCCTCGTATGCCTTACCGGCAATTTCTGTGGCGACGTTAATCAGATTGCGCAGTTCTGCCTTTTCTTTGACAATTTTTGCATGATAGCTGACATTGGCGGCCGTGCCCACAATATTGGCCAGCTGAGTGATAAAGCCTAACCCGCCCACCTTGTCGAGCATATCGGTTTTCCGCAATTCCTCAGTCAAGGTTACAAGGTCTACGGCTTCATCATTATTCTGCAGGCGCACCATGGCCTCATAGATGATGCGGTGCGTTTCCCGATAGAAATCATCCGGCTGCAGGATTTCCTGTACTTCGATGATGGCTTCTTTTTTGATGAGCATAGCCCCCAAAACCGCCTGTTCGGCCTCGATATTCTGTGGGGGCACCCGTTCTGGTAATGCCATTTTCCTTACTCCTCTTTACTTTCCGGCTCAAAGATATAGCCAAAAGCCTCCTCTGCCGTAGCTACGGGGTGAATATCCAATCCCAAATGTTCCTTGGGAATATCCTTGCTGTTTTCCTTCGGAATAACGAGCGTCTTTATGCCCGTCTGCTTGGCGCCATAAGCCTTTTCAAAGACGCCGCCTACAGGGCGAACCCGGCCGGCCAGCGAAATCTCACCGGTTACGGCCACATCCTGACGGATTTTCCGGCCGGTTACGGCACTGGTAATCACCGCCAAAATCGCCGTACCCGCACTCGGACCGTCAATATTGCCGCCGCCGATGACATTGATATGCACATCGTAGTCATGCAAATCCTTGCCGGTCAACTGACGCATAACAGATGCCGCGTTGAATACAGAATCCTTGGCCATGGAGCCGGCGGTTTCGTTGAAGCGCACTGCCCCATTGCCTTTTTCCTTGGCGGGGAACGCCACGGCTTCAATCTCGATGGCCGAACCTAAGAAACCTGCCACGCCCAGACCAAAGATATGTCCCTGCAGAGCTGTATCCGAAGCCTTTTTCGTCACATAGGGCGTCAGACGGCTGACCTGCGTAACTTCGTAGATATCCGCTTTGCTGATTTCCACCTGCGGGCCATTTTCGGTACCCAAATCCTCCAGTTTGAACTGTTCACCGACACCACAGCGCTCCAACGCCAGGCTGTAGGCATCGGCCAGAATATTGATGGCCTTGCGCCCTTCAATAGTGTACTCACTGATAAGGCCTGCCACCTCGTCGCTGACCTCTACATGCAGTTTTTCCGCCGCATTGCGCACAATCTGCTGAATATGCTTCGGGGTCAATGGTTCAAAGTAAATCTCCGCACAGCGGGAACGCAGGGCGGGGTTGATATGCCCCGCATCCCTTGTCGTCGCGCCAATCAGCACGAAATCTGCCGGCGCACCTTCCTCAAAGAGTTTTTTGATATAAGGCGGCACCTTGGGGTCCGTGGGGTCATAATAGGCCGACTCAAAGTAAGCCCGCTTGTCCTCCAATACCTTCAGCAGCTTATTTTGCAGCATTTCGTCCATTTCACCGATTTCGTCAATGAACAGAATACCGCCATGGGCGTCGGTTACAAGGCCCGGCTTCGGTTCAGGAATCCCGCTGTCCGCCAGCGTTTTCTGCGCCCCCTGATAGATGGGGTCATGGACAGAGCCCAACAACGGATTGGTGATATCGCGCGGGTCCCAGCGCAGCGTCGTGCCGTCGGTTTCCACAAACGGTGCTTCATCGCCAAAGGGCGACACCGCCTTTTTCTTAGCCGCTTCGAGCACCAGACGTGCGGCCGTGGTCTTGCCGACCCCCGGTGGCCCATAGAGCAATAAATGCTGGGGGTACGGGGAACTTAATTTCGCCATCAGCGACTTAACGGCCCGTTCCTGACCCACGATTTCACTGAAATCCTGCGGGCGCAGAAGTTCCATAATGGACTGGGTCAGCTTGATGCTTTCGAGCTTTTCGAGCTTCTCCCGCTTTTCCTTGTCCTGCGGACTTTCATTGCCGCCCTTTTCGTCCTTGATGACCTGCTGACGAATATCGTTGACATAATCCGCATGGTCTTTTTCGAGCTTTTCGTTGACCTTTTTCTCGATGCTGTCCTCGACATTGCGGCGGGCCACCAAATCGGCCACGCGCTCGGAGAGCGCATCCATAATCTGCGGCACCTGCTCAGCCTTGGGTGCAGGCGCAATCAAGGGGTCTTCACCCAAGATGCGCTGCAGGGCCAGTACCCTGTCGCAGGGGTCAGCAGAACGCATTAAGTCCAGCGCCTTCATCTTCCCGGCCTGAATCACCAATTTCTCCGTGCCCATAACATCCACCAGAATGGCATAGAGCGCTTCAATCTGCCGATCTAAAGGCGTCGCATTGCGTGAAGCAGGAGCAGGCAATGCCTGCTCCTGTTTTTTCGTAAATAGATTGCGAATAAAATCCAGTAATTTCATATCAACCTGCCACTACATTGACCTTGATGGTGCTCGTAACCGAAGGATGTACCTTAATCACGGCTTCATATTCACCCGTGCCGGTCACATCGCCCTTGATGGTGATTTTCCGACGGTCGATATCAATATTTTCCTTCTTCAAGGCTTCTGCCACATCCTTGCCCGTAACGGAGCCAAAGAGCTTGCCATTTTCACCGATTTTTACGGGGATGGTCACGGACACTTTTTCGAGCTGCGCAGCCATCAGTTTTGCTTCATCTGTAGCCATAGCCTCTTTGCGAGCCTTGGAGCCAGCCTGTGCCTTGGCCACATTCATATTCTCAGCATTGGCCAGCACTGCTGCCTTGCGGGGCAGGAGGAAGTTACGGCCGTAACCTTCCGAAACCTCTACGATATCACCTTTTTTGCCTAATTTTTTAACGTCCTGCTGCAGAATCACTTTCATCTTTATCATTCTCCTCTATATATTTTTCACTGATTTCAATAACCTTGGCTTTAATATCTGCCAAAGAAGCACCCTTTACCTGCGCGCCGGCCACATTCTGATGACCGCCGCCGCCCAAAGCCTCCATGATGACCTGCACATTGAGGTCACCGGTTGAGCGGGCACTTAGCCCGATGGTGTCCTCCGTAAGCTGGAAAATCAGGATGCTCATGCGCACATTTTCAATGCGCAACAGCCCATCTGCGGCCTGCGCCGCGATAACCTGAATATTGGGCATCGTTTCGGGGATGGTGGAAATGATCAACCCACCGGGGAAAAGCTCTGCCCGGGCCTTGGTTTTTGCCAACGCCACTGTCGTCTCGTAGTCGGAACGGAACAGATGGCGTACCATCACGGGGTCGGCACCGCTGCGCCGCAGGAAGGCCGCGGCATCAAAGGTGCGCACACCGGTCTGTATCGCAAAATTCTTCGTATCGACCACAATGCCGGAGTAAAGCGCCGTCGCATCCAACCGCCCCAAACGGATATCCTCGCCAAAGTACATCAAGAGTTCCGTAATCAGCTCACTCGTGGAGCTGGCCCCCGGTTCAATGTACACCAGCAGCGGATTCTTGATAAAGTTCTCGCTGCGGCGGTGATGGTCAATAACGACCACCTGATGTACACGCTCCAAGAGCGTGGGGTCTGCGACCAAATGCGGAATATGCGTATCGACCACGATAAGCACCGGGCTTAAGGCCGTAGAATTTTTGATATCCATTGCATGGACAAATACGCCTTCATATTCTTCTTTATCCTTAAGCAAATCATGGAATTTGTCAATACCATCATTCATGTCAGACAGGACAATATGAAAATTCTTTTCCAACTGACGGGCCATCTTGGCTACACCCATTGCCGCACCGAAGCAGTCAAAGTCCTCATTATGGTGCCCCATGATATAGATTTCATCGGCACCTTCCATGATTTCCCGCAGGGCATGTGCAACCACTCGGGCCTTTACACGCGTATGCTTTTCTACGGCCTTGGCCTTGCCGCCAAAGAACTGGGTCTTGCCATTCATCTGCACGGCTACCTGGTCACCGCCGCGGCCCAAGGCCAAATCCAGCCCGGCCTGCGCCTGCGCGCCGAGCTCGGCCATAGTCTGATTTTCCGCTACCGCAATCCCCATGGAAAGGGTTACCGGCAGGCGGTTGGTACTCTGGAGCTGCCGCGCCTTATCGAGCACATCAAACTTATCGTTCAAGGCCTGATCAAGTCCTGCCCGCGTCAGAATGACCACATAGAGGTCCTCATTGATCCTGCGCATGAACCCGCCGAGGTTTTTCATCCACTTGTCGATGGTCTGATTAACCGCTAGGAGCAAGGAAGTACGTTCGGCCTCCGTCTGCCCCTGCATGACTTCGTCATAGTTATCAATCTGGATATACACCAGCACCGTACGGCTCTGCTGAAAAGTATTCTTGAGCTGCTCATGGCTGGTCACATCCTGGATGTAGAGCGTCATCAACGGTTCCTGACGCGGCGCCATCTGCACGGGATGATAGTAGACATGATAATACTTATCCGAGTTCGCAAAGACATACTCGCCTTCCTGCCCCCAGATTGGTGCAACGATAATCCCGGGCAGCAAATCCTTCACATCGGTATCCTGCTCCGGCTTCTTGCCAAAATAAACCTCCATGCGGTCATTACACCACTGGATACGCCCATCTTCATTGACAATCATAATGGCCTGCGGCAGTTCATCCACGGCATAATTGAGCATTTCATTGATATTGCGCACTACATTGCGGCAATAGCGTTCAAACCGCCGCGAACGGTCTGCACAGCGCTCCCGGGCAAAGGAGGCCAACGCCAGCCATACCAGTCCGGCAATGGCGGCAATGTAAAGATTATAGTAGGATAGCACGCCGATAAGAATCAGCATGATCAGCAAATGTATAGTTAAATCTATCCACGCCGAAAGATTTCGTGGCATTTAGCGCACCTCATTTCTGCTTACGGGCGGCAAAGCGCTGCCGATAGTCAAAGAGCATATCGATAAGCCCCGTCATTGCTGTAACCTGTGCCAAAAAGGGATTCATTAAAATAAACACATAAAATACAATCCGCAGGAACAGCTTTACCTTAAAATGCCGGAACAAACAATGGACCAAAACTATCCCCTGCACTAAGCCTGCAATAATCGCCAGTGCATTGGCATTTAGAGAAATCTGATAGAGCCACATGATTTGCCGGGTTCCGCCCCAGTAAAGACCTACCAGTGCAAAGCCGAAAAGGTACAAAAAGCCTTGCGGCAGACGCCACTCATGAACGGCGGGGAACTGCGGTACACGGTGCCCCAGCCGCCGCAGCACTTTGCTGCCGGAGATATATGCAGCCGCCGCATAAAGAAGCCCCATCAGGATAAAGACCAACGGGAACAGATAGTTGAGCATCTTCAGCCCCTGCTCGATATCTGAGCGTGCCTGCGCCAAATCCGCCTCGTTCATGCCCAGTCCTTCATAAACCTGCAGTGTTGAGTCAAAGGACGATTGCAGCAGATCCACCTGCATGGCCAGCGGATTCACATCCGTCACCAACAGCAATAGTCCAACCGCCGCCAGCTGTCCGGCAATAGCGGCCAGCAGCGTCAGCATAAACGAGCGCACGCCCGGCCAGCCCTGGGCAAAGGCCCAGCCTAAAAGGAGCCCCGCCGGTGCAAAAGCAATGACCAATCGCAGCGACAACAGTGGTTCCACCAACAGCCCCACCAATACGCCGGCAACTGCCGTTGCCATAACGCCCCAGCGCAAGCCGTGGCGCACCACCAAAACAATCAACGGCAATGGCCAGAACAAGACCAGTAAAAAGCCGATAAACGGCAGGTAAACCGCCATCAATGCCAGCACCACACTCAGTGCCGTCAAGAGTCCGCTCTCCGTCAAGGGAGTGATTCTATGTTGATTCATATTGTCATCCTTTCATAAAAACCACATTCCATTATAGCAGATACACATTATTATGTCTTGAAAGCAGGTACTAATTGTTTGACAGTGCTTTACTGCTATCATTATACTTATACTTAGAACGTATTATGCGTAGAGAAAGGGTAAGGCATATGAAAATCGTAATTGGAATAACCGGAGCCAGCGGCAGCATTTACGCCCTGCGGCTGATTGATGTTTTGCGAAAGCTCGGCCACGAAGTACACGGCGTCGTGACGGACAGCGGCTGGCAGGTATTGGCCTATGAATGCAACGTCTCCCGCGAAGAACTAGCGCAGCGGGTCGATGTACTCTACGACAACGCCAACATTGGCGCCGCCATCGCCAGCGGCTCCTTTAAGGCCGATGCCATGGTCGTGCTGCCCTGCTCCATGAAGACGACCGCCTGCATTGCCCACAGCCTTTCCGATAACCTGCTGACCAGGGCCGCCGACGTCATGCTGAAGGAAGGCCGCCCGCTTGTCCTCGTGCCCCGCGAAGCGCCCATGCATGCCATCCATTTGGAAAACTTGCTGACGCTGGCCAAATTGGGCGTAAAAATCGTCCCCGCGGCACCGGGCTTTTATCACCGCCCCCGGACCATTGACGACCTTGTCAATATGCTGGTGGGCAAAATCTGCGACCAGCTTGGCCTGGATGCCGATTTATTCCCACGCTGGGAAGGTTAAAACAAACTCCATACCAATTTGCCGATAAGCACGGTGGTCATAGCGATAAACAAGGGGCGTACATAACCGACGCCCTTTTTGAGTGCCATACTTGCGCCACAGTAAGCACCGGCAATCATAGCAAGCCCCATGGGAATCGCATGGGCAAAGTCAATCTGCCCAAAATAGCCAAAGAAAATCACCGCCGAAATATTGCTGGCAAAATTAAGGGTACGGGCATTGGCCGCAGCGCCTAAAAAATCAAAGCCAACCATCAGGAGCCCAAAGAGCATAAAGGAACCGGCACCGGGCCCGAAAAAGCCATCGTAAAAGCCCAAGGAAAAGGCCACCACTCCCGCCAACAGCAGCATTCTTGTGGACAGGCCCGCATATTTATTTTCCCGACCCCAATCCTTTTTAAAAATGCTGTAGAGCAGTACGGCTATCAGCATGACGACCACCAGCGGACGCAAAATTTCCGGCGGCAGAAGCTGTACGGTAAACACGCCCAAAGCCGAGCCGATAAAGGACAGCGGGAACAAGCGCCGCATCAGATAGCCGTCCACCTTCCCCGAACGCACAAAAGTGATGAAACTGGTAAAGCTGCCCATGACCGCCGCGCACTTATTGGTTCCCAGCGCGAGCACCGGAGGCAGACCTGTCCACAAGAGCGCCGGTACGGAAATAAGGCCGCCGCCCCCTACAACAGAATCAATAAAGGACGCCATAAAACCGAAAAAGACCAAAAAGGCCAGCGTTCCTGCATCCAAAAATTCCATAACCTTCTCCTTTAGATTAAAATACCCTGACAGTGGTCGATTTCATGCTGGATAATCTCTGCCGTAAAGCCGGAGAACCGCTGCTTCTGCGGTTTGAATTTAATATCCCGATATTCCACTTCAATCCAGGTGTAGCGCTTGGCAGGTCGTTCCCCCAGCAGTGACAGACAGCCTTCCATGACTTCATTGCATTCATCCGAGTGTTTGACAATCTGCGGATTCAACATCGCCACATTCTGTTTGCCCACCTGCACGGCAATAATGCTCTTGGCCACGCCAATCATATTGGCGGCCAGCCCTACACAAATCGCCTTATTCGCCTTGAGCGTATCCAGCAAGTCCTCGGCCACAGCCTTATCCTTGCGGGTCGCAGGTTCAGCAACTTTCTGCAAAAAATCCGTATCCTTGATAATCGTCTTAACCACATCTATACCTCATTTCATCCAGTATAATTCCTATTCATTTTATCACAATTTTTCCTCCCTCAAAACCTTTACATCTATCCAGCACTGTCCTACAATAGTTTACATACATTTACAATCATGTTTACATTTTTGGAGAGGGAAGGGATATTTTGAGTGACGACAAGGATGAAATACTAAACAAACCTTTTGCAGAAATTGGTGAAAAGCTGCACCTGCTTCTGCAGACGGGCGCACTGTTAATGGAAAACGGTGCGGACAGCGACCGCACAGTACGGGATATGCGGCGGGCTGCCGCCTTCATGGGTATTGACAGCGAGCATATGCATCAGCATGTACTCTACACGACCTTGATGCTCAATGTCAGTGACAGCCGTCACTCCTATACGGAGTTTTGCAAGTATCAAAAACATGGGATTAATATGACCACCCTGTCGGCGGTCAGCAAGCTGACCTGGCGGGCACTGGCACAAAACTACAGTCTGGAGGCCTTTCGGCGGCAGCTGAACAATATCCGCAATCTGCCGCGGGCTTACCCGGTATGGCTGACCGCCTTAGGGGCTGGCGCGGCCTGCGGCGGCTTTTGTAAACTCTTTGGCGGCAGCTGGCTGGATTTTCTCCTGACGACAATCTGCTCCCTGTTAGGCTTTTATGTGCGGCGGCTTTGCACGGCGTATGCCTTCAACACCTACGCCACCATTGCCATTACCTCCTTTGTAACGACCATTTTGGCCTGGAGCACCCAGTTTTTGACCGGCGGACTCAACTGGTATCCCCTGATTGCCTGCACCTTATTCCTCGTACCGGGCATACCACTGATTAACGCCGTGGACGACCTGCTCAACAACTTCATTGTAGCGGGTATGACCCGCGCCATGCACACCGTACTGGTCGTCAGCAGTATGACCTTTGGCATTGTAATTGCCATCCGTCTTTGCGGCGTAACAGATTTTACCAGCGTTCAGCTGACGCCGGACACGGTGTATTTTTCCCAGGCAATAGCCGCCGCCATCGGCGCCGTGGGCTTTTCCATCATCTTCAATGTCCCGCCCCGAATTCTCCCCGTGGTGGCCGTGGGCGGCATCATCACCGTACTGATTCGCAATATCGTGGTACTGGAGTTCGGTTTTTCACAGACGGCAGGTTCGTTTTTGGGTGCTGCCGTAGTCGGACTTATCGCCTTAAAGGCTATCCACTGGTTCCATACGCCCAATATCGTCATCACCATTCCCTCGGCCATCCCCATGATTCCTGGGGTACTGCTTTACCGCCTGCTCTTTGCCCTGTTGAACCTTGATTTTATCACGACCGAGGAATTTTTCATCAGCCTGCGAAGCGGCATCAATGCCATCACCATCATTATCGGCATTGCCGTAGGCGTAGCCATTCCCAATATCTTTATCCATCGCCAGATTGAACGGCGCAAGCAGGACAATGTACATAAATTGCTGGCGAAACGCTATGCCGAATCAGAAGATTAGAAAGAAGGGATTTTATGACACTTACGACCACAGACTCGCCTCGCCGGGAGGCTTTTGTAGACGGGATGCACGACGGCTTTCCCATCGCCCTTGGCTACTTCGTCGTAGCCTTTACCTTGGGCATTGCCGCCCGCAATGCAGGACTTACGCCCTTTGAAGGATTCCTGGCCAGCTTTTTCAACAATGCGTCAGCCGGTGAATACGCTGCCTTTACCATCATTGCCGCCGATGCTCCGTATCTGGAACTAGCGATTATGACGCTGGTGGCCAACGCCCGCTACCTCCTGATGAGCTGCGTGGTCAGCCAAAAATTCGCCCCGGATACCAACATTCTCCACCGCGTGCTGGTCGGTTTCGATATCACCGATGAAATCTTCGGCATCACCATCGCGAGAAAAGGCCCCTTGAATCCCTATTACAATTACGGCGCCATGAGCCTGGCCCTGCCGGGCTGGTCTGTCGGCACCGCCCTCGGCGTAATGGCAGGCAACCTCCTGCCTGTAGCCGCCGTCAGCGCCCTGAGCGTAGCCCTGTTCGGCATGTTCATCTGGGTAATCATCCCCCCCGCCCGCGATAACCGCATTATTGGCGCCCTCGTCGCCATCAGCTTTATCGCCAGCTTCGCCTGCGCCCACCTGCCTGTAATCAGCGACCTGTCCGGCGGCACACGAACGATTATCCTGACCGTAGCCATCGCCGCCATTGGCGCCATCCTGCACCCGGTAAAAGAATAAACAACGAAAACGAAGCAAATGTGTATCGTAATAAGCCCGTGGGGGCTGACCGTGTTTTTCGTAGCGTTTGACAAGCCTGTCTCAGCGAAGAAAAATATGGTCAGCCCCCACGGGCGCCTTTATACTAAGATGTTAATTTAACTAGGAATGATAAACGGCCTCATCCACCTGCCCTTCCTGTTGTGCCACCAGAAAGGCCGAGGTAATATCCCCCACCACATTCTGCGCAGTTCCCGGCATATCAATAATCGGCTCAATCCCGATAAAGTGCATGACTGCCGTTCCCGGAATCCCCATGCTTTCGAGTACCGGTGGCATAACGAGCAGCCCCACACCGGTCATCGCCATCAGGAATTCAACGCAGAACAAAGAAAACAAAAAGTCCGCATCAATCGTTACCGAAAACGTGCAGGCCAGTACCATGGATATCACGGAAACATAATAGGCCGTACCATCCATATTGAACTGCATGCCCACCGGCACCGTAAACTTCACAATCCGTTCATTCATGCCCAGTTTTTCCGTGCAAAATTTCAGCGTTGCCGGCAGGCAGGCACTGGAATTACTGCTCGAAAAAGGCAATGCGCTGAAACGCACCGTTTTTTGCAAAAAGGCCAGCGGCTGCCAGTGGGAAACGAAACAAACCAGCAGGGCCGATACAATGAAACTCAACGGCAGCCCCAACGCAATGACCAGAATCAGCCAGCCATAAGTCAGCAAGCCCACAGGCCCCATTTGCATAACCATTTTGACCGTGGATATGCCCACCAGAAAGGGCAGCAGGCAGCTTACCGTCTGAACCACATTCATGGTAAAGCTGCTCATAAAATTTACCCCTTCCCTGGCCCAATCCAGCTGTTCTCCCATCCGATTAAGGACAACGCCGCAAAAGCAGGCTAAAAACAACGTCTGCATGATGTTGTTATTGGCAAAGGGCGAAATCACATTTCCCGGGACAATGCCCGTAATCAGGGAATGAATCGTGAGTCCTGCAACGGGTCCGGCCCCCTCATCAATCGTGAGCGTGGCCAAGAGTTCCGGCATCCCGCCCAAAAGATACCCTGCCAGCATCCCGACAGCCACAAAAAAACCTAATTTGATTAGCGACCATATCACCACGCGCCAGCCAATACGCCCCAAATTGGTCGAATAGGACATACTGGAAATCCCTGAGATAACCGAAAAGAAAATCATCGGCGCAATCGCCATCATTAGCGCACTGATAAATATCGACTGTATCGGTTCTATGATGATATTCTCCAACCAATTTTTAAACTCCGGAGCGGCGAAAAAATACAACAGGGTTCCGGTCAAAGCCCCCAGTGCAAGACCATACAAAATTCTGCGCACTTCCTGATGCCCCGGGTCACGCAACCGGATGGTGATTGCATTTTCCCGTGTCCACCGTCTGCGGGTGTACTTCAGCTTCTTTTTATGTGCCTCCAATATCGCATAGCCAATCAGCTCATCCTCCGTGTCTTCATCTATGACCGTCAAAGGATTATAAGCTTCCCCTTTTGCTTTGAGGACAAGGCTCACCCGATGAAACCGTTTTTTCCAGGACAGGCTCATACTGAACGTTGCCGAATCTTCCGCATGTTTGACACAGCGCTGAAAGATTTCTTCTGCCAGAAGCTGCATCACATAGATTTCCCTTGGTTTTGCCTTTTCTCCGCTCAGACATTCTTCTATCCAGTCCATTGCCTGAGAAAAGGTTTCCAAGGACATAACAAAGTGTTTATCCGTTATTCGATTGTAATCAGCCATACGATTTTCTCATTCTTCATGTTATCCAACCGCTGCAGCTGCTGCTTATTCAAGCCCTTTTCGCTGTAAAGCGTTATCGGCTGGCTGAACAACGGAATGCGCTGCACCTTTAAGCCCTGCGCGGTAATAAATTTTGTTGCTTCTTCATCACTAGCAAAAAACTTCTCATCGAAATCTGCATCCGCAATATCTTCATAGACCTTGGCCGATTCACGATAGACTTCACGGGCATGTTTCTCCCCATAAACCACTTTGGATGCATCCATGACAAAATCGCGGGCAGAAAAGTCCGTAGTAATATAGCAGCCGCCATGTTTTTGCAAAATAGCCTTGATATTCTGCAGGACGCTGGCCTGCTGTTCATGGGTCAGATACATCATCAGGCCGTCCATAGTAATGCAGACAGGTCCTTTCATCAAATCTGCCGCCGCCATCATCTGCTCCTTATCGGTTGCATCTGCGACTTCATACGAAGCCAGCTTCAGTTCATCAGGCTTCAGGCATTTTTTCAGATAATTGTTGCCATAGACTGCCACAGCCGGGAACTCCGCCCCGACAAACCGAATCCCATGCCGTGCCATATAAAGTCCACGGGAGGAAAAACCACAGGCAATGTCCATAACATTCTTATAACCATTTTGCCGGATATACTGATTGAGTGCGGCATAACGCATCTCATGGTAGAGCATATTCACCGGCTGCAGCGTATAAAAATTCTTGATTTTTCCCGTGAACAACAGATGCTGTTTACCCGTAGCCTTGGCATATTCAGCCGCCTCCGGCACACCGGCCTCCCGCAGCCAGAACAGCGACGTATAAGCCGTATAAGAAACCGGCTCAAATTCTGCAGCCCAGCTTTTTCCGCTCAGCAGCAGGAATACGCCTAAAATCAAAACAGACAGCCATCTGATTGGCAATAGTTTATTCATGTTCAACACACCCTTCCCTAATAAAAAAACACCTTGTAAATATTTCGCCCAAGGTGCCGGCATCTCCTGCCATCAGTAATTTTTATTTCATCAGCCTGCAGACTGTGTTCTTTTCTCTTTATATCCCTAATTCAAGCAAAGTGTTATTATTTTTTCTTTACAAATCCTCACCACACACCTACAATAAACACATATAAATGAGGAAAGGACTCTTACTATGAACCACGACATCTATATCTACCTGCTTGTTATGAGCGCTGTGACGCTGGCCATCCGCATATTGCCCGTCACCCTTATCCGCCGTCCCATCAAGAATCAATTTTTGCGGTCATTTCTGTTCTATGTCCCCTATGTGACATTGGCGGTCATGACCTTTCCCGCCATTATGGATGCCACGCGCAGCCCCTATGCGGGACTTTTGGCCCTCATTGTCGGCATTGGCCTTGCCTGGAAGGGATTCAGCCTGTTCAAAGTAGCAGCCGCCTGCTGCATGGTGGTCTTTGGCGTAGAACTGCTTATCTTATAACAAAAAACAGCCCATGAAGCATATCCCTTGCTTCATGGGCTGTTCGTCTATTTATTTAGGCAATCTGATACACACGGGCATCAAAATTCTTCCAATAGCTCACGGCATCATCATAGGACAGAAGGTAGCGGTCCTCGACTTCGCTTCTCCCCAGCTCGATACCATAGCAGCACTTAGCAAACACAGCTGCCTCTTTGTTGGCCACTTCACGGATAATCTCCCGCAGGGTATCTTCCACAAATGCCGTACGGGACTTCCACGCCGCCTGCTCCTTCAGATTATACTTGCCAGTCTTGAACTTAAACAACTTGTTGGTGGCACTATTCACCGCAACAATCATGGTTAATTTTTCTCCTCTCCAAACATCTTTTCCACAACATTATCCCATTAGTTTTCTATAATATACATCTTTATAAAAAATACGTTGTAATTTTACCCCAAAAATCCTAATTGCGCAAGTTATTTTTTGCAATTTAACGTATATATGAGAATATTTTCCCCTATATACTTATTAATTTTTCCTATGCGGGAAAAACTCGTTCAGCACCTGCTCGTCCTGCGGTTTGCCCAAATAAGTGCCAAGCAGGAAGAACAGCAGCGAGGCGGTAATGCCAATGGTAATCTGATGCAGGCCCATGACCTTGAAGCCCATCCCCTGCGTCAGGCAGTAGACCACTGTACCGCCGCCCATGGAGAGGATTGCTCCGAGCTTATTGGCCCGCCGCCAGAAAAGACCGAGCAGCAACATCCAGAAGAACGCCGTTTCCAAACCGCCAAAGGCAAACATATTGATAATCCAGATAAGGCTTGGCGGGGTCAGCGCAATGATGAAGACCACCACACCGATAACGGCCGTGGCCAGCATGGAGAGCAGGCGCAGCTGTTTCGTGCCCGGCTCCTTGCCTTTTTTATGCTGCTGATGTAAGTATACGTCCTTGATAATGGCCGAAGATGCGACAATGAGCAGCCCCGAAATCGTGGAAATGGACGCCGCCAAGGGACCGATAATCGCCAAACCGACCAAAGCCGGCGGCATAACCGTGACGATGGTCTTCGGAATGATATTGTCCACGCCGCCATAGGAGGCCAAGTCGCCTGTCAGCACGCCATGGGCCAAAATACCGGTAAAATTGATGCCGATATTCATAAAGCCCACGACCACAGTGCCAATAAGCATAGCTTTGTGCAGGCTGGCGGTATCCTTGTAGCTGATACCGCGCACCACCGACTGCGGCAGAGCAATCGTACAGATACCCACCAGAATCCACTGGGTCAGGTAAAGACCAGCCGGCATATGGCCGCCAGAGAACGGCTCAAACATTTCCGGATGATTCAGGTGGAGATTGGCCATCAAATTGCTGTAACCGCCGCCGGCCAGCAGCACATGATAGAGAAGCAGGACAATGCCCACCATCATAATCAGCGCACAGCAGGTATCGGTGAGCGCTACGGCCCGGAAACCGCCCACGGTGGTATAGACCACAACGGCCAACCCAAAGAGCAGCAGTCCCATTTCATAACTATAGCCCGTCACAGCCGCAAACAGTTTAGCCCCGCCCACGAACTGCGCCGTCATGGTCGCACAGAAGAACAGTACAATAATAAACGCCGCCAAGCTTGCCAGCCCATCGGACTGGAAGCGTTCCCGGATGATATCCACCACCGTTACGGCATCGAATTTACGGGACAGCAAAGCCACGCGCTTGCCAAAAATGCCCAGCACGAGGAAGATGGCCGTAACCTGCACCACCGCCATATAAATCCAGCCGAAACCAATCTGCCAGGCCATCCCCGGCCCGCCGACAAAGGAACTCACCGAACTGTAGGTCGCAACCGTGGTCATGGCCAGCACAAAGCCACCCAAATCATGGTTGCCGATAAAATACTGCTGCACAAAATTCCTGCCAAAACCACGCGCCTGCACCTGCCGCACATAAAAGCCAATGCCAATCATCACGGCCATAAAGATAAGCAGGGGCAAAAGTGCCGCCAGATTGCCGCCATTACTCATGTTCCTCAGCCCCCTTTTCTTCGTCCAGGGGCATATCCCGGAACACGAATTTCAACAGAAGTTTCACCAGCACAATGGCAAACAGCCACACGCCGATACTGGACGTAACCGCCCATAACGGCAGGCCAAAAATCTCCATCTCCACATCGGCCAGGCCAAAACCTGCCCAGCACCAAAACAAAATAAGTACCAGCAGTGCCAGCCCCGTATACGCGGCTTCCCGGCGAATCTGCTGATACTTTTCCCAATCGGTCATAAATGAATTCTCCTTTCGTACAGTTGCGCCCTGAATTTTTTGCAGCGCATACCGTCGCTCTCTAGTGTACCGCAAAATGAATCTGCAGGCAAATCGAGCAGGAAATTTTCTCATAAAAAGCGAAAAATACCAATAAATGAACAGAAGGAGGATGCTTACATGAAACGTATAACCATTTTATTGACCTTATGCCTTTGGAGTATCGCTGCCCTGGCTGCAGCTGCCGGCTCCATCACCGGAAATGTCTATCCGCCCAATACCGAACGCGGGATGCATGTTGCCACGGGGGAAGCGGGGGCCGGCGTAATGTGGAACATGACCGCTCCCCCCAATCGCAAAAACACGGAACGGGCCGAAATATGGCTTATCGAGCGGGGCATTAATTTCGTCGCGCTCCCCTATGCCTCCGTACAAAAATGGTATCAGGAAAAGATTGTTCCGCCCAATCAGCCGATTTACCATGCAATTGCCGACGAAAAGGGGCAATTTGCCTTCAAGGATGTTCCCGCTGCCGATTACTATGTGGTCATCCTGGACCCTAACGGTCATGAAATTACCCAAAACCTCAGCGAAAAAATGGCCCGCGATGAATTTTTGAAAAAACTGCCTCAGGTTGATGAATTTGAACTGTTCATGGTGGGAATGCGCACCTGCATGGTACAAAAAATCACCTTGAAAAACGGCCAAAACATCAAAATCCGTCCGGGATTTCTTTAAGCCATAAAGGGAGGGTTCATTATGTCAATTTTGGATGATATGCTATCTGCCAACGCCGAATTCTGTGCCCATCCGCCAGCAGATTACACGCAGGAAGACCAGAAAAAAAGCAAGCTGCCGCAAAAACAGGTAGCCATCATTACCTGCATGGATACACGGCTGGTAAACTTTTTGGAGCCAGCCTTGGGCATTGGCCGCGGCGAAGCCAAGGTAATAAAAACCGCCGGCAACGGCGTTACCGGCGTGTTTGATGGCACCATCAGGAGCCTTTTGGTCTGTATCTACGAATTAGGCGTCAAGGAAATCATCGTTATCGGCCACCACGAATGCGGCATGGCCCATACCACCTCCGAAGGCCTGATACAATCCATGCTGGAACGCGGCATTTCCAAAGAAGCCATTCATATGGTCAAGAAGGAATTACAGGAATGGGCCGACGAATTCCATCATCCGGAACAGAATGTCCGCGATACCGTGGAATACATCCGCCTGAATCCCCTCATTCCTGATGATGTTCCCATCCACGGCCTGATTTTCCATCCACGCACAGGCAAGATTGATGTGGTGGAAAACGGCTACGACAAATAAATTACTCCTGCGGCTTAATCAGCCCGTTCTGATAAGCCAGCAGCAGATTATACAAATCGGTAATCTCGTCCTGTATAATCTTTCCTTCATCCGTATCCCCGAGTGTCGTTCTGCAGGCCTGCAGTTCCACGGTTTCCGATACGGACTCAATATCCTGATTCTCGCGCAAAGCCTCGCGGACATCGGCAATCTTCTGATGCTGCAGCAGGCGCAGACCGCGGGAATTGGAAATCAGCGTATAACCGGATATGCCGGTCTTGCTATGATAGGCCTTACAGAAACCTCCGTCAATGATAATGGCTTTACCGCCAGCTTTGACGGGGGTTTCGCCTTTTTTGACCTTGACGGGCACATGGCCGTTGATGATATGCCCGCGCTCGGGGTCAAGGCCAAATTCCTGCAGCACCATCGCACAAGTTTCTTCCTGGTTGATGTACTTGAAATACGGGTCAGAAGGCTCTTTCCAGGTGGATTCATCGGCGATAAAGGCCCGCTCAAAAGTCTTGAACTCCCGCCCCGAAACCGGCGAGAGCCGCCCGCACCATAAAAAGTACATAAAGTCCACCGTCTCCGGCTTGCGATAGAGATACGCCTCCCGGGCGATTCTATCGCAATGGTCAAACCATGACCGGCCTTTGAACTCCTGTCCATCATAGGACACAGAGCGCATACTGCCATCTTCATTTAAGAGCACACAGCCATGGAACAGCAGATTGCCATTATAACGGGTATAGATACTGCCCTTTTGGTAAAGGTAATCCACATGACGCTGCAGCACAGCGCTTTCCACAAAATACGATTTGAGGTCGGCAATAATCGCCGCTTCCTTCTCCGTAAGCTGGTACAGGTCGCCACAATCCTCATCAATGGTGGGGAAGTATGCGCTCTCCAGCTCATAGCGCTTGCCATCGCCGAGCACTGCATGCGAGGAACGGAAGTCAATCTTATCGAGCAGCAGACGGCTTTCCATTTGATATTCCGGGTGACGGCGAATAAGCTGGCCTTCCAGCTTGAACATCATCATGGTTATGGCCTTTTCCGCAGCCTTGACCGGATTGGCGTCCGGATAACTGCGGGAGGCAAAGGTCGTCAGCGGCCGCAAGCTGATGCCATAGCCCCGCTCCAACACGTCCGTATTATTATAGCGCAGACTGTTGCGCACCACAGCGGCAATGCAGGTTTCATTTCCCAGGGCCGCCCCCATCCAGAGTACATCGTGATTGCCCCATTGAATATCCACTGAAGGGTGCTTCATCAGGAGATTCAAAATCGCATCCGGGCGGTTGCCACGGTCAAAAAAATCCCCCACGATATGCAGCCTGTCCACCGCCAGCCGCTTAATCAGCACCGTAAACGCCTCGATAAAATCCGCACCGCTGTCAATCTGGACGATGGTATTGAGGAGCCGCTGATGGTAAACGAACTGGGCCGTATCGGCCTCCGGCCGGGTATTCATGAGCTCCACAATCACGGCTTCATAACGCTTGGGCACAAACCCACGCACCTTGGATGCCGGATATTTGTAGCTCATCAGTTTGGATAGTTCCAAAAGCTGCGAGAGATTTTTCCGATACCAGGCCGGCGTATTCTTGTGGTCTTGCGTTATCTGCTCAATCTTTTCCTTGGGATAGTAAATCAGCGTGCAGAATTCTGCCTTTTCTTCCGCAGACAACCGCTCCCCAAAGACATAGTCGACCTTCTCCCGGATAACCCCGGAACAGTTGTTGAGAATATGGAAAAACGATGCATACTCCCCATGCAAATCACTCATGAAGTGCTCAATCCCCTTGGGCAGCGACAACCTTGACTGCAAATAAATCAGCTGTTCATAAACCGCTTCCTTGGTGGGATATTTTTCTGCCAGCAGACGCATAACTTTGTTGGGCCTGCCCTTTACCGCTATACCGCGTGCCATTCTGACCACCCCCGCGCCATCATTCTTATTGATTTGTTATTATTTTACCATAACTTGTGCGTGAATGATATATGTGAGAATCACCACCGCCATGGAAAACAGATATTCCGTCACCGAACCTACCGTAAACAGCTTTATGCCCACCTTCTGCCAGGGCAAAAACAGCGGAACCTTACCGCAAAATGCGTCCTCGACGATATGCAGCAGGGCACCGATACAGATAAACGTTGCTCCGCGTTCCACATCCGCCCCCTGCGGCAGCAATCCCATCTGCATGATGGCCAGGATGGCGATATAGATAACCGGCCAATGCGACCAGCCGCGATGCCGCGCCCGCCAGCTCCAATAATTTGCTCCGGGCTTTCCTTCTACTTTATCGGGAAAAATCGCCCCCGCCATGGAAAAGGCCGTGGCGAGAAAATCTCCCGTAGCGCCGTATACGATAACACCGGTGACAATTTCGTGATTAACCCATTTCATTACGTTGTTTTAACTCCTTAAACTGACTTTGTTTCCTAGACTTATTTTAGCATATCGAGTATAATTAGGGTACTTAGATGAACGGAGCGATATAATGGACGATTATACCTGGCAACGGCGGATGCGTGCCCGGCGCACACAGGAACGGCGGCGGCTGTCATTGGTCTTTTTGCTTGTGGCCGCTTTGATTGGTGCAGTGGTATGGTATTTCTTTTTCTTTATCCGCACCCCGGAATATGCCTTAGAGCAGATTCAGACCGCCATTGCGGAACGTGACGGCGAAAAATTCAACCGCTATGTGAATGCGGAACTGCTTTCCTCCCGCGCTTATGACGATTTAACGGTGGATTTATTCGCCTACGATTCGGAGCTTACCCCCAAGACCCGCGCCATGTTTGAAAAATTCTACATCATGATTAAACCACAGCTGGCTGAGGGCCTCGAAGATGCAGCTCTCAACCGGATAACCGCGGGCAGTTGGAATCTGCCGGAAGGTACGGACATCCTGAAAGGACGACAGCTCGGTATCGACTTTGAGCGCTTTTTGGAGCGCAGTCAGGTGCGCAACACCACGTTGGTCAAGGTGGGCAAGGTCGAACACAATGGTCATAGTGCCACAGCTGACGTCGAAATCATGGAGGAATACACCCAGACCCCCTTCACCCTGCAGCTGGCTATGGAACAGGCAGAGGACGGTCATTGGCAGGTCGCCTACATCAAGAATTACAAAGCCTATCTCGATAAGATTGCCCCCTTGCAGAACCAGGACATTGCGGATTACATCGCCGCTACCAAGGACATTGTCAGCGACAGCAACGAGCGCTTTGAAGTCTTCCAGTCCCGGTTCAAACGACTCAACAGCTCCAAGAGCGGCCATCTGACCAAGCAGCAGAAAGTAAATATCGCCGCCCTGATTGAGGACGATATCATTCCGAGCCTGCAGGACCGGCAGAATAAGCTGGATGCGGTAGAAGTCCCTGCCGGAGCGCAATATTTAGCCCGCCAGCGCCAGCAGTCCACGGAAACGTCTATCAAGGCCTGGCAGCATTACATCAAAGGCCTGCGTGAAGACAGCCCAGCTGAATTTGCCACTGCCGAAACCCTGCACAAGCAGGAATTGGCCATTGACCTGCGCGTACAGGACATCATCCGGCATACGGCCATCAGCAAAAACATCCCCAACCTGCCTTAAACGCTGTGCGGTATAGTTTTCCTTGACTTATTTCCGTTTCGTAGTAAAATGAAAATATAAAACTTGTTAGAAAATTCGCAAATACAATCAATTAACTTATAAACTATACAATTTCTGACTATAGAAAGGTGGCATGATAATATGTCTGCAACGAAATCACCATCTCAAGTAATTTTGGCCCCCTTCTCCGGCAAAACCGTTGAACTCGCTTCTGTTCCAGACCCGGTCTTTGCGGAAAAGCTCACGGGTGACGGTCTGGCCATTGAGCTTAACAGCGATACGGTATTAGCTCCCTGTGACGGCGTGATTTCCCTGTTCTTCGACACCAAACATGCCTTTGCCATTACCACTGATGATGGTATTCAGATTCTTGTTCATGTGGGTCTCGACAGCATTATCCTGAACGGTGAGGGAATTACCGCCTTGAAGGAATCCGGCGACCGGGTAACCGCCGGCACGCCCATTCTCAAGATTGACATGGACATTTTTGAGAAAAACTCCATCAACATGATTTCGCCTGTTCTGGTTGTCAATTATGACAAAGTAACGGAACTTACGCCCTGTCGTCCCGGCTGTGATGTTGCCGCTGGCAGTGATGAGGTTCTGCAATACGCAATAGCGATATAAGCAAAAGAGCCGCCCTTGAGGGCGGCCTTTTCATTTGTCTGTCTTTGCCTGTCATTGCTGCAAATAGCTGTTGATTTCCTTTTGCACCTGATTCAGGGCACTGCCTATCGACAGCCCTTCCTGCACAATGTGCTGCAGTTTATGGTCAGCCAGATTCATCGCTTCCTGATAGCGGGAAAATTTGGGTTCGGTAATCGAATCATCCATGACCTGACTGACGATTTGCAGATTCATTTCTTCGCTGCCGGGAGTCGAGGCGGTAAAAAGTGCTTGCGCCCGCGGGGATTCCACCACATCGCGGCGAGCAGGCACGCCTTGCGTCTTCGTGAGCAGCGATTCCTGAATCGCCGGGTCATAACAAATGGTCTTCAAGAGTTCCCAGGACAAGCGCGGCTCGCTTGTCCTGGCACTAATCCCCATAATCATAACCTGCATAATTGAAGAATTATGTCCGGAAGGTCCCGCCGGCAGCTTAATGCAGTCCCATTCAAAGGAACTGTATTTTTTTATGCGCCAGGGATAGGGCTTGTAGGTGCGGTATTCAGCAAACGTAAACGGTCGGAACGCAACCTTTCCCATATCAAAATCCTTGGCCGTTACCTCCTGCCCCTGATTGACGGCATGCAGTTCAGCCATAAACCGCATGACTTCCTCCATATTTTGCGTGGTAAAATTCGCATTCTTGCCATCGTCCGAAAAGATTTTTACCTCATTCGTCAATGCGGCTTTACGCCAGTTATAGTCATAAACGCCGAACTGGTCCAGACGGCCATCACCATCCGTATCACGGGTTACGGCCTGGCAAATGCGCAAGAAATCCTGCCATGTCCAGTCATTGCGCGGAATGGCAATGCCCTCTTTCGCTAATAGCGTTTTATTCACAAACATCAAGGTCGGCACTGCCCCCACAGGCAGGGCATAGCTGTCGCCCTGCCAGCGCCCATAATCCAGCGCCATCGGATAAAAAACGCCCGGGTCGAAATCGGCATCCATGTTCATCGACCGCTCCAAGGGTGCCAATGCGCCCATTGAGGCATATAAGGCAAAGTCCGTCCCCGGCACGACAAAAACATCCGGCTCGTCACCATTCAGCAGGCGTTCGGCCAGCCATTCCGAATAGTCCTCCTTGCGTATGCCGCTGACGTATTTGACCTTCACACCGGGATGTTCTGCCTCAAAGCGCTTGATGGCCGCCTCCATCAAGGCATAGGGTTCCCCCTCCGGCACATTCCAGTTGCTGCCGGCAAACAGGCCCACCGTGAGCACTTTCGGACGCGTCAGATACCAGCCCAAAAAACAAGTCAGGAACACCAAAAAAGCCAGATAAAGAGCAAAACCACGCTTCACGATACATCCACCTCAGCAGCCGCCAAGCCCGTCTGCACAGCCCAAATCGCCAGCTGCGTACGGTCACGCAGCCCTAGTTTGGACAGCGTGCTGGACATGCTGTTGCGCACCGTCCCCTCCGACAGCCGCAAGCGCTCGGCGATTTCCTTATTGGACAGTCCATGACCTACCAAATGCGCAATATTGCGTTCCGTACGGCTAAGCCCCTCAGCAATCGGCCCAGTCTCCACAGCGCTGTTTCCCTGCGCCATCTGGTTGAAGAATTTCACCACTTTGGCCACAATACCGGGGTTAATCATCGCACCGCCGGATACTACCGTCCGAATAGCTCCCGTAAGTTCCGGAACGGACACTCCTTTTAACAGATAGCCGCTGGCACCATATTTCAACGCATTAAATACATATTCATCATCATCAAAGGTGGTCAGAATGATGATTTTTACCGCAGGATAGAGCTGCTTGACTTCCCGCGTGGCCTCCACACCATCCAGTTCCGGCATGCGCACATCCATCAAAATGACATCCGGCTGGCCGCCTTTGAGCATATCCATCAAAATCTGCCCATTTTCTGCCACCCCAGTCACTTCGATATCCTCATTCTGATCCAGTACAATCTTCAAGCTTTCCCGGATGAGTTCCTGGTCATCGGCGATAACAACTTTTATCATTCCTTATCCTCTCCATGATTATCCATTACATTTTTGCCCATTGGGATAGTTGCTTCCAATGTAAAGCCCTTATCGCTCCAATAACGGAGCCGTCCATGCAGCAGTTCCAACCGTTCTTCCATATGCCGCAAGCCAAAGCCCTGCTTCGTTTCTGCACAGCCTTCGCCATTATCGGCAATGATGATGTAGAACCTGCCCGGTTCCAATCCACAGGTGACGGTCACTTTCGTCGCCTTGCCATGACGGCGGGCATTGGTGATGCCCTCCTGTACAATGCGGTAGATGACTTCTTCCTCGTCTTCCCGCAATTTTTCTGGCCACCCCAGCTCCACCAACTGAATTTCCACACCGGATGAGGCCGAAAACTCCGCAATAACCTTTTTGATTGCCTGCTGCAACGGCAGTTTCTCCAAATCGTCCGGACGCAGTTTTTTAACTGAACGGCGGACATCCACAATCCCATGCCGGGCGGTTTCCCGGATTTTTTCCAGCTGCTTTTTCACTGCGGCAGGCGCCGCATCCACCAGCACGATGCAGGCATCCAGCCCAGCGGCAATTCCGGTTAAGGTATGCCCCAATGTATCGTGAATTTCTCTGGCCAAACGGTTGCGCTCTCTGGTTTCGGCCATGCGTTCAGCCTCCAGCGCATAGGCCCGCAGGCGCACATTGGCTTCCTCCAGCTGCTGATTCAGGATGGAAATACGTTCCTTTTCATGGTGCTTGCTCTGCACCAGCAGCACTAGGTACAAGACAAACAATACGATATTCAGCGATTGGAAGGCATTTTTTATCGCCAGCAAAACCGACTGTACCTCTGGCCGGTAATACGCCGCATACACATCAAAAGGTGCCACATGCCGTTGAAAAATCGCCATATTGTAATTGGCCATAAAATAAAGCCCCAGCATGGCCACGAGCAGCAGCCAGCTTTGATTTTCCCCATGATAGCGGTGCATGAGGTCTGCCACCGCCAAGAGGACTATGCCATCATAAGCCAAATTGAGGCTTTTCATCAACAGCATACAGATACCGATTTCCGCAGCAAATATCAGCTGCCGCTGTCCCGATTCCAAACCACCGTGCCGGTAGAGTTTCCCCAGGAATAGCAACAGGGCATAGGCCCCCATGGACAGCCAAAAGCCCTTCATCGCAGGCAAAGGCACAATGGGCAACGTGGACAAAAATTCATGGGCACTCATGGTGCTGACAATTTTTTGCTGTGTAAGGCACATAAAGCCTGCCATCAGGAGCACGACCAGCCCATTATACAGCCCCAAAAGTCCATAGAGCCATTCCAACCGCCGCTGTTCCGGCGTATAGCTCCCCATCATCAATCCCATCCTCTCATATCGGTGCCCAGATTTTCCTTGGTAATGAGCTGGGTGGGCAGTCGCATCAGCTTGGGAACCTGCTCGCCCGCCAATATCTTATAAGCCTGCTCTGCCGCATTGCGCCCCAAAGCTCTGGGCGACTGCCCTGCTGTGGCCATCATATGCCCACCAGCTATCATTTCCTTGGTTTCGGGTACGCCATCTACGCCATAGACCAGAACCTTGTCCAACCGGCCAACGGTCTGCAGTGCTGCCATCGCCCCCATCGCTGTCGGGTCGTTCAAGGCCATAACCACGTCAATATCCGGATGACGTTTAAGCATTTCCTGCATGGCCGGCATGGCCAGTTCCAGCTGCCCCCGGCACTCAGCCTGATCCACCACCACAAAATTCGGATTAAGCGCCAAGCCATCCAAGAACCCCTGAATTCTGTCCACAGAAGAACGGGCCTCTGAATGCTGGAGCAGGGCGATTTTGCCGCCGGCTGCATGCGCCAGCAAATGCTCAGCACATTGCTGTCCGGCCAGATAATTATCCGACACCACCGTAGCAGCCACAGAATTTTCATCTTCTACATTGGTATCTACGGCAATCACCGGCACATTGGCCTCTTTGGCTAATTGCAAAGCGGGGGCAATGCGCTGCCAGTCCACGGGATTGATGAAGATCAGCTCTACCCCGCTGTCGATAAGTTCTTTTACTGCCTCTTCCTGCCGTTCCACCGACAGAGCCGGGTCCCGGGAAATCAGAATATCGCCCCGCCTGCTGACTTCCATACGGATTTCCTCATCCACGATTTCATAAAACGGATTGTTGAGCGTCATATAGACGGCACCGAATTTATGCCGGTGCTCCGCCTGCCGCAGGGAATAATCCGTCTGCATAATCTGCCACATAACCAGCGCAGCCAAAAAAAGCAGCAGAACTCCCATCACGCTCCAAAACAACCTTTCCCCCCGTTCCATACTTGCAAACTCCGCCTTTCTCCATCAATATCAATCAAATTATACCGCGAACAACGCGATTTTACTATAGTGAGAATCTTTTCTGCAAAAAAATTCTCACAAAGCCCCTCATGTCCTCGTATTTTTACGACAAAATATGATATAATAAGAGGTAAGACTCATAATGGTTTTGGAATGTATGTGTAGTAGATAATGATTATTTTAGGAGGAATGAACAGCATGGACATTAAGTATGACGTAGCAATCACTTCCATCGGCAATCTGGCCAGAACTTTTCTGACCAACAACAACAGCGCTATCCTGTTAGACGAAGGCATCCGCCCCAACCTTTCGGACATGGTACTCGAACACACGCCCGGCAAATTAGAAGAAGACATCAAGAAGGGTGACAAACTGCTGATGGGCGGCATCAAATATACCATCGAAAAAGTCGGCGACGCCGTTAACGAAAACTTACGTGAGGAAGGTCACTGCACACTGGTATTCAACGCCGAAGGCTCCATGCCCGGCCAGATTATCCTCAAAGGCCCCGCCCTGCCCGTACTGACGGTCGGCGCACATATTACCTTCACGAAGAAATAAATACAAAAAGCTTGGGACTGCGGAAGCGCAGTCCTTTTTTCATACCTCTTGGCAGGATTATGACCTTCCCAGCACGAAATTATTCCTAACTTGTAATGTCAATCGGATTCCTGAATATTAAGTTGATGCTTTCGACATACATGAATATACGGAGGAAAGGACATGGGGATTATTTCACGGAAGATACCACTTTGCACCCTGCTGCTCCTTCTGCTCGGCATTTTTCTGCCAGCCCACATGCTGGCTATGGAAGAATTAAAAGTCGGATATGTGCCGGGCACAGGATTTTTAGAGGAGGACAAGCCGGGTCATATGCGCGGAAACGGCTATGAATATATGGAATTTCTCTCCGGTTTTTTGGGTGCCAACTTTTCCTATGTTCCCTGCGTGAACTGGTGGGAAGCTGGTGCAAAACTGGAAAACCACGAAATCGACATGCTGCCCGCCATGCCCGGAAATTACCGGACATTGCCCTTTGCCGTGCGCACGGACCACGTCATTGCCCGCTTTCCAATGGAACTGGTGGTACAGGATGATTTTAGCGGCGGTCATGTACACTTGGGCACGCTGGACTACAACTATCCCACTCCCAACCTGAGCAAAGCCGCCCAGGAGCATGGCTTCACCTATGAACTCGTCACCTTCAGCGACCCTACAGATATGAAAAACGCCTTTGATGCCCACCAACTCGACGGCTATGTTCACCCCCTGCTTCATCCGGAAAAAAATGGCCGCGTACTGGCCCTCTTTGACCGGGTCAGCTATCGTCTGCTCGTCCATCGTGACCGCCCGGACCTCTTGGCAAGGCTGAACGCTGCTCAGGACAGCCTGCTCTTGAACCAGCCCAATATCCGTACCCGTCTCAACGATAAATACGAACGGTCCAAAGGATTTCCATTGGTGCTCTCACCAGCCGAGAAGGTTTACCTGCAAGAAAAGAAGACTTTTCATGTAGCGGTGCTGATGCGGACAAAACCTTATTTCTATCGGGATGAACAAGGTAACTGGGCGGGTGCCACCCAGGCTTTACTAAACCAATTGGAACAGGATTTGGGCATCACGATTGAGCTGGAGGAAGTCAGCTCAGCAGATGAACTGCGCCGCCTGATTACCCGTGGAACAATAGATTTCGTGGCCGATGTTCCCTGTGATTTCAGCTGGCTGGACAGCTTTGACCTCACGCCTACCCAGTCGTATTTGGAGATTGGCTATGTCCCCATAACCCGACATGGTGCACAGAGGCCCCGCACCCCCAAAGTAGCTGCAGTCGAGGGAAACTTCGAGACAACCACCTTCATCATGACGCAATATCCCGGCGAACAAATGCTCAGCCACAACAGTTGGGAAGAATGTTTTACAGCTGTCGGCAGCGGCACTGCCGACATTACCTATGCGCCCCGCGCTACAGTTCCCTATCTGATGGAAGCCGTATCGGCCTACAATCTTTCTGCCGACACCGAAAGCGTTTTTTTGGAAGCCATCAGCCTCGGCGTAGCCAAAGAAGCCAATCCCCTGTTGTGGCAGATACTGGATAAGGAAATCAATCACCTGCCGCCGCGCCTGATGGCGGAATCCCTGAGTCAGACCGCCCACGAAAATGTCCATCAGTTGAATCCGGTCTATCTGCTTTACCACTATCCCCTGCAAGCAGTCCTCATGATTTTCCTGATTATGGGACTCATTGCCGGCACGATTTACTACCGCTCCCGCAGGCATGACCGGCAGCTATCCGAATTGGAACAACTGGCCTATACAGACAGCCGCTATCAGCTCCCCAATCTACGCTATTTAGAACGCCACCGGGAGCAAATTCTCCGCCGAATCCGGCGAGAACAGAAATCCACTCACGTTTTTCTGGTTCTCTTTGCCGCCAGTCCAGCCAAGGGAACGGCCATCCATGACCGTCACGCCTGGGACGAACCGCTAAAAGAAGCCGCCCGCCTGCTTGCCGGCAAAGACTGGACAGTCGAAACCGCCGCAGGCACCATGCCTGGCGAATTACTCTGCCTCTGCATAGCAGACAATCCCCAAATGATGCTGAATCTAACTGCAGAATCCATTACCGATTTAACCCCGGAAGTCTGGCACGCAGGCTTCTGCCCACTAGCCGACTTTTCCCTGACACAGGCGGAAGAACATGCCGCTCTTGCCTGTCAGGAAGCCAGAGAACAACATATCCGGGCAAAACTTTGGCAAAACGCCCATACCTGATGCGATTTAGGAGGAATTGACATGAGTAAATTACCCGTTATTTTAATCGTCGATGATGATGAAATGAATATCGTCATGGCCAAGAGCATTTTGGAAATGAAAGTCCGTGCCGAAATTCTGACGACAACCAGCGGCAGTGCCTGTCTGGGCATACTCCGCCAGCGGCAAAAGCCTGTTGATCTCATTCTGCTGGACATCGCCATGCCCGGCATGGACGGTCTGCAGACCCTCGCGGCGATTCGCAATGACCCAAGTCTTCGGGACAGCAAGGTCATCTTCCTGACTGCCGCTGCCGACAAGGAAACCATTGTTAAAGCAAGCCAGCTGAAAATCGCCGATTATGTCAAAAAACCGTTTATCCCGGAGGATTTAATTGCCCGCGTAGAAAAGCATCTCCATCCCCCCATTGAGGACCCGGAAGTCAATGACATTTTCAAGGCTCTGGATAATCTGGGCTTGTAAGCCGGCCTATTCAGCAGAAAGGAGCAGGCATTATGGGTGCGCATAACTTCATCATCCCACTGGTCAGCCGTCTCCTCAAAATCCCCTACCTGCGGGCAATCCGGGAGACTTTCTGCGCCTTGATGCCAGTCATCGTCCTGCTGACCCTCATTGATATGGCTGGCTGCCTGTTCTGTGACCCCACGGGACCTGTACTCGGCGAGGAAGGGCTGGGAATCGGTACCTTCCTGACCGGCGGACTCCATGAGGAAGCCTATCGGGAATCGGCTTTTTATGCCACCATGACCCAACTGCGCAGCTGCCTGAAAGTCACCGTGCTGATAAACTCCCTGCTTTTTTCCCTTGTGCTGACGGAAAAACTGTCCAGCCTTTGGCATGGAGATGTTACCGCCTCCATCGTCTGCACCGTTTCTTCCTACCTATTCCTATTGGCCGGATTTAACGGAAATTTGGACGGCCTATCCACCTACTTTGGCGGCCGCGCCTTTTTTCTGGCCCTGCTTATCGCCACAGCCAGTGTCCTCGTATTCAGCCGCCTGGCCCGCATCCGCCGCCTGCACCTGCCCGTTCCCCAGGGAATGCCGCAGGCCATGCAGCAATCCATGATTCTGTTTATCCCGCTGGGGCTGACGCTGTTTTCCTCGTTAATCGTCTCCTTTGCCTGGCTTTCCGTGGAACAATCCATGCATTCCCTGCCCTCTCTCTTGCAGGGCTATTGGGGTGCAGATATCGCCCAAGTACCGGCAGCTGCCATTCTTTATGAATGCCTGCGCCGGTTCCTTTGGTGGTTTGGACTCAACGGCAGCAGCCTCACCTTTTTCTGGAACGAAGCCTTCTATATTCCCGCCCAGCTGGCCAATGAATTGGAAAACAGCAAGTACATTTTCACGATTGAATTTTTCGATGCCAATTCCATTTCCCTTTTGGGACTGGCCATTTCCGTATGGGTATTTTCCTATCGGGAAAAACTGCGCCAGCTCTCGGCTTACAGCCTGCCCTGCCTGCTGTTTTCCATCAATGAGCCCTTTCTCTTTGCCCTGCCCATCGTCCTCAATCCGCTCTTTCTCATCCCCTATCTGCTGGCTCCTATGCTGAACGTCTACATCGGCTATCTGGCCATCAATTGGGGCATTGTCCCCCTGTTCCACTACAGCGTAGATGCCACCGTACCTGTCCTGTTGCAGGGCTGGCTCTCCACGGGAGATATCATGGGCGCTGTCCTGCAGCTGGTATGGCTCAGTTTGGACATTGTCATCTACACCCCCTTTGTCATCATGTTCAATATGCTGACCAGGGAAGAAGATGCCATCGAGGAGGCGAATGCGTATGAAACCTGACAGCCATGCGCTATTGCGGCGGCGATTTATCGCCTTTGCGCTTTTGCAGGCCTTTCTCCTCTGTCTGGCCATCTTTCTTTCCATCAATTATTTCGGTTCCGATATCTGGTCACGGCGGGATTCCGTCGGCCTGATTCTCGCCAGCGCCAAAGATGCTCCGGGCTGGCCGCGGGATATGCGGCTGGGCCTGCAAAAAGCCTGTCAGAAGCGGGGATACACCCTCTACATCGAAGATCATGTAAACAGCGATGACAATAGTCTCGCGCAGGTCACGGAAAAACTGGTCAAAAAAGGCGTCAAAAAAATCTTTTTGGCCAATCCCGGCTATCAGCGCAATCTGGAAAATATCGCCCGCCAGTATCCGCAGGTGGAATTTTATGCCAACTCAGTCGGCGAAACCATTTCCGCTAAAATCTTCAACTACTCCGTCCGCTACTACGAGGTACGCTATTTGGCCGGTATTTTAGCCGGACTCCATACCCGGACAGGCATTGTCGGGTATCTGGCGCCCTTTCCCGCCTTGGAAACCCGCCGCGACCTCAACGCTTTCGCCTTAGGTGTGCAAAAAGTCCGCCCCGATGCCCGCATTCTCGTGCATTGGACAGGACAATGGATTTCGGCCGAAAAGGAACGCCAGGCCCTCTATCTGCTCAAACATGAAAATACCGATGTCATCACCTATTTTGCGGCTTCCCAACAGCTTTCGCGGGAAGCTGCCGACTTAGGTCTGGATTACATTGATTTCCATGCGGCAGGGCTGACCATGCCCCCACACTGCATCGCCGCACTGGAAACCGACTGGACAAAAGTCTATGATGAGCTTCTCTGTACACATACTGCCAAATCTACGGCCCATGTCTATTGGCAGGGAATGTTGGATAACGTAATCACGCTGCGCCTGTCGCCGGAACTCACGCCCCGTGAAGAAGCGCTGGTCATCCGGGCACGACAGGAACTTCTGCAGGGCTATCCCGTCTTTTCCGGAAATATTGTTGACCGGGATGGCCATAGCCGCTGTGCGGAAGGCGCAGTCATCGCCAACAGCAGCCTGCGGGAAAAAATGGACTGGCTGGTGAAGGGAGTGGAAATCATTGAAGCAAAATAATCTGCCGGAAGCGGCCCCGAAAAAAAGAATGCTCAGCTTCACCCTGCACCTTATGGGGCGGTTTCTGCTCTTTTTCGCCATTCTGCTGTTCATCGGCTTTGCCCTGCAGAGCAAAATGACAGAATCCCTCAACCATGAAGCGGAAAAATTCAGCACCCGGCAGGGCGAACTGCTGTCCTTCGTCTATCACAATCTGTTCCGGGCAGAAATGGCGGAATTGAATAAAGCCGCCAACCTGATTGCTGCGGGAAAAATCACACCCACGGACGGCGTGCAGGCCATCAGCAGTCCGGGACAGCAAGGCGGGCTTTTGGATATCAACGGCAACAGCCTCATCGGCATTGCCCTGCCCGAAAAAGCACGCCTGCAATGTGCCCGCACCCTGCAGGGTGAAGCCAGCTGGCGCTATTACAAGGATATGGGGCTGGTCGCCATGGTTCCGGTCTACGAAGGGCCTGTCGTCCGTTATGTCCTCTGCAAACTCTACACCGATACCGGCCTGCAGGACGGCACGTCCCCCTTCCATTTTTCCGCCCAAAAGGAGGACGAAAAAGTCCTGCTCTACGATACGGCCACCCAACAGGTAATCGTCCCCTTCCATGACTATACCGAAAGCCCCTTCTATGATGCAGCCAAAAATGCACCATTAGGGCTGGATAAACTGCTGGAAAAACTAAGCAGCGGTCAGGAAGCCGATGTCTCCATTTTTGACCCAGAACTGAACGCCGACTACATGCTCTCTGCTGCCCCCATCCCCGATACCCCATTTCTGGCCATCGGCTATCGGGAATGGCGTTCCCTGATGACCGGCATCACCAACATCCACCTGATTGTCCTTTGGGTCTTCGGTCTGCTGGTCGTATTGTTCTGCGTATTCATCCTCTACAGCTTTGCCAATCAGGTCGCCGCCGAGGAAAGCACGGCCCTGCGAGAAGCCCGCGACGAAGCCCTGCGAGCCAATCAGGCCAAAAGCGAATTTCTCGCCAATATGAGCCACGAAATCCGTACACCCCTCAACGCCATTCTGGGCATGAACGAAATGATTATGCGCAATGCCAGCGGCACCATGAAAAAATATGCCTTCAACATCAAGAGCGCCGGCGATACCCTGCTGTCCATCATCAACGACATTTTGGACTTTTCCAAAATCGAATCCGGCAAAATGGAAATCGTGCCCGTCAGCTACAGCCTGAGTTCTGTGCTCAACGATGTGTACAACATGGTCAGCTACAAGGCCGGGCAAAAAGGACTCGCCTTCCACATGGAAGTTGACCCCCATATCCCCGATGCCCTATGCGGCGATGAAGTCCGCCTGCGGCAAGTGGTCGTAAATATCCTCAACAATGCAGTCAAATATACCCCCAAAGGTTCCGTGACCTTCAAGGTGCAGGCTGCAGATAATCTGCCAGATGGACAGCTTGTTCTGGAATTTATCACGCAGGACACCGGTATCGGCATCCGTGAAGAAGATAAAGCCAAACTCTTTGCCAAATTCCAACGGCTGGATTTGGAAAAGAACCGCAATATCGAAGGCACAGGCTTAGGCCTGGCCATCACCGTACGACTGACGGAAATGATGCAGGGCAGCATAGCCGTAGACAGTGTTTACGGCGAAGGCAGCACCTTCACCATCCGCCTGCCCCAAACGGTAGAAAAAGACGACCCCATCGGCGATTTTAATGCCCGCATCGAAGCGGCACTGCGGGAAGAAAAAAGTTACCAGGAAAGCTTCACCGCCCCCGCAGGCAAAATTCTGGTCGTGGACGATAACGACATGAACCTGACCGTAGTACAAAGCCTATTGGAAAAAACACAGCTGCAAATCCATACCGCCAGCAGCGGTAAGGAATGCCTGGCAAAAATCGCCCAAGAACACTACGACATCGTCTTTTTGGACCACATGATGCCGGAAATGGACGGCATCGAAACCCTGCAACGGGCAAAAAAACTACCAAACAGCCAATGCCCGCATACACCATACATCGCCCTGACCGCCAATGCCGTAGCCGGCGTCAAGGACATGTTCCTCGAAAAAGGCTTCGACGATTACCTCTCCAAGCCTGTAGACGGCAAGACCTTGGAACGCATGGTACAAAAATACCTTCCTCCGGAAAAGATAAAACCTGCCGGAGAAAGCACCGCTTCTCCAGCAGAAGAACAAATCGACCTGCCCACCGCCCTCAAATACTGCGGCGACAATGAGGAGATGCAAAAAAAATTCCTCACGATGTTCGTTTCCCGCCGGGAAGCCGTAACCAAACAGCTCAACAACGATTGGGAGACCCAAAACCTCGCGGATTACACCACCCATGTCCACGCCTTGAAATCCACCGCCCTCGCCATCGGCGGCGTAAAACTCTCCGAAGCCGCCAAATCTTTGGAAATGGCAGGCCACGCCTACTGTGACGGGCCCGAGGAAGAAAAGGACAATCACCTGCAGTACATCAGGGAGCATCATAGCGAAACCCTTGAACTCTACGCAAAACTGGCCGCTGAAGCACAGATACGCTTTGGCATAAGCTGACAATTTTGCAAAATGAAAAGCCCTGCGAACGAACTTCGCAGGGCTTTTCGGGAATGAATATATAATGGAATGTGTATGTAGACTACTACTGGACTTATCTTAGGCGAAAAGACCAACAGCGTAGCCAGCAATGCCAAGGGCGAAGAGGCCCAGGATGATAAACATGCAGGCAAAGGTCATCAGCAGAGGAACAATGCCAGGCATCAGACTGTCGAGGAGGCTCTGAACCGTGGTAACAACCTGCTCACCCTGGCTGTTCGTATAAGAGGACAGTACCAGAGGCATGTTGACCGTGGTCCATTTTGCTACGAGAGCACCCATAACCAGAAGACCGAGTACGGAGGAACCTTCCGTGAGGTAACGCATGCGGTTGCCGCCTACTTCGTTTACAAGTTCCGTACCTTTATCATAGCCGTACATTACGCCGTACCAGTTCGTGAGCAGGCGAATGACGTTGAACGCGATGAAGAAAATCAGCGGGCCAACCAAGCTGCCCGTCAGAGCAACACCAGCACCGAGAGCGGCGAGAACCGGACGGAGCGTGCCCCAGAAAATCGGGTCACCGACACCAGCCAGAGGACCAATCAGACCTACTTTAACGCCGGACAGGGTGTCCTCACCGATATCAGCGCCATTGGCCTTCTTTTCTTCCATTGCGGCAATGATACCCATAATCGGGGTTGCCAGGAACGGCTGCGTGTTGAAGAATTCGAGGTGACGTTTCAAGGAACGCTTGTATTCTTCCGGGTCATCTTTATAGAGCTTCTTGAGTGCCGGAATCAGAGACACGCAGAAACCGATAGCCTGCATACGCTCGAAGTTGAAGGAGCCGAGCAGGAAGTTGGAACGGATAAAAATCGATACGAGATCGCCTTTAGTGAGCTGTTTTTCCATGAGTCGAACCTCCCCTTACATCAAATCAGAATCGTCAATCGCATCCAGCGGGTCACTGGAACCGCCAGCAGCTGCGCCGTTCAGTTCGCGCTGCAGACCACGGATGTGGAAGAAAGCAGCGATAAGACCGATAGCACCGAAACCGATGAGGTTAACGTTGGTGAATACAGCGATGAGGAAGCCGAGGAAGAAGTACGGCATGAGGGACTTGGCGTTCATCATATTGATAACCATTGCATAACCAACAACGACGATGAAACCACCGGAAACCTGCAGACCGCGGGTGATAACTTCCGGAATGGAAGCCAGCATGGAGTTAACCGTGTCCGTACCGGCAACAGCAGCAACGATAGCAGCCGGAACAGCTACGCGGATGCCCTGCAGCAGCAGACCGCCGATATGGCACATTTCAATACCGAAAGCATTGCCTTCCAGAGCAAATTTATCTGCCAGATGCTGGAAGAATACGGTGATGGTACGAACGAAGATGGTGAGAACCTGACCAGCAGCGGCAAGAGGTACGGCCAGTGCGATACCGGCGCCGATGGACTGATGGCCAACGATTACGAGGATTGCGGAAACTACGGAAGCCAGAGCCGCATCCGGTGCCATTGCTGCACCGACGTTCATCCAGCCCAAAGCCAGCATCTCCAGCGTACCGCCAAGGATAATACCCGTCGTCATATCACCTAAAACAAGACCAACCAGCGTGCAGGCAACCAGTGGACGATGGAACTGTGCTTCGTCGAGCACACTTCCCATACCAGCGATGGCGGCCACCACGATGAGCAGAATAAATTGTACACTCGTCATAATGAATTAATCCCCCTTCGAGATTCCTGATGATAATTCCCTGAATGAATTTACGCGATTAAGCCAAACCTTTAGCTTTCAGCGCCGACATCAAATCGCCTTTTGGTTCGCTGGCAAGCTTGCGGATTTCCACTTCGATGCCCATTTCCTGCAGTTCGAGCAGAGCCTTGACATCATCCGGATTTACGGCAACAGCGCTGGAAATCAGCGTATCGCCATCTTTGTAAGTCATGCCGCCCAGATTAACGGACTTGAACGGAATGCCGCCCTTAACTGCACGAACCACATCAGCGGGTTTCGTGAACAGGAACAGCGTCTTGAATGCATCATACTTCGGGTTCTTGTAAGCTTCGCAAGCCTTCTCCACAGGCACAACATAAGCTTTGATTCCCGGAGGAGCAACCTGCAGCAGGAGCTTCTTTCTCATTTCGTCCTGAGCAACTTCGTCGCTGCAGCACATGATACGGTTACAGCCCGTTACCTTCGTCCAAACAGTTGCGACCTGACCATGAATCAGACGGTCGTCAATACGGCAAAATGCGATTTCCATAATTCATTCCCCTTTCGGAATTTCTCCTGCACGATTTTCCCCAATCGGTGCAAGATAGTTAAGCTTTGTTTTTTTCTGACAATAAGAATTATAATAGCAAACTCGGTCAAAGTCAGCTGAACTATGTCACAACTTTATAAATAATTGCATGACATTTGTCATAGATAGCGTTTACTTCAATAAAAAATAAATAAAAATATTGCTATCATACGTTTTTCTTATATAATGAAGACAGAATAATAACGAAGGAGTGGTTGCTGTGCGCCTGTTAAAAGCCATGCAGGAAGGAGAGCGCTTTTCCTCCACAGAGGAAAATATCGTCGAATATATCTTAGCTCATCCCGCTCAGATTTCCGAAATGACGACCCGTGAACTGGCGGAAAAAACCTATACCAGTCCCGCCGCCATCTTCCGTCTGTGTCAAAAGTTAGGTCTGAAGGGCTACAATGAATTCAAGATAAAATTCACCAGTGAGGTAAACCGGACGCTGCCCTGTGGTGCCCATATCATGCACCGCCCCATCACGGACAAGGACTCCACCTCCGATATCATCCGCATGTTGGCACAGCTCGAAATCGAGGCCATTGAGGAAACGAAGAATGAAATGGACGCCGCCCAAATGGAACGGATAGCAAACATCCTGGATAAAGCGGCCATCATCGACATCTATGCTTATGACCAAAATTATTCACTCGCACAGATGGCCGTATATAACTTCCTGCAGGTGAAAAAGACCGCTGTGGCCCATAACTCCCTGAACAGTCAGCTTTGTGCCGCACTGGTCACGGATTCCAGTCATGCCGCCATTATCATCAGCCGCTCCGGTATCAATCAGCGCCTGATTCGCACGGCGAAAATCCTGAAGAAACGCAAGGTCAAAACGATTCTGCTCTCCGTAAACCGTGAAACAGAACTTGCCGGGCTCTGCGATGAATTTCTCTATGTCGCCAATACGTTGGAGTATTTGGATATGGGCGGCAATATCTTCAGTGTCGGCGCCCGCTATTACTTTGATGTGATGGTAAGCATGCTCCTCTCCCGCCATTTCAAGGATGTAGAAAGCTTCTATACAGAATTTGAAGATTACCTTGGCCATCCCGAGGACAAAAATCGTTTATGGTAACCATAAAAAAGAATACAAAACCGGAACGTTGTTTCACGCGTTTCGGTTTTTTTATTCTTTTGTCGAAACACATAACCGCAATCGTCTGAATCTATTGAAACGACATAAAAGTGATGATATAGTGAACTTGTCTTAAGGCAAACGCATTGATTCAGACGTTTTACAAAGGAGTTATCAAAATGAACAAACAAGAGATGTTCGATAAGTTCATCGAGTTCATGGGGCGCTTCGCGGAAATCCGCGCCGTAGCTGCTCTGCGCGATGGCTTTATCATGACTACCCCCTTTACCATCTGCGGCTCAGTCTTCCTGCTGCTGGCAAACCTGCCGATTCCGGGTTATGCCGAATTCATGGCCGGAATGTTCGGCCCCAACTGGACTGACCCATTAAATGCTGTTTCCGGTGCTACGTTCAGTGTGTTGGCCCTGATTGCCGTTCTGGCTATCACTTACAAATATGTGGAAGGCGAAGGCTGCGATGCGATTATGGCTTCGATTCTGGCTCTTTCCACGTTCCTGATTCTCCTGCCCCCCACGGTGACAGCCGAAGGCGGTGCTGTTGTGGACAACATCATCCCTAAGGCCTGGGCAGGCAGTAACGGTGTTATCACCGCGATTCTCGTTAGTTTTGTCGTTTCTTGGGTGTTCTGCTACTGTGAGAAGAATCACATCGGCATCAAGATGCCTCCCTCCGTTCCTGGCGGTGTAGCCAAGGCTTTTGAAGCCCTGACTCCGGGCATGGTTCTCTTTACGCTCGGTGCTGCCATCTATGGCCTCTGCCATTTCGTGGGCGCTACGACTTTCCCGGAACTCATCTTTGCTATGGTACAGACGCCGCTGCAGGGTCTTTCCGATACGCTGATTGGCGGTTCCATTATCGCTGCTCTCCAGAGCATCCTGTTCTGGGCTGGTATTCACGGCCCCAACGTGGTTGGCGGTGTGGTAAACCCCATTCTGATTGCCAACTCCCTTGACAATCAGGCAATCCTTAACGCAGGTATGAGCCTTGCAGGTAATCCCGATGCCAAAATCATCACGATTCAGGTTACCGATGTATTCATCAAATCCGGCGGCTGCGGCATCACCATGGGCCTCCTGATTGCCAGCTGGCTCTCCGCCAAGTCCTCTCAGATGAAATCCATTACGAAACTGGCTACAGTTCCTGGTCTCTTCAACATCAACGAACCGGTTATCTTCGGTCTGCCGATTGTATTCAACCCGTTCCTGCTCGTTCCGTTCGTACTCGTTCCGCTGCTCGCGATTGTCATCACCTATGCATCCATTGCCATCGGCTTTATGAGTCCATTCAGCGCTGTACAGATTCCCTGGACGACGCCGCCCATCATTGCAGGCCTGCTCTTGAATGGCTGGCAGGGCGCAGTCGTACAGATTATCGTTATCGCCATGAGTACTGCTGTGTACTTCCCCTTCGTCCGCGCTCAGGACAAAGCTATGCTGGCTGAAGAAATGGGTGAAGACAATAACGACAGCAATCAGGCAGATGGCGAACCCGCCCTGCACAACTAAATAACATTATTTATAACCTAAAACAACCTATATCGTTTGAAAGGATGATTTATTATGAAAAAGATTACGTTACTCTGTGCCGCAGGTATGAGCACCAGCATGCTGGTAAAAGCCATGCAGAAAGCTGCCGCTGAAGAAAACTTCGAATGTGAAATCGCCGCTTATCCGACGTCTGAAGCAAAAGAAAAAGCTGCCGGCTCTGATGTGGTCCTCCTTGGCCCCCAGGTTCGTTTCCAGAAAGCCAAGATTCAGGAACTTCTGCCCGGTATTCCCGTGGATGCCATTGACATGCGCATGTATGGCCGCATGGACGGCGCAGGTGTGCTGAAATTCGCCAAAGAAAAAATGCAGGCCTGATCACGAGTCGAAAGGTGGACTATATCCATGGAAGAATTAGAACTGATTGCCTTTAAAATAATTTCCAGTGTAGGCACAGCCCGCAGCTGTTATATTGAAGCCATTCAAGCGGCCAAAATCGGTGACTATGAACAGTCCGAAAAGCTGATTATCGAAGGTGATGAAAACTTTGCTCTTGGCCATGATGCCCATGCCGGTCTGCTGACCAAAGAAGCTAATGAGGGTCAGGGCAGCGCAGTATCCCTGCTCATTCTGCACGCAGAAGATCAGCTCATGAGCGCCGAGGCATTCAAGACCATCGCCCAAGAATTTATCGACACGTACAAACGCATTGATGCACTGGAAGCAAAAGTAAACTAGGAGGTTTTTCATTATGGGTTTTCCAAAAGGTTTCTTATGGGGTGGAGCAGTTGCTGCCCATCAGTTAGAAGGCGGCTGGCAGGAAGGCGGCAAAGGGGTCAGCGTTGCTGACGTCATGACCGCAGGCCGCCACGGCGTTCCACGCGAAATCACGGATGGCGTACTGCCGGGCAAAAACTACCCCAATCACGAAGCCATTGATTTTTATCATCATTATAAAGAAGATTTGGCCATGCTGTCGGAAATGGGCTTTAAGTGCTTCCGCACGAGCATTGCCTGGACGAGAATTTTCCCCAACGGAGACGAATTGGAGCCCAATGAAGAAGGCCTGAAGTTCTATGATGACCTCTTTGATGAAATGCTCAAACACGACATTGAGCCGGTCGTTACGCTGTCCCACTTCGAAATGCCCTACCATCTGGTAACGGAATACGGCGGCTGGCGCAGCCGCAAGCTGGTGGACTTCTTCGTCCGCTTCGCCGTAACCTGCTTCCAGCGTTACAAAGACAAGGTTAAATTCTGGATGACCTTCAACGAAATCAACAATCAGCGCGAGGTCAATGTGCCCTTTACCGCCTTCACCAACAGCGGTATCCTCTATGGCGAAAACGAGGACAAATACGCTACCCTGTTCCAGGTCGCACATCATGAATTCCTCGCTTCAGCCAAAGCCGTTATCGAAGGCCACAAGATTAATCCGGACTTCAAGATTGGCTGCATGCTGGCCATGAGCCCGGTATATCCGGAAACCTGCCGTCCCAGCGACCAGATTGCATCCCTCAAAGAGATGGAAAAGAGCTTCTTCTTCGGCGATGTTCAGGCCCGCGGCCATTATCCTTCCTACATCCTGAAACTCTGGGAAAACAAGGGCTATCATATCGAGATGGGCGAATCCGATTTGGATATTCTCGAACAGGGCAAGGTCGATTATTTCGCCTTCAGCTACTACATGAGCCATGTAACCACCTCGGTGGAAGACCGCAAAGAAAATCTGCAGGGTGGCTTTGCCGTAGGCGTCAAGAACCCCTACATCCAGGAATCCGACTGGGGCTGGCCCATTGACCCGAAGGGACTGCGCTATATGCTCAATGTCCTGCAGGAGCGCTATGAACTGCCGATGATGATTGTGGAAAACGGCATCGGCCTTCATGAAACGGTACCTGAGTCCGGTGAAATCCAGGACGATGCCCGTATCGACTACTTCCGCGCCCACATCAAGGAGATGAAAAAAGCCATTGATGAAGATGGCGTAGACCTCTGGGGTTACTGCCCTTGGGGCCCCATTGACCTCGTCTCTGCCGGAACCGGCGAAATGGAAAAACGCTACGGTTTCATCTATGTGGACAAGGACAACGAAGGCAACGGCACACTGAAACGCGCCCGCAAAAAATCCTTCTACTGGTATAAGAAAGTCATTGCCACCAACGGCGAAGATATCGCCTAAGACAGAATAAAAAATCCCGTGAACGACAAGCCGCCGTTCACGGGATTTTTGCATATTAACAATTATTGATATTTCATGGCCTCAGCCTTGGCCAGTTCATCACAGCGTTCATTCTGGGCAACACCTACATGGCCTTTAACCCAATGGAACCGCACCTGATGGGCACTAAAGGCCGCATCGAGCTGCTGCCACAAATCCTGATTCTTTACCGGAGTTCCCGCCGCCGTCACCCAGCCTTTGCGCTTCCACCCGACCATCCAGTTCTTCGTAAAGGCATTTTTGAGATACTGACTGTCGGTGTACAGGTCGATTACCGAACCTTTACGAGCAAAAGACAACGCCTGCAGGGCTGCAGTCAGTTCCATGCGGTTGTTGGTCGTAGAGGGTTCCCCACCATGCAGTTCGGTGAGTTTGCCGTCCACCTGGTCGGCAATCACCGCTGCCCAGCCGCCCGGGCCATCGGGATTGCGCAGGCAGGAACCATCCGTGTAGATGATGTAATCTGCCGCATCGTCCATATTTACTGTCGGCTGTTCCGCAGACGGCGCAGACGCCCTGCCGCCGCCATAGGGAGGAACATAATCCAGATTCAGCCATTTTGTCGCCTCATTTGGGTCGGTGAACCCCTTAAACCGCGCTCCCGGAAAGCCCTCAACCTGGGCCTTGCACTCTGCCCAGCTCGTAAATATTCCCGTCTTGCGCCCATTGCGCACCGCATAAACTTTTTTTCCTGCCATTACTTCTCCTTATCTTTCCCGCCAAGTCCAAATGCGTTCATGGATTTTGGCACGCTGCAATGCCTCATCCATCGCCTCGTAAGCCAACAGGCTCACATCCGCCTGCGTGGAATATTCGTCATGGAACTGGCGTGTTGCTCCTTTGCTGAACACCTCATCTTTTGCCTTGTCATACCCCATAATCTCCACCGCAGCATAGCTATGGGTAATATGCCTGCCCCAGCGGTACCAGCTCATGGTCTCATACTGCTCATAGCCTGTCAACACCGGCAGAACGACCAAATCAGCTTGCAGCTTTTCGGCTACAGGACGCATGAGCTCTTTAAGTTTCCGTTTGCCCACAGCCTCCTGTTCAGCTTCCTCCAACGCCACTAGACACTCCTTTTCGGGAATATAGAAAACGGCATTTAAGGTGCTGTTCAACGGAACATGCAAGCTGCGGTCAATGCGTTTCTCCAAATTATCCTGCACATTTTGTGCCGGGTCCATCCGACTCTGCACCAGCAACGGAAACTGCGCGACCCGTAAAGGTATGCGTTCAGCGGCAAAAACCTGCACAGACAATATACAAAAAAACAGTATGAAAAGCAATGTTATTTTCCGCATAGTTGCACCACCTCACCGCTATTAATGAATAGACTTCTTCTTAAACCGGCCGCCGACAATATCATGGACAGCATTGATGGTAACGAAAGCGTTCTCGTCCTTGTCGAGCACGATTTCCTTGAGCTTATCGACTTCCAGGCGAGTGACCACGCAGTAGAGCACTTCCTTGCTCTCCCCCGTGTAGCCGCCGGCACCATGCAACAGTGTAACGCCACGGCCCAGCCGGTCATTGAGGGCCGAGGTTATCTCATCATGTTCATTCGTGACAATCATCACCGCATAGGATTCATCAAGCCCCTTGATGACCACATCAATCATCTTGGAAATGACAAAATAGGCCACGAGTGAGTACATGGCCTTATCCCAGCCATATAACAGCCCTGCGCTGGACAGAATAAAGAGGTTGATAAACATAACTACTTCGCCGACCGAGAACACGGATTTCTTGTCCATGATGATGGCCACAATCTCTGTGCCGTCCAGACTGCCGCCCGCACGGATAATCAACCCTACGCCCAGGCCGTCAATAATGCCGCCAAAGATGGCCGCCAAAAACGGGTCATCCGTAACCTTTTGCAATGGCTCAAAAATCTCTGACCAAACAGCCAAAAAACAAATGGCCACCAAAGTCGCAATGGCAAAGTTCTTGCCAATCTGCTTATACCCCATGAACAAAAAAGGAATATTGAGTATGACCAGAAAAACACCTAAGCTGATGCCCGTTATGGTTTCCATCATAATGGACACACCCACAATGCCGCCATCAATGACGTTGTTCGGAATCAAAAACTCCTCCAAGCCAAAAGCGGCGATAATGGCCCCGACGAAAATCATGGCATACTTTTTCACATAAAAGGATGCCTTACGATGCTGACCGATTTTTTGCTTCACACTCTCCGCTTCATAAGCTGCTTTTTCTTCCATACGCCTCACGCTCCTGTTTTTATCTATATTCATTATATATTATTAGGTAAATGCCGACAATAATCCTCTTTTTCATGTTTATTTCTGTACCACGCTAAAGTACATTCGTATTTCGTCGGTGTTTTTTGACGGGATTTAGCAACTTTTTGCTTGTTTTTTCGTGTCTTTGATTGACTTTGACGGACTTTAGTTGTATGATATAGAAAACGTCAAATTTAGGAGAGTGATGGCCATGTTGACTGAAGAACGCTACGCTACAATTTTGCGCATCCTTGAAGAAAAAAAGGCTGTTACCGTCCTTGACCTCACCCAGGCTTTAGGCGCCTCAGAATCCACGGTACGCCGTGATTTGGCCGCCCTGCACAAGAGCGGACGCCTTTACAAAGTGTACGGCGGGGCCACTTCTCTCGACAACAATTACAGCAGTGCCGAGGAAGATATGAAAACCAAAAACGATTTATTCCCTGAGGAAAAAATCGCCATTGCCCGCAAAGCAGCGGGACTCATTAAACCAAAAGATTTTGTTTACCTCGATGCCGGAACGACCACCCTGCATCTGATTGACTTTCTGACGGAAACCAGTGCGGTATTCGTCACCAATGGCATGCAGCATGCCGCCCGCCTGTCCGCCAAGGGCTTTAAGGTCTTTATCATCGGCGGGGCGGTCAAAGCCATCACCGAAGCAGTGGTCGGCACCGAAGCGATGGAAAGCCTCAAGAACTACAATTTCACCAAAGGCTTTTTCGGTACCAACGGCATCAGCCCCAAATCCGGTTTTTCGACACCGGATGCAGATGAAGGCACCATCAAGAGTGCTGCCCTGCTCCGCTGCAAAGAAGCCTTTGTGCTGGCTGACCGGTCAAAATTCAACAAAATTTCCCCCATTACCTTTGCCCACCTTTCCAGTGCCACCATCATTACGGGGCATTTGGAAGATAAAAAATACCGTGATTATACCACTGTTATTGAAGGAGAATGAAAGATGATTTACACTGTAACCTTCAATCCATCTTTGGATTACATCGTCCGCCTCGACAACTTCACTGCCGGCGAAATCAACCGCGTGAACTACGAACAGGTCTTAGCTGGCGGCAAGGGCATCAACGTGTCCATCGTGCTCAAGAACCTTGGCCATGACAATGCTGCTCTGGGTTTTGTCGCAGGTTTCACCGGCGAAGAAATCAAGCGCCAGCTCAAGGAATTTGGCGTAACGAGCGATTTTGTCCAGCTCGATGAAGGATTTTCCCGTATCAATGTCAAAGCAAAAGCTAAGACGGAAACGGAAATCAACGGTCAGGGCCCGGACATCAGCGAGGCCAAACAGGCTGAACTCTTTGCTCAGCTCGACAAGCTCGTTGAGGGCGACACGCTGGTACTGGCCGGCTCCATTCCCAAGACGCTGCCGGATGACATCTATCAGCGCATCATGGCCCGCCTTGACGGCAAAGGCATCCGCATCGTCGTTGATGCCGAAAAGAAGCTGCTCTTAAACGTGCTGCAGTATCATCCGTTCCTCATTAAGCCCAACAATCACGAACTCGGCGATATGTTCGGCGTGAAACTCACCACGGATGAAGAAATCATCACCTATGCCAAGAAGCTGCAGGAAAAGGGCGCACAGAATGTGCTGATTTCCATGGCTGGCGACGGCGCCATCCTCCTGACGGCCGAAGGCAAGTCCTTCAAGTGCCCGGCACCGAAAGGCAAACTCATCAACTCCGTCGGCGCTGGTGACTCCATGGTAGCCGGTTTCATCACGGGTTACATGGAATCAGACGGCGATTTTGAAACGGCCTTCCATTGGGGCGTAGCCACGGGCTCTGCTTCCGCCTTCAGCGAAAACCTCGCTACCCGTCCGGAAGTCGAAGCACTCTTAAAGACCATCGCCTAAACTTAAATTTATTATAATTCCTTTATCATTCAAACATTGGGTTTTCGCCTTTAAGGCATTATTCATAATTACTTTATAAAAGGAGAGAACATTATGCGTATCACTGACCTGCTCAAGAGCGATAGCATCGTTCTGGGCGCCTCCCCTGCGGACAAAGCGGCCGCAATCAATCAGCTCGCTGACCTCATGGAAGCCGGCGGCAACCTGTCCGACAAAGAACAGTACAAAAAAGATGTATTCGCCCGCGAAGCATCCGGCACCACTGGCCTCGGCGACGGTATCGCCACTCCCCATGCCAAGAGTGCTGGTGTAAAGGCTGCTGGCCTTGCCGCTATGACGGTTCCTGCCGGTATGGATTTTGAATCCATGGACGGCCTGCCGAGCCGCCTGTTCTTCATGATTGCTGCTCCGGACTCTGCCAATGACGACCATCTGGCTATCCTGTCCAAGCTGGCTACCATGATTATGGACCCGGACTTCAAGGAAGCCCTGATTGCCGCTAAGAGCAAAGATGAATTCCTGAAGCTCATCGACGCCAAAGAAGATGGCAAATTCGTAGCTCCGGCAGCAGCAGAAGCGGAAGAAGCTGCTCCGAAAGCCGACCACATTCAGGTACTGGCTGTTACGGCCTGCCCCACGGGTATTGCCCACACCTTCATGGCTGCCGAAAGCCTCGAACAGCATGCCAAGAAGCGCGGCATCACCATCAAGGTTGAAACCAACGGCTCCGGCGGTGCCAAGAACGTACTGACCGCTGAAGAAATCGCCAAAGCTGACGCCATCATCGTCGCTGCTGATAAGAACGTCGCTATGGCCCGTTTCGATGGCAAGCCGACCATCATCACCAAAGTTGCTGACGGCATCAACAAGGCAGACGAACTTTTAGACCGTGCCCTGTCCGGCAACGCGCCGATTTACCATGCTTCCGGTTCTGATGCAGAGGAATCCGCTGCTGATGTATCCGGCGAAAGCCTCGGCCGTCAGATTTACAAGCACCTCATGAACGGTGTCAGCCACATGCTGCCCTTCGTTGTTGGCGGCGGTATCCTGATTGCCATGGCCTTCCTGTTCGATGATTACTCCATCGACCCGAGCAAATTCGGTTCCAATACACCGCTGGCTAAGTTCTTCATGGATATCGGCGGTGCTTCCTTCGGCTTCATGCTGCCGATTCTCGCTGGCTTTATCGCCATGTCCATTGCTGACCGTCCGGGCCTTGCTGTAGGTTTCGTCGGTGGTGCGCTGGCTGGTACTACAGGTTCCGGCTTCCTCGGCGCTCTCGTAGCAGGTTTCGTTGCTGGTTACACGGTAAACTTCCTGAAGAAAGCCTTCTCCTGCCTGCCGGAATCTCTGGACGGCATCAAGCCCGTTCTGCTCTATCCGTTCTTCGGTATTCTGATTATCGGCTTCATCAGCATGTTCATCATCGCTCCGCCGGTTGGTGCAATCAACACCTGGCTCGTTGAAACGCTGAAGAACATGGACCCGAATGCCCGCATTATGCTGGGTATCGTCATGGGCGGCATGATGGCTATCGACATGGGAGGCCCGATTAACAAAGCTGCTTATGTAACGGGTACGGGTCTTCTGGCTTCCGGCGAATACCATGTCATGGCCGCTGTTATGGCTGGCGGTATGGTTCCGCCTCTGGCTATCGCCCTTTGCACGACCTTCTTCAAGAACCGCTTCACGGAAAGCGAACGAAAAGCCGGTATCACCAACTATGTAATGGGTATGTCCTTCATCACCGAAGGTGCTATTCCGTTTGCCGCTGGTGACCCCCTGCGCGTAATTCCGTCCGTATTCATAGGTTCCGCTACGGCAGGTGCTCTGTCCATGGCCTTTGACTGCACCCTGCGTGCTCCCCATGGCGGCATCTTCGTCGTACCGACCATCGGCAATGCCGGCATGTACATCGCCGCTATCGTTATTGGTGCTGTAGTTGGCTGCGCTGTGCTGTCCGTACTGAAAAAGCCCATCAAAGAATAATATCATCCATTATGGATAATAAAAATCCCGTCAAGGTAAACACCTTGACGGGATTTTTTTACAACCGGGTAAATCAAAGCGATCCGCCCAAATTATTCAGTGAGTCGATAACCACTGCACAATCCTTCTTTACATGCTGAAGGACAAAACGCATTTTATCTTCGGGAATAGCTACACAGCCGCCGGTATAAGGCTTCTTTGCATCTAAGCAATGCAGGAAGATTGCCGAGCCTTTACCGGGCGTCCCTTCTTCATTGTAGCTGATATTCATGCAGTAAATGTAGTTGGGATTGTAGTCCATGATATGTTCGCTTTCTTTCGTATTCAGCGAAGGACATTGACGGATATCCACCATCTCATTGTACTTCATGCCGGGACGAACATCACCGGACCAATAGATATTTTCATCGACCTGTTTATAAGGCAGAGCACAGCCCGGATTGGGCGCAATGCCGAAAGCAGCCGTGAAGTGGAACGTCCCCACCGGAGTCTTGCCGTCTCCTTCTTTCGTCTTGCCCAAGCCATTTTTACCGATAAAGCCCGGCGTACTCATAAGCTGCTGCCACTGACCCTGTGCATCTTTTTCATGGAAGGAAACCCAGGCTGTGGTCTGACCAATAGCGCCAACTACGACCATCTGATTGGCCGTAGTTGCGGCAGGCAGATTCTGCACCCATTTCGGCGAAGCCTGCACGGTCAGATTAGACTGCGGCAGCTTTTCCACAGGGAAATTAAAGAACGTATCCGGATAAGGTTCATCTCTCAGCGTAAAGTGCCACCATTCCGTAGCCAGCGGTTTAAAGCCATGACGCAGCATAGCCTCCCGGAGAATACGGCGATTCTTCAACTGTTTCTCCGTCAAATCGCCCTTGTAATCCGGATGAGAAAGCTCGCCGAAGTAATCAAAGGTGCCGCCCATATCCACTTCCTTGCCCGTGGACATATCAAACAAGGTCAAATCAATCGTACTGCCACGGCTATGACCAGACTTGGCATCGATATAGCCATCAGCAAACAGGCGGGTCTTGTCTACCTGCGGATAGAAATACGGTTTCATGCGCTTATCGCCCAGATTCTCTGCCCAGCGGACAAAGTGGTCTACCGCCATCTGCGGGCGGTAGGCATCATAAACTTTCAACCGGTAGCCTTTCGCCTTTACGTCGTCGGAAACAGCCTTCAAGGCAAAAGCAGCCTCTTTGGTCATCAGGGCGCAGGGCTGCTGATACCCCGTAATCCGTTCACCGACAAAATTGTAAGTCGAGTAATAACGGATTTCCTGAATGATATCCGGCACCACATCCGACAGCACCACAAAATCTGACGAATCCAGCGGATTCACATTTTTAGACTCTGCTTTGACCGGTCCTGCAAAATTGACCAGCAAAATCCCCAACAACATCAAGGGCAGAAACAACCTGCCCCAAAAATTATGCCTCTTCATGGAAACCTCCTTTGAAAATAACACGCTTTAGTCAACCATTCTTTCTAATTCGACAAAAGCACCATTAATCCTGCTATTATTTTTCTAAATTCCCAAAAACGAATTCATTTGGAAATTCCTGATATTCGTCAGCACAGTTGCCTGTAAAGCTGCAGTCAAAGCCTTGCCCGTTGCCTGTGCTGCCTCTGTGTCAATACGGCCATTTAACAGGCCGCTGTTATTGAGCTGATTCAACCAGGCGATATTCTGCGCCACCTCATTGATTGCCTGCTGATTCAAACTCCTTTGCTGACGCTTATAATAGCTGTACAGATAATCCTGCGTCTTGCGGCGGCCATCGGCCCAAAAACTGTCCATAATCCCCAGTTTGTACTTGGTCAAATCGTATTCATTGAGCGTCTTATCCCATTCTTCCTGTTCTTTTTTGACCTGCGCCCATATATCCTGATAGCTTTCTTCAGCCTTCGTTTCCTTTTCTTTGCGGGTATTTGTGCGTTTATATGACTTATCCGCCAGTTTCTGTAACGCCAGCAGCGTTTCCAATCCCATCTGCGACATAAAAAAGCCCCCTTTCTTTCCTAATATATCGAAAGAAAGAGGGCTTAACTTTAACGCTAATTTTAATCTTCCTCTATCGGCCGCAGGGCGTTATCCATCGGTGCTCTGGCATAAGGCATAAGGTCAGTGAGTTTAGCCGTCTTGACGACGCCATCCATATTGGTCATGATGATTTCCTGTACGTTGAATTCTGCGAGCAGCTGACAAACAGCCCCATTGGGAACAAATGGTTCTTCGGTATCACCAATAACCGCAATCGCATCAAATTCCCGCTTGCCATCGGCAACAGCCCGGTACATTGCCACTTCCTCGGCAAAAACCGACAGGCGGGGGATGGCATTTTCGATGTTGCAGCCTGTATAGAATGTGCCGTCACTAGCCAGTACACAAGCACCGATAGGCGACTTGCCATAAGGCACGTAAGCATTATCCATGACCTGCATGGCTGCCCTCACCATGGTATCAATAATCTCCGGATTCATCATCATTCACTCCTTCTATAGCCTCCATCATCTACTGTTACTATTCCCCATTCAATGGTAAAATCCTTGTGCTCACTCCAAAAAATTTATCAGACCACGTCAACCCGGATAACCCCGTCAATCTGCCGTACGGCATCCACGATGATGATGCTCTTGATGCTTTGCTTATTGAAAATCTCCAAATCAATATACATGGATTTTTCGCCGCTGTCATCCACTTCATCTTCATCAGCCTTGACCTTTACCCCACGCACACGCAGCTGTAAATCCTCCAAACAACGGCTGATACGCATAAGCTGGCCCGGCCTGTCCACCGTGTGAATATTGAGCGAAAGATTTTTTTCATGGTCCACCCAGTCATCCAACCGTGAAAGGCTCCCTAACGTAACGAAAACCAGCGCCGTACTAATCAATGCTCCAGCGTAAAAACCGGCACCGACCGCCAGACCTACGCCAGCCACCACCCAAAGACAAGCCGCAGTGGTAAGCCCCGTAACCGACAGGCCTTCCTTCATAATCGCGCCAGCGCCCAAAAAACCGATACCGCTGACGACCTGCGCCGCCAATCTCGCCGGGTCGGCATTCGTCTTACCTTCCACTTCCTGATACATTTCCACAGACATGACCATAATCAGGCAGGAACCAAGACATACCAGCACATTGGTACGCAAACCTGCTGATTTTCTGCGGGATTGCCGTTCATAACCGATTATCCCGCCCAGAATACAGGAGAGAAACAGCCTCAGAAATAATTCCCCATCCGATAGCATGATGTCTCACCTCTTTTCCAGACATAATCATGCTTTATCCTTATATAAATTCGCCCATTATAACCAAAATCCTGCCTGTCTTTTTGACAGACTGTATACAACGTAACAATTTATCCACATATTAATCCACAGGTGTGGATAAGTATGCAACCCTCTACCTAAAATTTCAGTTTCCTACTATAATATAGAACATCTATGTGTATATTGTTTATTTTATTCCCCTAAAAATCTGTGGATAATGTGGATAACTCCGTGGATAACCCTATATCTTCATCTTGACAAATGCTTTTCAGCTATATTTTGTGCTTTTATCCCCAGATTTTCAGCTAAATCTTGTGGATAAGCTTTAGCTTGTGTATAACTTTACAAAAACTCATTTTTTCCACAGGGAAAATGGCTTTTTTATTAAATTTGCATTGTAGTAGCGGACATCACCAGACACTTCCTGCCCCAGCCAATCCGGCCGAGAAAACTCTGCCTGCTCATCCGGAAGTTCCACTTCAGCCACGACCAGGCCTTGATTTTCACCAGCAAATACATCAATTTCCCAAAGACGATTTCCATGCTGTTCTAAGTAACGCGTCTTAGACAAAATCGGCTGTTCCGCCAATTTTAACAGTTCTTCTGCATCACTGCGGGGAATTTCATATTCAAACTCAGTCCGGCTTATTCCCTGATTCTTTCCCTTGATGGTCAGATAGCCTTTATCGCCCTTTATTCGCACTCTGACCGTCCGCTCCGGTACAGTTGAGAGATACCCTTGGGCAATTTTTATCCCCTCATCCTGCGGCTGCCAGCTTGCCTGCACCAAAAATTTACGTTCGATTTCCTTTGCCATATCCTTCAGCCTCCTTATATCTTTCTATTGTAACATTTTTTACATAATTCCCTCGCTTTTTTCATATTTGTTTGTTATACTTTTTTCATATTTGTTTGTTATACTTAATTGGTTTATAATAAAGATATGCTAGAATGAAGGATATTACGTAAAATTTCTGAAGAAAAGAAGGTATGATTTTGCAAAACTCCAATATTCCACCGCGCAAAACCAGTAAAAAACGCCGCATTTGGCCCTGGATTCTGATGTTGGTGGTATTTTTGACGGCGGCTTTAGGTGGTGCCTATTTCGCAAGCAACAGCTTAACCGAAAAGCCGGTCGAGAAAAAACAAAGCGAAGAACTGCTGACCGCCAAGGATAAAGCAACCATCATGATTATGGGCGTAGACGAACGCGATGATGATGTGGGGCGCAGTGATACACTGATGATTGCCTCCATCGACCCCAAGACCAATCAGGCCTCCTTGCTATCGGTACCACGCGATACCCGTGTAAAAATTAAAGGACACGGCTTTGATAAGGTAAATGCAGCCTATGCCTACGGCAAGGAAAAGCTGTCACAAGATACGGTCGAAAATCTCTTGGGCGTTAGTGTTGACCACTACGTTATCATCAATACGAAATCCTTCAAGAAAATCATTGATGCCGTTGGCGGCATTGACATCGACGTTCCCAAGCGCATGCATTACGAGGACCCCTGGGATGATGACGGAGGTCTCATCATTGATTTCCATCCGGGAATGCAGCATATGGACGGCGCCAAGGCCGTAACCTATGTACGCTACCGCGACGAGGAAGGCGATTTGGGCCGTATCCGCCGTCAGCAGGACTTTGTACGAGCCTTCATGGAAAAACTCGTATCCCCCTCCATCATCCCCAAACTGCCCACGGTAATCAAAGAAGTTATGGGTTCCCTTGAAACCGACCTTTCCTTCCGTCAGCTGTTGGAATTTGTTGGAACGTTGAAAGAATCCAAGAACAACGGCCTAAAGACCGATATGGTTCCCGGCAAGCCGCTCTACATTGATGGCGTAAGCTATTGGATTCCCGACCTGAACAAACTCCGTCTGACCGTAGCCGACACGCTTGGCGTATCGCTTAGCGGCAAATACAAAACAAAGATGGAAGCCGATATCCGCGAATACGAAAACAGCATTCCTGCCGGTGCCAGCGAAGTTCCGGCCAGCGATACCTCTATTGGCCGCGCCAGACCTTCCGACAGCAGCAAGAACCGCCGCAAAGAAGATAAGGCCGACAAGGAAAAACGCAACAGCGAGGAAAGAACAATTGAGCGTGAAGAGCGCGCCCGCAGTGAGGAACGCAAAGAGCGAACCAGCAGCGAAGATGACCGCTCATCACGCCGTCAAACCACTGCCAATACAGACAACAACAGCAGCAACAGCGATTCCGCACCAGTTCCAACCCCTAGTGCAGGGATAAGCAAGACACGCTGACAGCCATTAAGCATAAAGCCCGCGCAAACTTTTTACATCCAAAAGTTTGCGCGGGTTTTGCTATACTTACTATACCTTTTAGTTATCACATCCATCAATATTTTATATTTGTCTTTTACTGTCAGTAGTTTATAATATATATATTACATTTTTATCATCATTACACTGTTTATGGATAAAAATTGTAAACTGTAACGTAACGCACAGATTCCATTCCAGCAAATAGCTAAACTATAAATCGATTAAGAAAGGAAGTATCCATATGAGCAACGTAAACGAAAGAGCTTTAGAGCTGCATAAAAATAATCAGGGAAAACTTGCTGTCCATAGTAAAGTTCCACTGAATTCTGGTGAAGATTTGACCCTGGCCTATACTCCTGGCGTGGCTGCGCCCTGTCTGGCCATCAAAGAAGACCCACGCAAGGCCTATGACTATACCAGCAAGGGCAATATGGTAGCCGTTGTCACCAATGGTACTGCCGTTTTAGGTTTGGGCAATATCGGAGCAATGGCCGGCCTGCCCGTAATGGAAGGAAAGGCTGTACTCTTTAAGGCCTTCGCCGGCGTGGATGCCGTTCCCATCTGCCTGGATGCACAAGACCCCATACAAGTAATCAAGGCCGTGCAATTCATGGCACCTACCTTTGGCGGCATAAACCTCGAAGACATCAAAGCACCTCAATGTTTCGACATTGAACGGGAATTAAAGAAAACGCTCGATATCCCCGTATTCCATGATGACCAGCATGGCACAGCTATCGTAGTCGTTTCCGCACTGATTAACGCCTTCAAAATCGTAGGCAAGGATTTTGCCACCGCCAAATTCGTCATCAATGGCGCAGGTGCAGCCGGACAGGCTATCACCCGTCTGATTCATCGTGCCGGCGGGCGCAATATCATCCTGTGTGACTCCCGTGGTGCCATCTATGATGGCCGTCCCAATGGCATGAATCCCTATAAGGAAGATATTGCAAAAATCACCAACCCCGGACATGAGGCAGGCCCGTTAAATGCTGTTATCCGCAAAGCTGACGTCTTTATCGGCGTTTCCGTGGCAGGCTGTGTAACGCCGGATATGGTGCGCACCATGAAAAAAGATGCCATCGTCATGGGCATGGCTAATCCCGAACCGGAAATCCTGCCCCATCTGGCCAAAGAAGCCGGCGCACGAATCGTCTGCACAGGCCGCTCCGACTTCCCCAATCAGGTCAACAACCTGCTGGCCTTCCCCGGCATCTTCCGTGGAGCCTTGGATGTTCAGGCCAGCACCATCAACGAGGAAATGAAGATGGCTGCAGCGCAGGCCATTGCCTCTCTGATTAGCCCTGCCGAGCTCGACGAAGAACACATCATCGCCAGCCCCTTTAACCCGGAAGTGGCACCAACCGTAGCCGCCGCTGTGGCCAAAGCCGCCCGCAAAACCGGCGTTGCCCGCAACCGCGATATGACTCCGGAAATGGTTGCTGCGCGTACGCGGGAACTCTTACAAAATTAAACACGCTTATATAAAATCCCACAAAATTATCTTAAAGCTCGATACGTGAAGGAAAAACCATTACTCACCACGAATAAGGGACATAACGAAAACTGAGTATGGCTTCGATACGATAAAATGACTGCTATCAAGATAAGAAAGGCGGGATAGACCATGCGCAAATTTATGGCCTTTTTAGCATTCCTGTTTAGTGTGATTCTTCTATCGCCAATCTCCTCAGCATGGGCCGCAGAATATCTCTATATCGGTCAGCCGGAAGTTTTGGTGCACGCCAGAGACTACACAACGATAAAACTAGATGATCCCAGCGGCAGAGAAATGGGCATTTCGACGTCTCCCCATGGTTTTGTTTTGCATGATAATGGTGAAGCATTAAAATGTAACGTCAAAGGATATCTGGGAACAATCTATGCCCGGATTCCCCTAGATGTTTATCCATCAGACGATTTCAATGGTACGGAGCCACTAAGGCGTGAATATGTTTATGTCGTGAAAGCGATGCTAAAACATCAACAAGACCTGATTATTCTGACCGGACACAACGAATTTTTGGATGGAAGCTTTACATCCAACCAGTTTGGTTTTTCGGACTGTCCAATATATTTAGGTGTCGATTCCAATTCGGATGGCGGTTTTATCTTTCTCTGTGGTGGAATACACGAAAAAACCACTGTTGTTATCCGCAATGAGGATGGTCAATTAACCCCCGGTGAGCAAGAAGAATTGAGTCCATATATAGCCGATTTATTAAAATCACAGCATGAGCGAATAATATAAACAGCCAAAAAGGAGCTATGACAAATGATTTCACATTTGTCATAGCTCCCTTTACGTTCTATATCGTTTTTAGTCTTCCTTCTGAGCTAAGGTTGCCATAGATGCTACCTTATCATTTTCTGCCGTAGTCATGAGCTTGACGCCCTGTGTATTACGGCTGATAACAGAGATATCCGACACATTGGTGCGAATAACGATACCATCAGTAGTAATGAGCATGAGTTCATGTTCAGGACGAACCACCTTGATGCCTACGACCTGGCCGGTCTTTTCCGTGACCTTCATGTTGATAAGGCCCTTGCCACCACGGGTCTGCGCACGATATTCTTCCGTGCTGGTACGCTTACCATAGCCGCATTCCGTAACGGTCAGGACTTCGGCATTGCGCACGAGAATATCCATGCCAACGACTTCATCACCATCAGACAGGGTAATGCCCTTGACACCGCGGGCCATACGGCCCATAGCACGCACATCATCTTCGGAGAAGGCAATGGCCTTGCCGAGCTTCGTGCCGAGCATCAGATAGCTTTCGCCATCGGTGAATTTAACGCCCATGAGGTCGTCATCATCATCGAGGTTGATGGCATTCAGGCCGTTCTTGCGCAGGTTGCTGAACTCGGACAAGGAGGTCTTCTTCACGATACCCTTGCGGGTTGCCATAAAGAGGTACCGATCCGGATCAAAGCCCTTGACCTGAATAACCGCCGTAATCTTTTCTTCCTGTTCAAGCTGCAGCAGATTGATAATCGCCGTTCCTTTTGCCGTACGGCTGGATTCGGCAATCTCGTAAGCTTTCAGGCTGTAGACGCGGCCACGGGTCGTGAAGAACAGGATGGTATGATGGGTTGTGGTAATCAGGAGATTTTCCACAAAGTCCGTTTCCTTCGTGCCCATGCCCTTGATGCCCTTGCCACCGCGATTCTGACGGCGGTAGGTGTCGAGCGGCATACGCTTGATATAGTTGTTATGGGTGAGGGTAATCACCACATCTTCCTCGGCGATGAGGTCTTCCACATCAATTTCGGAAGTGTCGATGGTGAGCTTCGTGCGGCGGTCATCACCATACTTTTCCTTCACCGCCGTGAGTTCTTCCTTGATGATGTTCAGGATTTTCTGATTGTCGGCAAGGATGGCCTTAAATTCTTCGATGGCCTTCAATGTTTCCTGATATTCTTCTTCAATCTTTTCCCGTTCCAGACCGGTCAGGCGCTGGAGACGGAGGTCGAGGATGGCCTGTGCCTGTTTATCGGAAAGCTTGAAGCCCGTCATCAAGGCTTCCTTGGCGATATCTGCCGTACGGCTCTCGCGGATGGTCGTGATAACGGCATCCAGATGGTCGAGGGCAATCGTCAAACCTTCCAGGATATGAGCGCGGGCTTCGGCCTTCTTCAGTTCGTACTGCGTCCGGCGGGTGATGACTTCTTCCTGATGCTTGATATAGTAATGGAGCACCTGCTTGAGGTTCAACACCTGCGGCTTGCCATCCACCAGAGCCAGCATAATCACACCGAAGCTGTCCTGCAGCTGCGTATGCTTAAAGAGCTGGTTCAGGATAACATTAGCGTTGGCATCACGGCGCAGGTCGATAACGATGTGCATACCATTGCGGTCCGATTCATCCCGCAAATCTGTAATGCCCTCAATCTGCTTATCACGCACCAGCTGGGCAATCTTTTCGATAAGACGCGCCTTGTTGACCTGATACGGCAGTTCCGTAACGACGATACGCGGCTTGCCGTTACTCATGGTTTCGATATGCGCATTAGCACGCATCTTGATGATGCCGCGGCCGGTCATATAGGCCTGCTTGATGCCCTCTTTGCCCAAGATAAGACCTGCCGTCGGGAAATCCGGCCCCTTAATGGCGGTCATGAGTTCCTCGATGGTCGTATCCGGATTATCAATGAGCATCAGCGTGCCATCAATAACCTCCCGCATATTATGCGGCGGGATATTTGTCGCCATACCTACAGCGATACCGGAAGTACCATTGACCAAGAGCTGCGGGAACTTCGACGGCAATACTGCCGGTTCCTTCAAAGATTCATCATAGTTGGGCACAAAGTCCACGGTTTCCTTGTCTATATCCTGCAACATGAGCTCGGAAATCTTGGACATACGGACTTCCGTATAACGCATAGCAGCAGCCGGGTCACCATCTACGGAACCGAAGTTGCCGTGGCCGTCAGCCAGCATGTAGCGCATGGAGAAATCCTGCGCCATGCGGACGATGGCATCATAAACGGATGTATCACCATGCGGATGATATTTACCCAAAACTTCGCCGACGATACGCGCCGACTTCTTGTAGGGCTTGCCGGACCCCATGCCTGCTTCCTGCATGGCATAGAGTATACGGCGGTGTACCGGTTTCAAACCATCCCGAACATCCGGCAGGGCACGAGCCACGATAACGCTCATCGCATAGTCGATGTAGCAGTTCTTCATCTCGTGTTCCAGATTAACGGGGACGATTTTTCCCTGTTCAAACTCCACAATCTCACCTCAAAATCTTATTTATCACTAATATCAACTGAATTATAAGCAAAATTACTAGCTTCTTATTATACCATTTTTACACAAAAAAGTCTATCAACGCCCATAAAATAAGCGTTGACAGACTTTCAATAATGGTATACCATCTAATTCAGGTGCTGTTTGGCGGTCAAACTTTGCCCTCAGAAATGAGGTGCTCGCCTATGAATGAGTTAATCGTCGTTCTACTCTTAATCCTGCTCATCCTCATAGAGATAAAAAAATAAACCGCCCTAGCCTCGCAAACTTCGGCGGTTTATTCACTTTGAAAAAATCCTAACCGAGGGCGACCGCTAGGCGGCACCTTCTTTAGGTATATTATAGCATTTGCCTTATGCATAGGCAAATGCTTTTTGTTATATAGTTATCCCGGATCTACCTGTCGTATAAGCTACATCCATATTGGGATTATTATAGACACTCAAGCGTACAACATGGAAATCATCATATTTTGCCTCACTAAAGCCGAGTTTTGCATAAAAAGATTGTAACTCATCTGCAGTCGCTGCATCCAAATTAGAATAGTTTAGCCCCTCATAGCTGGGTGCGTCAATCGTATTGCCAGCAGCATCCACGAACTTCTCTGCTATGATTATCCCTTGGAACTTATGCCCGTTACCTTCTACATGAACCGGGCTGTTAGGAGCAAACAAAATTCCTCGGAAATCTTCTTCTAGAGACAACACTACCGTTTTGGACTTGCGCCCTTTGCCGCGCTCCCCAATTCCATCGCCATCTTCATCTTCTCCGACCGGACCGTCATAGAAGAATATCATAGGACGATATTTATAATCTCCATAAATATCTTTTTCGGTATTGTCCGCCTTGATATTTATGCTGATATCGCGCACAGTGTTGGTAACCCAACCTCTGCCCCCAGCTGTATTATATTCCTCACTCTCAAGGCGAACAAATAGTGGGTCAATTTTATTTGGTTCATCTGTGTACACGTCATATGATATTTCTGATGCAGGCAAAGTAGACAAATCCCGCACTGCATAAGGCTCTAAAACATTGACAATGGATTTTATACGGGCAAACATAATCTCCGTTGCTGTTGCTTCCCCAAATTTGGTTACCAATTTATCGTAGAATTTTCCCCACAAGCTATAGCCGCCTTCATTTTCTTCTATAGCTACGCCATTTGCGTTAATAATCCTCCAGTTGGTAAGCTCTATACCAAGATTAAGGTCATATAGATATGCTCTTGCCTGAGCAGGCGTCATATTATCAATAACATCGAGATCCCAGTTCCCCGTCAGCTTACTTGATGAAGAAAAATCCGGCTTATAATTGATTAGCAGACTTCTCATATTATTGTTTATGCTTGCCGTACCGTCCATATCAAATATTTCCGACCTGGTACCATCTGCGTTATAAGCAGGTCCCTTATTGGTAAAACTAATCGCCTTCATATAATCTCTTCGATTTCCATTGTACCCCGTTGGTACTTTAGTATTTGCTTCCCACTCCTGAAAAGTGGAAAAGGTATACGCATCCTCCACTTCCTGCATCTGTGTCAACAGGTCAACCCCTGCGAGCGGGTTATCCTTATTTCCACCTCTCGCCCAAGCCTCTACCTTTACAGTCCAATCTGCAGGTATTAAAGCCTCGGGCAGAAACATTTTTGCGAACTGAAAATCCATATCATCCGTTAGTTCCACCTTATAGTAATACTCAAGAGCACGATTCCTTAATAACGGACTATTTTTATTTGGGTCAATCTCCTTACGCAGTTCTGTTTTGACATTAGTGCCGCCTGTTTTCCATTTGCCATTGTTATCCATTTGCAAAAATTTATCCGCTCCAGCATCTGCTTTCTTACTGGATTCAGTTGTAATCAATTGACCAAGAGCCGGCACATCCGTTACCGTTATCAGGCTTGCTTTCTTGCCGCTGACGCTTTCCACCCCAGCTAAAGCTGCCATATCGGCTGCATTCTGCATATAGGATTTATGCAGATAACTGCGTCCTATATCAATTGCCATGCCTGCAAAAAGAATTAAGAAAGGCAGCATGAGAGCAAAAAAGACAATCACCGTGCCTTTCTCTGCCTGCTTTCCTCTCATGATAATCCCCCCTTATTCTACCCTAATACTCATGTCTCCGTTTATGCCCTGTGTCTTATCACGAACCCAGCTTCCATCTACCTGCGCATTACGCGTAGCCCATATTTGGATAGCCTTAGCTTTACCAGTAGTTTTATCAAATTCAAAAGCACAACGGACACTAACGGCATAGCTATCATCTTTATTATCTTCTATTATCGCATGATTATAGACTCCCTGCGTGTAAATAAGGTCATCCGAGAAAAAATACCGGTTGTCTGACTCCATCTGCTTTTGTGTTGATGGATATTGGGTATAGTTCCCCTGCATCCAATTGACCAGATTATCCTTAGCCACTACACCATTATCAAACCTTGTCTTAACACTCCCGTTTTCCCCGTCACCTGTACTGTTGATATAGTAGTCAAAGAGTAAAGTTCCCTTATTTAAAGCATTACGATCATATTTTGCATCCCAACTAGGTTGACTCATCAACATCGCTCTAATCTCAGTCTGTGTCTTACCCAAAAAAGCCCCCGCTATATTCCGCAAAGTGGCATCGTCCATCGCGATGCGCTCTTGATTCGACACGGCCTCCCGCAGCTCTGAATTGGACAAAGCCCCATACTTATTGATGGCCTGCTCTGAGGTGGGCGTACTGCTCAGGTAACTGCCCACATTGTTATAACTCTTGGTCACCTGCGGGAGTATGTTGGATTCACGGAACATATAGACAATCCCTACGACAAATAGCGCCACAAGTGCCCATTCGACCATAGACTGTCCATTTTCCCTGCATAAAATTTTCTGCAATTTCCTCAGCATTATATCCCACCTCCGTTCCTTTAACGATTTCTATTGATTCAACGATTTAAGTAAAGTCAATGCAGACGGGAAAACCACCATGACAAAAATCGCCGGAAAGATAAACAGCACCATCGGGAAAATAATCTTTACCGGTGCTTTTAGTGCCATGGCCCGCACTGCCTGACGGTGCCGGTCACGCATATTATCCGCCTGAATTTTCAGGGTTCTGGACATGCTCGTGCCCAAATGTTCAGCCTGAATGACCGAAGCGGTGAAAAGGTACATTTCCTCCAAATCACAGCGATTTGCCAGCTGGGTAAGGGTTCTCTGTCTGTCCATGCCCAAGCCCATATCGCGCAGCATCCGCCGAAATTCCTCCGTCAGCGGGCCTTTCATGCGATGTACAATCTTTGCTACAGCACCGTCAAAGGAAAGTCCGGCCTGAACACTGACACAGAGGAAATCCAGGAATTCCGGCAACTGACGTCTTATCGTTGCCTTGCGCCGTTGAATAGCCGACTGCAATAACAGAAAGGGAATAACGGCTCCTAAGCCCACGCCCAAAAGCAGTATGGCGATTTGCTGCGGAACCTGCAATGGCGATAACACAGATATGCTCAGCAATGCCAAAAATACACCTGCGGCCACACATAACACCCAGCCTGCCACCAAACGGTTAAGACTCCACTTTTCCTGCATGCCAAGATGCATAAGCATATTTTCCATCATCGCACGCAATTCCCGCGGAGCAAACTTCATCAGCCAGTTTTCCACAGAAATCACCAGCGGGCGGATAACACGTTCCTTAAAAGACTGTTCACGCATATAGTGATAATCTTCAGTCTTACCGGCTTCCAGCGAGGCCTTCGGCTTCTGTTGCTTTGCCGCCTGACGCTGTGCTTCCGCTTCTGCAATCATCCGCTCCAAATGCTGTCTGGTCTGCAGCTGAGGTCTGCGGGCGGTATAATAAAGCAAAAACAAAATGACCATCACTAAGGCAGTCACCAAGGCGGATAGTAAAATAATCATCGTCATCCCTCCTCAGCCTTTTTGGAAGATATCCCGCGGCACATCCACACCATGAATGCGGAATTTATCCATAAAGGACGGCTGCAGTCCCGTGGCTTCAAAATGACCTACGGATTTGCCTTTATCGTCAATATAATCCTGCACGTAGCGGAACAAATCCTGCAAAATAATCGTATCGCCTTCCATTCCCTGTACTTCCGTAATATGGGTCAGTTTACGACTGCCGTCCTGCAAACGGGACTGCTGAATAATGAGGTTAATTGCCGAGGATATCTGCGTGCGCACTGCCCGCACCGGCAGTTCCATACCAGCCATCAAGGTCATGGTTTCCAAACGGGACAGCACATCACGCGGACTGTTGGCATGAGCGGTGGTGATGGAACCATCATGACCAGTATTCATAGCCTGTAACATATCCAAGGCTTCACCGGAACGAACCTCGCCGACAATAATGCGGTCAGGACGCATACGCAGGGCATTGCGCACCAAATCGCGAATGGTCACCGCGCCTGTACCTTCGATATTGGCCGGACGGGATTCCAACGTAACCACATGACGCTGCTGCAATCTTAACTCGGCCGCATCTTCGATGGTGACAATGCGTTCATTCGAGGGAATAAAGGAGGACAAGACGTTAAGGGTTGTGGTTTTACCTGAACCGGTTCCGCCGGCGACCAAAATATTCAATCTGGCCTTAACACAAGCCTGCAAAAACAACGCCATTTTTTCGCTCAGCGTCTCCAATTCCACCAAATTCTCCACAGAAAGTGCGTTCTTGGAAAATTTACGAATCGTCACCGTTGGACCAATCAGCGACAACGGCGGAATAATGATATTTACACGAGAGCCATCTGCGAGTCGCGCATCAACGAGCGGCGAGGCTTCATCCACGCGTCTGCCTAGCGGCGCAAGAATACGCTCGATAATGTTCATCAAATGGTTATCGTCATAAAAACGTGTATCGGAGAGTAAAAGCTTACCATTACGCTCCACGAAAATATCCTTCGGCCCGTTGACCATAATTTCGGTAATGGTATTATCCTTCAAGAGCGGTTCCAACGGTCCCAAACCTAAGAGTTCATCACAGATATCATCCACCAACACCATGCGTTCTGCGCGGGACAAATTGTAATTGTTGTTGACCATTTCCCGTTCCAGATAGGTGGCAATCAAATTCTTGATTTGTTCGCGCGCGTCTTTCCCCTGTGCAATGAGCTGCTGTTCCGCCACCGTCATTTCATCCACGATACGACGGTGAATCGCCAAACGCAATTCCTGAATCTGGTCTATCTGCACTACAGCAGAGCGACGTGCCGCAAAGGCCGAAGCCATTTGGGGTTGCTCGGAACTCTTCTGCGCCCTTAGGCGGGAATAGGTCTGACTTGCATCCATGGTGCTGCTTTTTACCTGCCGCGCAGCTGTGCTGTCACCGTATATCTGCTCCGGACTGTTTTCCACGGACAGATTTGTCCCTCGATTTTCTACTTCCTTAATTGCTTGTTCTTTCGTTCTGCCCAAACGCTTTAAGAGCGACATATCATCCCCACCTTGCTTGCATTACTATCTCGATTTATGAATTTCCATTTGCATTTTGATTATTTGCCTCTTGCTCTATCGGCATGGTACAGGTAACCGGGCCAAGTTTTTCAGGTAATACTTTAGCAATAAAAGATCCGCTATTCCCATTACTATGCTTAGTCATCGTCACACTGACCACCACATAACCAATATCCGTCTGCGTTGGTTCTGTTATATCCACGGTATATTCTGCTTGATAAAGCTTCGCTTTGTACAGGGCAGGCTGATAGGAATCATGTTTCAAGGCCTCTGCCTTATCCTGACGTTTTATCGTCGTTGTCTGCATAGCTATATTTCTGGCAGCTTCCCTAACCGAGGTGGTGCACTGCATATAATCCGCATAGGCAAAGGCACCATATATCATGCCCATAATCACGATTAAAACCAAGGGAATAATCAGCGCAAACTCCACTACCGACTGACCTTTCTGTCTGTTCACCTGCATCACCTCCCCGCCCAAATAACTTAGTGAAGAAAAGAGCCTCCCAATATCAAGAAGCTCTTTTCTCTAACACATAATTTACCATTCCCTGTCAATTACCATAACATAACCATATATGTTATTACTATTTTCCAATATTCTTTCCCGCGTCTTCTATCTGCGTACCTGTATTGCTAAACAAATTCTGTATACTCTTCCCAATACCACTATCACTCTTCAACGCTACTATGGCAATAGCCACCACAAATGCCAGAATCAGTGCATACTCCACAATGCCCTGACCCTTTTCCGACCAAATTTTTTCAATACGCTGTAACATATCATCCACACCCTTTCTACTAAATCATTAAATTTATAAAATTATACCTCTATATGGACAATCTTTTGGATGACCACATAGCCTATAAGCTCCAAAAGCATTGAAATCATCAGCGCCAGACGCCCCAATGGGTCATCAATCAGTATCGTTAACTGGTCCGGGCTAAAGATATACAGGAACAGCGCCATCAAAAACGGTAAAAGGATAAGCACCCATGCCGATAAACGCCCCTGTGCTGTCAATGCGAAAATCTCACGCTTCATGCGAATGCGTTCTTGAATGGTATCGCCGATATTATCGAGAATCTGCGCCAAATTACCGCCGACTTCCCGCTGAATCAGCACGGCTGTTATCACCAAGTCCAAATCCATACTACCGACCCGGCGCCCCATAGCTTCCAAAGCCGATTCCAACGGCACACCCATGGAAACTTCGCGAGACACCTGAGCAAATTCATCACTGATGGGCGGTTCCATTTCTCTGGATACGACCTCTACCGACTGAGGGAAACTATAACCTGCCCGCAAAGCATTGGCAATCGTTGTCAGGCAATCCCCTAGCTGTTCGGTAAAGGCATTACGGCGGTTATATGCCCGCCAAGCTACAAAAATCCAAATCGCTGCGGCAACGAGCCCACCAAACAGAAATGCTGTTCCCAGTTCCAAGGTAAGCATCCAACCAATCAGAAAAGCCGCCAAAGAACTAACGGATAATAATACTAAAAATTCGCCGCCCAACAGGGGAATTCCTGCCTGCCGCATCCGAAAATCCAAGGCTTGTATCGGCCCATGTTCCGCTATGGGAGCCGCGGCCTTACGCAGCCATTGCCGCATCCGCTCCAGATAAGGCTGATCCAAAGTCTGTCCAGCTTCAATGATATGATGACGACGCAGACGATAAAAAATACTCATGCGCCGCACATGCTGAAAATATACCGCAATCAAGATTACTAGAAAAAAAGCAGCCAAAGCGGCAACTATTGCTGCCAGAATAATCATCGCGCTCACCTCCGGTCACCGATAAGCGCAAAGGCAAATTCTGATACAGCCTCGACATAAGGTGAACTATCCGGCAAATCCTTCATCAGCCGCCCACTGCCCGTAACATCCTTAATTCGCCGTTCCTCCGGCAACATTAATGTTACGGAGCGCCCCAGTTCCCCTTCCAACTTGCGCTTATGGTCTTCGGTACAGTTCTGTACACCGGAAAACATCGTGTAAACCCGTTTTCCATAAGCATCCCACATATGAAACATCTTTAGTGAACGCTTCATATGCCGTACTTCCTGCCCACTATTCAGCATAGATATCAGGATATCCGTATCAGCACACTCAGCAAGTGCCAGTGAAATTGGATTAAAACCTACCGGTAAATCCAGTATGACATAACGGAACAAACAGCCTGCCATCCGCACCACTTCAATCAGGCGGTTAGCCTCTACCAATTCGGCATGTTCCGGCTGTAAAGGACCGCTCATAATCCATACACCATTGCCCACCGGATGAAAATAATTTTCTAATGCCGCTGGCGTCAACAGATTGATATCATGCGTTGCCTCTACCACATTATGTCGGGGAACAGCATCAAAGAACATCGCCACGTCACCAAACTGCAAATCCGCATCAATAATCCCTACGGATTCGCCACTTTTTTTGGCCAGCTCAATGGCCAACACCGTTGCCAAAGTAGTACGGCCGGAATGGCCTTTGGGACTGAACAAAGCCAACGTACGTGTCGGCAAGGACTTTCCCCGACGTTTATAAATCTTCAAAGCCTCAAAAACATCAGCAGAATGGAACGGCTTCAGAATACAGCCACAAGCACCCGCTGACAACATCGCATCTGCCACAGAAGATTTCCACTGCCCCATAAGCCCCAGGACCTGAGCCTGCGGATAGGATTTGATAAACCGAGGAATCATCTCCACGGCTTCAGGTTCATCTACATTAATTAAAAATAACGTCGGACGAAAAACACTGCTCTGCCCATAGGCCGTATCCGCATCATGAAAGGTTGCAGCCAGGTCAAATGCATCATTAGCCTTGAGTATGCCCGCCATCCGGGACAGCATATCCCGCTCCCGTTCTACAAGTATTACGCGATAAGTCACCTTGGTCACCAGCTCTCACTTCATATTCTGCGCCGTCAGCCAGTCATCCTCCCCAAGCAGCCAGGAAAGAAGCTTCTTTGGTCCTTTCTTCTCATTAGCCGGCAGCGAAGCTGTCGGGGACTTCTTGGTTCGATTCGTATATCTGCCCACCAGTTCCCAATAACTTTGGGTCAACGGTGACAAAGGTACACAATACATGAGTGGCTTCCCCATACGGATAGAATAGGTAATGGCTTGCGGGTCACTGGGCAAATGATGATAAATCTTTGCCCCCAAGAGCCGCTCTACATCCCTCGCTTTGATATACTGCTCTGAATCGGCTTTATTTTCGACCAGACAAATCTTACTTTCCTCATAATCAAAGCGCAAAAGCGTATCATAACCAACTTTATAGTTTTTTACCGCCGGTAAAAAATCCATCACACCGACAAAATTGATGACCGTACTCATATCCAACATAGCCAAATTTAAGGTATTGAATACCGCGTTCAAATCCAGTACGACAAAGTTGAACCCCTTCATCGAGCCGATGATCTTTTCGACAGCCTCCACGCTGATTAAATAAGCATCATTGATCTCCCTTGGCGGCGGCAATACCGAAAAAGCTGTATCGCCACATTTGTATTCCGTCAGGTAATCATCTACATTAAATTTTTCTTCATTCCTCAATATAGCCCGTTGGGCATCGGCAATGGTAAAATCACTTACCATATCCAGATAGCCCATAACGTCACCAAACTGCAAATCAAGGTCTACCAAACATGTCCGATACCCTTCCTCAGCCAGTCCGGCTGCCAAATTGATTGCCGTAACGGTTTTGCCATTACCAGAGGAAGTGCTGAAAACAGAGATAATAATACTGCTCGTTGCGTCCATGTCATCAACTCCCCCTTCCCCTATTGCAGCGCTCCTTATTTTTTCTTCAAGACATCACGATTCAGGTATTTATCCAAAACCGACTCACTGGCCATTTCCGATGCTACCTGCCGGGAATCATCCCCCTCCCGATTCACCGCAGATGCCTTTTCCTCAACAGCTTCTTCTGTCTTTTTCTCTGCTGCTGCACTTTCTTCATTGAGGTCTACTTTTTTCATAGCAGCCTTCTCCTGCTGACCTTTCTGATAGAACTTATGCATATCATTGGTCATCTCTGCCTTGGAAGCGCTATTCTCATCAACCAAACGTGGCGTAACTAAAATAATCAACTCCTGCCGATTGCGGCTTTTCGAGGTGTACTTGAAAAATTCGCCAATAATAGGAATATCACCCAGGAAGGGGAATTTGCGAACCACCTTATACTCACGCGAATCCATCAAGCCGCCAATAACCATTGTCGAGCCGGATGTTGCCGTTACGACTGCATCCGCCCGCCGTTTGTCCAAAATCGGCTGATTGTCTATGGTTTCCCCACTAGGCATGCTGACTTCTGTATGGATAGAGGAAACAATGCGATTTTCCGCATCGACCAAAGGCTTGAACTGCAAGATAATCCCGTAATCTTTGAATTCAGTCGTAGGATTGCCATTTTTATCTCTGGTCGTATAGGGAATCTCACCGCCAACCTGAATAACGGCTTCTTCCCCGCTCATGGTCGTAATGCTGGGCCGGGATAAAATCTTGGCCCGGTTCTGTGTTACCAAAGCCCGCAGGGCAACATTGATATCACTATGATGTTCCGTCAACCATGTCCATGGATTATTGCGGAAGGTCGTACTGCCGCCTGAACCATAGGATTGACCGCCATAAAACACGCCAGGCGAACTGATAAGGTCTGAACCGGTGCCTGAGCCATAGACAAAGCCCAAATCCGAATTTTCCGTAGGATTAATCGCTACTACCTGTGCTTCCAGTTTTATCTGGGAAGGATGACGAAGATGCAGCAGGTCGATTACCGAACCTGTTGAGGAATAATTATTTCCTCCGACTGCACCGGAACGCGAATTTTTATCAGCAGTTTGTGCCTGCATTCGCATGTTAGCATTGCTGCCTACACTAAGATTTCCTGCTGTATCATCCTTCACAAAGAGCTGTGCGGTTCGCATAGCATAATTGCGCTCATACTGATTTTCCACGGTACCGGTAAGCAAGACTTTACCATCCACCATCTTTACCCGTACTCCCGGCAAGCCGATGGCACTTTCAATAACCTTAGCCTGGCCCTCATCTTCAGGAGACACACCGACAATGTACTCATAACGTGCTCCATCTGCCCCCCAAACGAAGAGTGACGTGGTTCCGGCCTTGTGTGCTACCACCAAAAATTCTGTCCTCGATGATGGTACTCTCACGATGGTTGCAATCTCTGGGTCCCCCACTGCTATGCGGGTAATGCTTGTCGGCATAGATACATAACGCGAACTATGTACACCAACGGATAATAAATCCGCCGCTGAAACACTTGCTGTCCAAAAACAAAAGCTGGCCAATAGTCCTGTAATCAATCTCAAATTTTTCTGTTTCAAGCCGTCCACCTTCACTTCGCAGTAACTTTATCGCCTTCAATGATTTCAAAGCCGCCAGAGGAGCGGGGCGCCGCAGGTGCACTTACTGCCGGTGCCGAATAAACCGGCGCCGCAGTTGGTGCAGGCGCAGCCGCTGCTGTATTGGCTTTGACTACTTCATTTCCTTTCGAAGATCGCAGAGTATAGGTGTCCAAAAAGTTTCCTGTATCTGCTGTATGGAACGGACGCAGTGCCAGATAAATATCCCCTATGGCCGCTGCGGAAATGAGTTGCAGCATATCGTCCGGCTGCAACGCCAGCGTAGCTGTAGCGGGCTTCGCCGTCCGCCCTTTATCCTTGGCAGCGTCTTTTTCCTGTGCCGCTGTATCCTGATTAATCCCCAACAGCAGGACATTTTTGAGCAGGAACCGGCTGGTAGCTCCCTGATTGGTTTTCTCCACCAGAATTACATCCACGTAATCGCCTGGTTTCGCAAACCCTGCTACACCGGTAATTTCACTAACCCCTACCGATACGGCCCGGCAGTTTTCCGGTATTTCACCTACAAATCCGGCTTTGCTTTTGTCCACGACCAGCTTGGACAAGGTAACAATATCCCCGGCATAGATTGTCGAAGCGGCAGGCTGTCCCACTACATCCTGCATGCTCATCATTGCGCCCCGTGGAACGGCTTCCACGGGAATTTCCTTGATTTCCAGCATATCCTCCTGGATAACGGTACGGGACGGGATATCATCTTTCGCCATCACCACCTGTGTCATAGCTGTCTGTGTCTGTACAGCAGGCGCTGTCTTCTGTACTTCTGCGGCCTTATCGGTCATCCCACTCAACGCCATATAGACCACCAAAAACACCGCTACCGCCGTTCCCCCTGCCAGCATCAATAACTGTCTGGGCTGTAAATCGTTTAGTACATCCATTAGCTTGGAAAACATTGGCATCCCCTTCACTTCTCTATAAATTTTTACCTCTCTTTGTAAATTGTCTATATTGTTTTAATTATTTCTTTCTTTAATTATATCACTCTGCGGAAAAATTCGCAATAATTACTACCTATATCTAAAAAACAATATAGGGAGCAAATTATATTTGGTAATAACGATATATTTTTTTATTTTTTATTGTGTATTATTGACTTTGTAAAAAAAAATTTACTAAAAATATCATAAATAGAAATAAAAAACAGCAGTGCTGAGAAAATCTATAAAAAATAATATTCGCTAAAAATAATAAAAAACCTCTAAAAAATAAATACATTTTTCATCCAAACAATACGCTTATTTACTGAAAAAATCCTAATTTTATGATATAATGTTATAAATATTGAAATTATCAAACAACAATATAACCGAGGTGTAGCTTTATGGGAAAAAGAAGTATTCATAAAAAATTATTCCTGCTTTTAACCCTGATGGGCATAATTCCTTTTTTGGCCATGCTCATTTACAGTGGCTTTCGGCTTGCAGACCATATGGAACAGCACGCCAAGAATACCGGCTGGCTGAACAATACCATTGTCAACGAACACCTGACCAATGTGCTACAAAACAATTTTTACACGCTGCATACCATAGCCGATGCACCGACCATAAAAAAATACCTGACCACCGGCACCCCGGAGGATGAAAATGCCCTGCGGCAGCTGCTCCGCAGCAACGATAATCTGTTCCGCGACAACAATCTAACCGCGGTCACCAATATGGAAGGACAGCAGCTGCTCCGCAGCGACGATTCCCCCTTGGTCAATGTCAGCCAGCGGCGGCATTTTCAGGAAGCCATGAGCGGCCATGATTACGTTTCGGATATCATCGTCAGCATGTCCACCGGCCAAATGATGATTGTTATGGAAGTACCGGTTTTTAACGACCAACATCAACCGATTGGCATGCTGCAACGGAATTTGAATCTGGACAACCTGCAGGAATTCATCACCCACCAAAGCGTGGATGATATCTCCATCCTCGTGCTCGACCAGGAAAACAAGGTGATTGCCAACTCCCACCCTGAATCAGAGGATGTCGAAGACCCGGATTATTATCAGAAAATCGTCCGTGTCATGAATGAAAACAATGGTATCGCCCGCATTGAACTGCTCGGGGAAAAATACTTCGTCACCTGTTCGCGCAATCAGCTGACCAATTGGAACGTTGCCACGATTCAGCCGTCCAGTGTCGTTTACCACGCTGCCAATGAGGAAATTGTCCGTGTCGGTATCATCGGTCTGCTCCTGCTGGTGCTCGTAAGTATTATCGCCCATATTCTGGCCACCCGCATGACGATTCCCATTCGCAAAATCTGCAAGGTAATCACCGACATCGTCAAAGGCAATGATGATGAAAAACAGCTCAGCATTCTCTCAGAGGATGAACTCGGTGAAATGGCTATGGCCATCAATGAAATCCGTGCCATGCGCCACAACATGAAACAAGAAAATGACACCGACGCGCTGACCGGCCTTGCCAGCCGTGCAGCGGTAGAAGCCATTTGCCGCCAACGCCTGCAAGAATACGAGGAATCCTTCGCGCCCGGCATGATGGCCATTTTCCTTATTGATTTGGACAACTTCCAAAAAGCCACCAAGGAAGACGGTCATCAGTACGGCAACCGTATCCTGCAAAAATTCGCGCAGGGGTTAAAGGAAATCTTCCGTTCGTATGACACGGTAGGCCACCTTGATAGTGATGAATTCGTCGTCATCATCGACCATCAGAAGGATTTGACCATCATCAAGCGCAAGGCCAATGAAATCAACCAAATGGCACGCAGCCTCACGATTGGGGACACGAATGCCGGCATCAGTGCCAGCATCGGCATTGCCGTATCTCCGCAGAATGGCAAGACCTATAATCACCTCTTCCACGCAGCGGACCTGGCACTGTTCGCTGCCAAAGAAAAAGGGCGCAATACTTATCATATTGCCGGTGAAGACGAAGGCGAATTTGCTGGTCTGGAAGGTAATACAGACAGCAATTCGTAAAAAAGAATACATAAAAACGCTAAATCTGCCCACATTCGCAGATTTAGCGTTTTTTTTAAATACCGATAATCTTATCGTATATATAGCCTTCCCGCACGCCTGAATCACTATAGGTAATCCAGGTACTCTGAAACCTGCGGGATAGGACACTGGCAATAATGAGGCCCGGAATAATGGTTTGCAGCCGCTCCGGTACAGAACGCATCAAAGCCACGGCCATATTTTGCGTCATGCCCATATCGCTGACAAACGTGCCAATCAGCGTGCGAATATTTTTGGTTTCCAGCCGCCGATTTACCGCCGGCAGATTAAACAGTTCATTGTTTAACGCACAAGCTCCCTTGAAGGTGCCGCCAATGCCTACGATTTCCGCTTCGCTGATGGTCAAGAAATCTGCAGCAGCGCCAATCGTAGCTTCTGCCTCACCATGCATTTCCATACATTCCTGCATGGTGGGCAAAATACCGCTGACATACTTCTTGGCAAAGCCCAAAGAGCCGATGGGCAAGCTGGTTTTATACTGTATCTGCCGCTCCCGATAGGTAACAATCTCCGTGCTGCCGCCGCCAATATCGATTAACAGCCCCGAATCATTATTCAAACTGTGTGTTGCCCCGATAAAATCCAGCGTGGCCTCCTCGTCACCGCTGATGACCTGAATATCTATCCCCGTGCGGCGTTCAATTTCACCAACAGCCTCGCGGCTGTTCTTGGCATTGCGCAAAGCGGCCGTGGTAAAGGCAGCCACTTTGGTGATGTTGAAACAGTGAAGAAAATCCTTGTATTCCAACAAGGTTTCCACCGCCCGCTCAATGCCCTCCGGCTGCATTACGCCATCTTCAACATATGAGGCCAGTCCTACGGTGTGCTTTCGCTTCATCAGCTGTTCAAAATGGCCGCCCTCGATGAGATACACCGCCATGCGAATGGTGTTGGAGCCAATATCAATTATTCCATGCAGCATATCGTCTTCTCCTGTTCGCGTTTGCGGCCATAATCAGCGTTTCAAACCGCTGCCCGTGATGGGGATAACCACCTTGTAGTTGTCCGGCTTACCTGCGGCAAAGAACTTCTCTGCACCAGCCAGCGCAGCAGCCGAAGTCAGTTCCGCATATACCCCCTTGGAGCCTAGATACTTCTTGGCCTTGAGGATTTCTGCATCTTCAACCGTTACCACATCACCGCCGGACTGCTTTAAAATCTCCAGCATCGTAGTAAGGCGTTTCGGACGTTCAATGCGGATAGCATGAGCAATCGTCGTCTTTTTCGGCTGCTCCTCTACGACCTTAAAGGCCTCATAAAGCGGTGCACACTTGGAACTCTGTACAGCTACGAAATGGGGCAGGCGGCCCAGTTCCATAAAGCCCAAATACAGGCCAATCATCATGGTACCGTTGCCAACAGGCATGAAAATATACTCCGGAATCTTATTTCCCAGCTGCTTGTAAATTTCCTTGGCCATGGGGCGCATCCCCTCAAAGAACAGCGGATTATATACATGGGAAGCATAGTAAGCATCGCCCAAATCCTTCTTGACGGCAGCACAGGTGCTCATGCGGCCATTGGGAACTTTGATGATTTTTGCGCCATAGGCTTCAATCTGCTTGGACATTTCCGGGGAAATATCATCCGGTACATAAACCGTGCATTCAATCCCGGCAGCCGCAGCATAAGCGGCCATCGAGGCACCGGCATTGCCCGCAGAATCCAAGGCAATTTTCTTAATGCCCAGATGATGAATCTCATTAATCAACGTATGCGCACCTCTGTCCTTAAAGGAACCCGTGGGCTGCAGATTCTCCAGTTTCAACAATACATCCAGTTTGCCCGCCTTCAGCGGCAGCAACGGCGTTTCGACTTCCCCTAACGTAATCTCCTGATGTACTTCATCCATCGGGTCTTTATGCAAACGGAACATCCCACCACACTCACAAACATAGGAATGTGTGTTCAGCGGATACGGTTTCTTACATTTTTCACAATAAAAATACATGGCAATTCCTCCCCCATAGAATGCTCAAAATTCTGCCAAATTGTATAGCTGTATGCTACTTTATAGTATTCGCCATTCGTCTGTTAATCCCTTTTTTCCCCTGCCTTTTCCATAAAATTACAGAAAATGAATTTTTTCTATTGAAATCGAATGGCAAGTGTTGTATTATAAAAGAGGGAGAACAACGACATCTAGTATGTTGTTGTAGGCAGAAGGTATAGAGGCGGCAAAAGCGGGAACGTTCGGTAGAGCCACAATGGCTTCCCATCTACTGGATATGGGGATTCACTTCATCCCGGTTTACACCACCCATGATTTCAGCACAGAAAAGCACACCCGTTACTATATTCCCCGTGAGCACTTCTTCAAGACTGTTGCGCGCGAAGAATTCAACAAGTTGGACTTCGTCATTGAATTTTCACATAAAGGGGAATCCTATGGCTATCGTAAGGACGATATCTTAAATGCCCTGCGCGACCATACCATCAGCGTAATGATTTTGGAAATCGAAGCCTTGAAGCCCATGAGCAAACTGATTAAGAAAAAGCTGGAAACCATCTATCTGATGGTGGACTATGTGACCCTCGTAGACCGTCTCCTGCGCCTGGGCTGCAACAATGAGGAAATCAAAATCCATCTGCAGTATGCGGAAAACAACAAGGAATTTGATTTATGGAAAATCTGCAATCACATCATCCGCAATACCTGTGAAAAAGAGACTGCGCTTATACAGCTCTTGTCCATCATGGGGCTGACCACGCTGATTCCGCAGGAAGAATTTAATCGACTGACCAAATAACAAACAGCAAAAAGCCCGGAACACCTATTTCCTACGCTTAGACAAGCTTGTCAAACGCTACGGAAACAGGTGTTCCGGGCTTTTTAAGTTACTTTTTTAATTTACTCCCTGCATTATCTGCCGGCAGCCTGTGCACGCAGGCGGGCAATGCGCTCGCTGGTCTGCGGATGGGTGCTGAAGAGCTTGCTCATGGTCGAGCCAATCCCGCTGAACGGGTTAATGATGAACATATGGGCCGTAGCCGGTGTAGCATCGCTCATCTGACGGCCATTCAAGGCATAATACTCGATTTTTTCGAGGGCATCTGCCAGATAGTTGGCATTGCCACAAATCACGGCACCATCATGGTCGGCTTCATACTCACGGGAACGGGAAATCGCCATCTGAATTAGGCTGGCAGCCAGTGGCGCAAGAAAGACCATCAAGAGGGCAGCAATCGGATTGCCGCCTTCGTCATCATCACTGCGGCCGCCGAAGAACGCAAAGAACGCGGTTTTTCACATGGGCAAGTTCATGCCCCAGAACGCCGGACAGCTCGTTATAGTCCAAAGCCCGCATAATCCCCGTCGTTACCGCTACCGCTGCATGGGACGGATTACGGCCGGTCGCAAAGGCATTTGGCGTATCCTCGTTGATGATGTAAACGCGCGGCATGGGCAGCTCGGCATTAGCGGCCAGATTCTCCACCAGCCCATAGAGCTGCGGTGCTTCCTCCCGACTGACTTCGCGGGCATTGTACATCTTGAGCACCACGGAATCACTGAACCAGTAGGAAAAGAAATTCATGCCCAGGGAAATCATGAGCATAACCATCATGCCGCCCTTGCCGCCCACAAGACCGCCAATGAAAATCATAATGGCACCCAACAGCACCATCAGCATCAAGGTCTTCAAATTATTCATTATCCGTCACTCCCAACTTTTCTTCCTTCGCATAGCGTCTGTTCAAATAATAACCGATGCCCAAAACAATTGCGACAAAACCAACCTTCATTGCTAAAGCATAGGGTTCAAAATACATGCCCAGGCCTTTATCTGCCGTCATCAGTTCTGCCGCCGTCCAGCCCAGGATGGCCGCACCACCATAGATAAGGGCAGGCACCTTCTGCATGAGCTTGAGGAAAATCTGCGCCCCAAAGAGCACAATGGGGATAGAAATCAACAGACCACAGATAATCAGGCTCCACTTGCCTTCCGGCACTGTATTGGCCACACCAGCCAGCGACAGGATATTGTCGATGCTCATGATGAAATCGGCAATCAAAATCGTGCGCACAGCCGCGCCAAAGCTTGCCGGTGCTTCACCTTCCTCGTTGTTTTCCTTATGGTCGGTCAACAATTTCACGGCAATATAGAGAAGTGCCGCTCCGCCGATAAATTCGATATAAGGTGCCGCCAGCACGCTGGTGGCAAAAAGCGTACATACGATGCGGATAAACACCGCACCGAAGCCACCGATAAAGATGGCTTTTTTCTTATGATGCTCCGGCAAATTTTTGCAGGCCAGCGCAATCAAAATCGCATTGTCACCCGACAGCAAAATATCCAAAAGCAGAATCCCCGATAATGCCGCAAACCATTCGGGACTGAACATCCCTGCAAATATAGATTCCATCATAACTGCTCAAACTCCTTTTTCACGCAAAAATAAATACCAAAAAGACCTCGCCCTACACGCCGCCCGCAGGCCACCTGTAAGACAAGGTCTTGCTTACTAAATTATAGCCGGCCATACCGGGTGCGATGCACCGTATTGACGATATCTGACCGTTCAGCTACTCCCCTTGTATGGGATTTATGCTATTACTATATCATAAAAAATCGGAAAGTCAAATTAAAATTTGCTTAAATATCGAGATTGCGTACCAGTTTGGCATTTTCTTCGATGAACTGGCGGCGCGGCTCAACCTTATCGCCCATGAGAATCGTAAAGAGCTCATCAGCGGCTTCAGCGTCAGCCATTTCCACGCGCAGCATGGTACGACCGGCAGGGTCCATGGTCGTTTCCCAGAGCTGTTCCGGGTTCATTTCACCCAGACCTTTGTAGCGCTGTACCGTAACACCGTCACGGCCAACTTCGTCGAGTTTCTTGGCCAGTTCTTCATCACTATAGGTATACCAATGTTTCTTGCCCTTGCGAATCTGATAGAGAGGCGGCTGGGCAATGAATACATGACCATGCTCAATCAGCGGTTTCATATAGCGATAGAGGAACGTCAACAGCAACGTACGGATATGCGCGCCATCGACATCGGCATCTGTCATGATGATGATTTTGCCGTAGCGGCGTTTTGCCAAATCAAAATCATCGCTGATGCCCGTACCGAATGCCGTAATCATCGTGCGGATTTCAGCGTTGGCAAAAATCTTGTCCAAACGTGCTTTTTCGACGTTCAGAATCTTACCGCGCAGGGGCAGAATAGCCTGGAAACGTCTATCACGCCCCTGCTTGGCGGAACCACCTGCAGAGTCACCCTCGACGAGGTAGATTTCGGCCATTTCCGGGTCTTTGACGGAGCAGTCTGCCAATTTGCCGGGCAGGCTTGATACTTCCAGCGCGTTCTTGCGGCGTGTAAGTTCACGAGCCTTGCGGGCAGCTTCACGAGCGCGGGCGGCCATGATGGCCTTTTCGATAAACTTCTTCGTAATGGTCGGATTTTCCTCGAAGTATTCGGACAGACCTTCCGTTACGATGGAATCCACAATACCGCGCACTTCGCTGTTGCCCAGCTTGGTCTTGGTCTGACCTTCGAACTGCGGGTCACGAACCTTGAGGCTGATAACCGCCGTCAGACCTTCACGCACGTCGTCACCGGAGAGGTTGCCATCCTTGTCCTTGAGGATGTTCTGCTTGCGGGCAAAGTCGTTGGCTGCACGGGTCAGGGCAAGCTTGAAGCCAGCCAGATGCGTACCGCCTTCTTCGGTGTTGATGTTATTGACGAAGGAATAGATATTCTCCTGATAGCTGTCGTTGTACTGCAGCGCAATTTCTACAACCGTATCATCTTTGATGCCGTTGAAGTAAATCGGCACCGGATTGATTTTTTCTTTTTTGCGGTTCAAATGTTCGACAAAAGAGCTGATACCACCTTCGAAGTGGAACGTATCACTTCTGAGTTCCTCACCACGCTCATCATTGAGCACAATGGTAATCCCGTGGTTCAGAAATGCCAGCTCGCGCAGGCGGTGTTTGAGTGTATCGTAGCTGTATGTGGTCACGGAGAAGATTTCCGGGTCAGGTACGAAGTGTACACGGGTGCCCGTGACTTCCGTTTCGCCGGTAACATGGAGTTTTTCCACGGTTTCGCCGCGTTTGAACGAAATCTCGTGAATCTTGCCGTCACGCTTAACCTGCACTTCCATGGAAGTGGACAGGGCGTTAACAACGGATACACCTACGCCGTGCAAACCGCCGGATACCTTGTAGCCGTCGCCGCCGAACTTACCGCCGGCATGCAGCACCGTCAGTACGACTTCGACAGCGGGCATGCCACTTTCGTGCATGTCTACAGGAATACCACGGCCATTATCCGTTACGGTAATGCTGTTATCCTTGTGAATGGTTACATCAATCTTGTCGCAGAAACCGGCCAGAGCCTCGTCGATGGAGTTATCGACGACTTCGTATACGAGATGATGCAAGCCGCGCTCAGAGGTGCTGCCGATATACATACCCGGACGCATACGAACAGCTTCCAAACCTTCGAGAATCTGAATCTGTTCGGCACCGTAATCGGCATCTACCGCCGTTACCTCGGCACTGCTTTCATCCGTATGGATTTCAATGCCAGTGGTGTCTACGCTCTCAATGCTGTTATCCTCACGCTGTACTGTATTTTCTATATTCAGCTGTTCATTATCATTTGCCATGAAATCTTACGCTCCCATCATTCCGTAAAAGACTCCGATACTGCAAGGGGCGCAGCATCCTTTTCCATATCCATTGTATCATAAACCATCTGCGAACGCCGCTTCAGTGTCCAGGGCGAAATCGCGGACAGATAAGTTTTCTTATCGGTGATGATGAGGGACTTTTTCGCCTCCTCATCCTGACGAATCTCTAACGGCAGAGTGTTCTCTAATCTGCCGGCTGCTTGCTCATGCTTCAGAAATTCGCTGCCTGTTCCCTTTTGAAACAGCGCATAATCGTGTATCGCAATTACATCCTTCGTTCGCACGGATATACCATTGCCTAAATGGAGAAACATCAGTTACCTCCTCCCCAGCTTGATGACATCATAGCGCTTGGGTGTTTTATAATCCTTGGGACGATGCATATCAAACCGCAGAGCATAAAGCGCGCGGGTGATATTATCTTCATTCAGCTGTTCCGGCGGCAGACAGCGGTAGAGCATAACGAGCGTCTTGGCTTTCATGCTCGTCTTATCGTTTACATCCGTATCAGCTGCCAATTGCTGCACCATAATCGAACGCTGTTCATTGACAATTTTGGGCGTACATTCCGGTACATACTGCTTGACCTCCGGATATCGTGCCCAGGGCATATCCCGCAGCACCTGCCGTACAGAGGCCGTTATCTTATCCCTCTTTATGCGCCTGCATTCATCGCAGAGGCTTTCTTCCGGTGCCATCAGCCGTCCGCACTGCGGGCATTTTTGATATTGCTTGGAAAGTTTTAATTTCTGCAGCTGCAAATGCTTGCGATAAAGATTGCTTACGGCCTTGCCGATTTCTTCATCCTCAGCTTCGGCGCCTAAGTTTTCCGCCGCCTGCATTTCTGCAGGAGATAGCGGCATTTTACACCGTTCCCGTCCCAGATTTTCTTCAACTTCAGCGGGCGCCAGCCTTATTTCTTCAATGCCTTCGCTATCGGACTTTTCCCAGCGCTTGGTAAAAGCCACTTTCTCAATCATCTTTTGACCTGCATAGTTATTTATGGATTGCACGACCTGTGGCATCATCATTTGCAACTCATTGCGCAGGGCAGAATTATCACTGTATATATAGAGTGTTTTATTGCGTATCCCCTGCGGTGAGGTATTCCTGGCCACAAATTCCCCGACAATCTCCTGCCAGTGCCAAAGGACCCAGTGCATATAATATTTTTTTTCATAGCTGCTGCCCATATGGTGAATGGTCTTGCGGATAATACTATCCGGACGTTCCAATCCCGGACTACGGGCTTTCAAATTGCCTGCCATGATTTACCTCGTAATTCTCCCGGCCTCAACCTGATAGTATGTCCCCATACGTTCTGTTGGAAAATAAGCCTGATCGGTAGCGGTAATCATGGTCTGAATCCGCTCCCTGCGGATAAAATCCAACAGCTGGCTGCGGCGGGAAGCATCCAATTCACTCATTACATCATCCAGCAAGAGCACCGGATATTCCCCTGTCTCAGAGCGCAGAAACTCCAGCTCTGCCAGCTTCAAGGACAGTACGCCGGTGCGCTGCTGCCCCTGCGAACCAAAAGAACGCAGATTGATGCCATTGACCGTGAGGATGATATCGTCCAGATGGGGGCCACGCCCCGTAGAACCACGGAGGATATCGAGTTCCCGATGACTTGCAAGCTCTTTATTATACCATGAAACGAGGTCACTTGTCACGTTATCCCCTGCAGCACCATGAATCTCATAGGCGATGGACAGATTTTCCAAATTGCCGGAAATGCGCCGCTGCATGAGGTTTGCCAGCATATTGAGCTTTTTGACCGCTTCGAGACGCTTCTGGGTAATCTTCACCGCGCTTTCGACTAACTGAACATCCCAAAGCTCCAGCATATCCACACCAGCCTTGCGTTCCCTTATCTTTTTCAAGAGGTTGTTGCGCTGGGTGATGATTTTGCCGTATTTGCTCAGCTCGTGATAGTAAGCGGGACTGGCCTGACTTATCTCCCCGTCCAAAAAACGCCGGCGAAGTGCCGGCGCCCCCTTGATGAGAAACAAATCCTCCGGGGAGAAAAGAACGGTATTCAAGCTGCCCACCAGTTCCTTAGGGCGAATGGGATGCTCATTGAGGAAAATTTTACGCCGCTTATCCCGGCTGAACTGAAAATCCAAGCTATTTTCTACGCCTAAACGCGTAAAGCGAAGCTGTACAAAAGCCTGTGGACAATCCCAACGGATGAGGTCTGTATCTGTATGCGTGCGGTGCGAACGCCCTAGTGAAGCATAGTAAACAGCCTCTACGATATTGGTCTTTCCCTGAGCATTGGCGCCCAGGAAAATATTGATATTCGGGTCAAACGTTAACTTTAACTCACTATAGTTACGGTAGTCTTTCAGCCTTAATGAATAAATATGCATAAATATACCATTCTATGTCCATTACTGACGGACACAAACCCGCCAAGCCCCAAGATCCGTGATTTCCACCACATCACCATCATGCAGTTTACGGCGGCGGGCTGACTCCTTCTCTCCATTGCGATAGATAAGACCTTCTGCCAGCAAAGCTTTGACTTCCCCGCCAGAGGGCAGAACGCCTGCCCATTTCAGAAACTGGTCTAACTGGATTTCTTCTGTTTCAATCTCAATATCTTCAGGTTTCATGTGGATAACCTCCTTGAAGCTTAATGTGCAGTGCGTACCGGCGTAACGACATAGATAAAGGCATCGTCTTTTTCTTCTTTAACGGTCATGGGGGAGAGGGGCTTCGTCAGGCGCAATTCACAGTTTTTGCTGTCGATAATCTTCATCACATCGGTGAGATACTGAGCATTGAACGCAATCGTCACTTCCGGTCCTTCAATGGAGGCCGGGATGGTTTCTTCAGCATTACCGATATCCGGATTGTTGGAAGTAATATGCAGCTGGCCGTTGGCAAATTCCATCTTGATAACGTTGTAATCGCCAGCTCTGGAAATCAGCGATACACGGTCAACGGCAGCATTGAATTCAGCAGAATCCAAAACAACTAAAGTATCGTGATTGGGCGGAATAACGTAGTTGTAATCGGGATAAGCACCTTCAATCAAACGAGAAGTCATGTAGATATTGTCAAAGGCGAAGCTAATCTGATTGAAATTGCAGCTGACCTGTACATCAGTGGGGATATCCGAGGTCATATTGTGGAGAAGTTCCTGCAGAATATTGGCCGGGATGATGACCTTGATATTGCCCAGCGGTTCGGCAAACTGTTCATATTTCACAGCCAGTCTGTGCATATTGGTTGCCGCCATGGTTACTTTGTTTTCGGCAACTTCCAGATAACAGCCAGTAAATACTGGACGGGATTCATCCTTCGAGCAGGCAAATACTGTTTTCTTAATCAAAGAACGCAGAATGTTGTCTTTGATGGAGAATTGTACATTGGATTCAATCTCTTTGACCGTCGGAAATTCTGCAGCGTTCATGCTGAGCAGAGTGAAGCTTGCCTGATTGGATGTTATGTTGATGATTTTTTCTGTGCGATTATAAGCGATGGTCAGACTATCCCCAGGAAGCTTGCGGATAACTTCCAGAAAATATCGTCCACTGACAGCAAGTTGTCCCGGTTCTTCAATTTCTACAGGAATACGACAGACTAGACCGATTTCATTGTTGGTGGCATGAAGTTCCAGGATATTATTTTCTGCTCTTAGAAAAATTCCAGCCAATATGGGGGTCTGGGGCTTGGAGGCTATCGCTTTGGAGACAATGGAAAGTGCGCTGGACAGTTCAGATTTAACACAGGTTATTTTCATGGGGCGAGGTCCTTTCTTTTTTTTAATATTACTCTATAAGATTTATAAATAAATAGCCGTAGTAGTAGTAGGGCCTGTGGAAATGTGGAAAAGGAGGATGACGGCAGAGATTATCGACAAGCAGCCTGTTAATAATGTGTTGAAAATATATGGGAGGGTTATCCACATTATCCACGGATTTATACAGGGGGCAGCTTTATCCACAAATTGCCAACAGGAATTCAAGATGTATTTCCACAAACTTATCCACGCCCTCATTGTGTAAAACGAGGGCGTGGATTAAACAAGGTCAGACCTTCTGTATACGGTCAATCAGTTCGTTCAAGATGCCGCCAAGGCGATTGTCGGTTTCCTTGTCCTGACTGATTTTGTCATAGGCATGGATAACGGTGGTGTGGTCCCGCCCGCCAAAGAACTGGCCAATCTGGGGCAGGGAGGTTTCCGTCATTTCCCGGCAGAGATACATGGCAATCTGGCGGGGATACGCAATCGTTCTGGTGCGCTTCTTCGATTGAAGGTCTTCAATTTTGATTTTGAAATAGGAGGCGACGATTTCCTGAATCACATCCATCGTAACTTCCTTGGCCTTGCCATTGGGGAAGATATCCTTCAGGGCTTCGGCCACGAGGTCGGTATTTACCGGTCGTTTGGTCAGGGAGGCAAAGGCCACAACGCGGGTCAGGGCGCCTTCCAGCTCACGGATATTGCTGTCAATGCGGCTGGCGATGTAGACCATCACATCATCGGGCACGCTGAAATGGTCGCTCTGGGCCTTGTTCTTCAGAATGGCGATGCGGGTTTCCAAATCCGGTGCCTGAATGTCGGTGGTCAGGCCCCATTCAAAACGGGAACGCAGGCGTTCTTCGAGGCGTTCCACTTCGCGGGGCGGTCTATCGGATGACAGAATAACCTGCTTCTGGGCATCGTAAAGCGTATTGAAGGTATGGAAGAATTCTTCCTGCGTACTGGTCTTGCCGGAAATAAACTGAATATCGTCAATCAGCAGCACATCAATGTTGCGGTACTTCTGACGGAATTTGTCCGAGGTACCCTGTTGGATGGCCTGAATGATTTCATTGGTAAACTGTTCGCTCGATACATAGAGCACCCGCATTTCCGGATGATTCTTGAGTACCCGGTTGCCGATGGCATGCATGAGATGGGTTTTGCCCAGGCCAACGCCGCCATACATAAAGAAGGGATTGTAGGTTTTGCCGGGTTTATCGGCTACGGCCATAGCTGCTGCATGGGCAAAGTTGTTGGACTTGCCGGTAACGAAGGTGTCGAAGGTATATTTGGGATTTAAGGAAGAATTGTCGCCGGGCGCTACAAAGTGCGTTTCCGGGGCAGCAGGCTCCTCCGCAGCTTTTCCCTCGGGAAAGAGGGTTCCCTGATTGGGATTTTCTTTTTTGGCTGGCCGGCGTACGGGTTCATCCTCGGCAGCGGCCGCGGTGTTTTCCTGTACCGTCAGCAGGACGGTGATGGGCGCACCTAATACGGCGCGGGCGGCATCCTCGATAAAGGTCTGATAATGTCCGGCAATCCATTCCTTGGCCATTTCGGTCTGGGTGCCGAGTTCCAAAGTATCATTTGCTAGGGAGAGCGGCTCAACGGGATTTAGCCAGTTAAATGCTGTGGGGGCCAGTTGTTCCTTCATTTTGTCGAGAATCTGCGCCCAGACAGCCTGCAGCTGTGTTTGCTCCATTTAGAAAGTTCCTTTCTGCATATAAAGTATGATAGGATTTTTTTCCACAGGTGTATAAGTTTATCCACATGATTATCCACAACTGTGGATAAGTAAGGCTTCCACGAGGGGTGAGGCGGGAAAATGGGATAAAAATGCGGGAGTCAAATCCTCCCGAAAATCAATGCCTGTGAAGTTTTCCGCAAAATTATCAACAATATCTTACCAAAATCACCGTAAGTTATCAACAGTTTTTCTGTGGATAGGCGGAGATTGGTGAAAATTATCCACAGAAAACAAGGAAAAAAGCGTGGATATTATATTGACACTGCCCATGCCTTAGGCTATAATTTACAGTGATTCTTAGTGCGAGGGCGACCTTCGCCTAAGGGATGAATACGAATTTCTGAAATCAGAATAATATCCGTTTAAGGAGGTGTATACCGAATGAAGATGACTTTTCAGCCGAACAACCACTGGAGAAAGAAGACCCATGGCTTCCGTGAGCGCATGAAGACGAAAGGCGGCCGTCTCGTTTTGAAGAGAAGACGCCAGCGCGGCAGAAAGAAGCTTTCGGCATAAATTTTAAAGCAAGGTCACTTCCAAGTGACCTTTTTCTTTGATTATTAACGTTAAGTTTTGAGATAGATTTTGGTGAATTTAGGTATGTTTGAATTACCGAGACGGCGGATGCTCAAGCGCCGTAACGACTTTCAGCGGGTTTACCGCCAGGGAAAGTCACTAGCTAACCGCTATTTTGTCCTCTATGTCTTTGAGTCGGAGGCCTTAGCGGGAAAAGTCGGTTTTGCCGCCGGAAAAAAACTGGGGTGTGCGGTAAAGCGCAACCGGGTGAAACGGCTTTTGCGGGAGACTTACCGCCTGCACAGCAATGAATTGCGTCCGGGAATTGCCCTGCTCCTGGTGGGCAGACAAGCAATGCTCGATGTCAAGTGTCCGGTGGTGGAAAAATCCTTCCTGAAGCTGGGACAAAAGGCAGGCATTTTCAAGTGAAAAAATTTTTGCTGGGGCTGGTTTGGCTCTATCAGCACTTTATTTCCCCGTTGAAACCGCCGACTTGCCGTTATATTCCGACCTGTTCGGAGTATGCGCGCATTGCGATTGAGAAATATGGGGCACGCCGTGGCGGCTGGCTGGCGATAAAGCGCATCCTGCGCTGCCATCCCTTCCATAAGGGCGGTTACGACCCAGTTCCATAAGGTTTATAGGTATTTAGATTAGGACGTGATGGTTTGGAATTTTTTAGCACGATTTTTTATCCGATTGAAAGTCTCCTGCGTTTTGTGCTGGAGAGCCTCTTTGCGATAACCAGTGCAGCAGGTTTTGCCAGCTATGGTTGGGCAATCATTCTGCTGACGATTATCGTCAAGATGGCGCTTTATCCGCTGACGGTGAAGCAGGTCAAGTCCATGAAGGCCATGCAGGAACTGTCGCCGAAGATGAAGAAGATTCAGGAAAAATACAAGGATAACCCGCAGATGATGCAGCAGAAAATCGGCGCCCTCTACAAGGATGCCGGCGTTAATCCGTTGGCTGGCTGTCTGCCGCTGCTCATTCAGATGCCGATTCTCATGGGCATGTATTATTCTCTGTACAATTTCAGCTATCCTACGCCGGAATCCGCTTATTTCCTCTGGATGACGAGTATGTCTGACCCGGACCCGCTCTATATTCTGCCGGTGCTGTCGGCACTCACGACGTTCCTCCAGCAGAAGATGACGACGACGGATTCCAATAATCCGCAGATGAAGATGATGATGTTCATCATGCCGCTGTTTATCGGCTGGATCAGTATCAACTTCCCCTCTGGCTTGGTTCTTTACTGGGTAACGATGAACGTGGTACAGATTGCCCAGCAGTGGTGGATGTATCGTGGTGAAAATACCGCACCGAAAAAGGAGGCTGCCTGATGGCAAGCGTAGTTGAGGTAACGGGGAAAACCGTTGCAGACGCACTGTCTTCCGCGCTCCGTCAGCTGGGCTGCACGGAAGATGAAGTGGACTATGAAGTTTTGGAAGCACCTTCCAAGGGCTTCTTGGGCTTGTTTGGTGTAAAACCGGCCAAAATCAAGGTGACGAAGAAGGATGCGGTTGTACAGCCGGCTGCTCCTGTTGAACAGGAAACTGTAGCTGCAGAGCCGGTTCGAGAGGAATCGGCGGCTGTTGAGGTGGAAGCTCCTGCCGAGGAAAAGATGGTTCGTGTTTCCGCTGAGGAACAGCTGGCGCGGGCCGAGAACTTCCTGAGGGAAGTTTTTGCCGCTATGAACCTCGAAGTGAACTGGCAGCAGAGCGACAGCGAAGAAGGCGTTGTCTTTAACCTTGAAGGCGAGAATTTGGGTATCCTGATTGGCAAACATGGTCAGACGCTGGATTCTCTGCAGTATTTGACCAATCTTGCCGCTAATCGCGGTGTGGCCGAAGACCGCGTCCGCGTGATTATCGACATTGAAGGCTATCGCGCCCGCCGTGAGGAAACCTTGATGCGTCTGGCTGGTCATCTAGCCGAAAAGGCTTGCCGTATCGGCGAGGAAGTTCATCTTGAACCCATGAACCGCCATGAGCGTAAAATCATTCACATGGCTCTGCAGGATAACCGCCGTGTGTCAACTTACAGTGCCGGGGAGGAACCGCGCCGCTATGTGGTGATTGTTCCCCGCCGCCGTCGTTCCCGCCGCCGCGATTATGAAGCGCAGGAACGTTACAACGAAGATTAATAAGCAATTTTGCTAAGAGAGCTGTGAAAGGGCTGTCTCATTATTGAGGCTGCCCTTTTATGTTTAGGTGTATTATCGAGTAGGTGAGATTATGCAAGGAGATACGATTAGTGCTATTGCCACCGCCCAGGGCGAAGGCGGTATCGGCATTATCCGTCTGAGCGGAGAACAGGCAATAGCTGTAGCGGAAAAGATGTTCCGGCCTGCCAGCGGCAAGGCGCTTAGCGACTATGCCAGCCATCGGGCTGTCTATGGCCGTATTGTGGACGAAGCTGGTCAGGTTATCGACGAAGCTATGGTGTTGATTATGAAGGCGCCCCATTCTTATACAAAGGAAGACGTCGTGGAACTGCAATGCCATGGCGGTGTTATGCCTCTGCGCAAAACGCTGGCCTTGACCTACGCGCATGGCGCAAGACCAGCTGAGGGCGGCGAGTTTACCAAGCGCGCATTCTTAAATGGCCGTCTGGATTTATCCCAGGCGCAGGCGGTTATGGATATCATCACGGCCAAGACCGACCGTTCGCTGAAAATGGCAACGGGCCATCTGACCGGCGCGTTTTCGGCAAAGATAAAATCCTTCCGTCAGGAGATTCTCGGCCAGATTGCGCACTTGGAAGCGGCCATTGATTTTCCCGAAGATGAAGTGGATGATGTGGTAACGGAAAGTGTAGCCGAAAAAGTGGTTGAGGTACGCAACAATATAGCCAAACTCATCAAAACTGCCGGTACAGGCCGTATCTTACGGGATGGACTCATGACCGCTATCGTGGGCAAGCCTAACGTCGGCAAGTCCAGCTTACTCAACGCCTTATTACAGGAAGAACGCGCGATTGTCACCGATATTCCCGGTACTACCCGCGATTCCATCGAGGAATACGCCAATGTGGGCGGCGTGCCCCTGCGCATTATCGACACGGCCGGCATTCGTGCCACGGAAGATGTCGTGGAAAAAATCGGTGTCGAAAAGGCACGGCAGATGGTCAGCGAGGCCGCTTTGGTACTGGCCCTCTTTGACGGTTCAAGACCGCTGGACAGTGAGGACGAGGAAATTCTCTCCCTGCTCGCCGGACGGGATGCCATCGTCCTGCTCAATAAGAGCGATTTGCAATCCGTGGTTACGGCAGAGGTATTATCTGCCAAGGCAAATGTTCCGGTTATTGAAATTTCCACCAAGGAAAATCATGGTTTGGATATGCTGGTGCAGGCGATTCAGGATAAGGTTTACGGCGGTGCGGTGGCGGCTGATGAAGGCAGTTTTGTCAGTGACGAACGGCAAGCCAATCTTCTGCGGCAGGCAGATGTTCATTTAGCCGCGGCTCTGCAGACGATTGAAGCAGGCATGGGGCTGGATTTTATCTCCATCGACCTGCGTTCCGCCTGGGAAAAATTAGGCGAAATCACCGGCGATACGGTGGGCGAAGATATCATTGATGAGATTTTCTCGAAGTTCTGTATTGGTAAATAAGAAGGTAAGGAAAATGGAAAGTAAAAACGTATTTGTTGCCGGTTCTTATGATGTAATCGTAGTGGGGGCAGGTCATGCTGGCGTAGAGGCGGCGCTGGCGGCCGCCCGCATTGGCTGTAATACCCTGCTGACAACGCTTTCAATGGACAATATTGCCATGATGCCCTGCAATCCGTCCGTAGGCGGACCCGCCAAAGGTCATCTCGTGCGGGAACTCGACGCTTTAGGCGGGGAAATGGGCGTCAATGCCGACAAGACCTGCATTCAGTTCCGTATGCTCAACACGGGCAAAGGCCCGGCCGTCCATGCCTTGCGCGCACAGGCCGATAAAAAACTCTACCAGTTCACCATGAAGGAAACCTGCGAACAGACGGAAAATCTGGATGTTAAACAGCTCCTTATCGACAAACTGTTGGTCGAAGACGGCAAAGTTACGGGCGTACAGTCCGAAACCGGTGAAATCTACACGGCCAAGGCTGTCGTTATGGCTACGGGTACATATCTCAAGGGCCGTATCATTATCGGCGAGCACACCTACGAGGGGGGCCCGGCAGGTCAAAGGGCGGCGGTGAAGTTCTCCGATTCGCTCAAAGAAGTTGGCGTTAAGCTGATGCGCTTTAAGACGGGTACGCCTGCCCGCGTAGATGCGCGCACCCTCGATTACAGCAAGATGGAAATTCAGCCCGGTGACGAGGAATGCCGCAACTTCTCCTTTATGAGTGATGAAGTGACCCGCGAGCAGATTCCCTGCTACCTGACCTATACCAACGAAGAAACCCATAAAATCCTGCGGGACAATATGGAACGCGCCCCGATGACCAACGGCATTATCGAAGGGATTGGCCCCCGTTACTGCCCGTCCATTGAAACGAAGATTCTGCGCTTCCCGGACAAGGAACGTCATCAGCTGTTCTTAGAGCCGGAAGGCCGCCATACTAACGAAGTCTATGTGCAGGGCATGTCCACCTCGATGCCCATGGATGTACAGCTCGACTTCCTGCGCACCATTCCGGGGCTGGAAAATGCCAAGGTCATGCGCGCCGGCTATGCCATTGAATACGACTGCATTGACCCTACCCAGTTAAAACCGACGCTGGAATTCAAGAACATTCACGGCTTTTTCTCTGCCGGACAGGCCAATGGCACCTCCGGTTATGAAGAAGCGGCGGCACAGGGCATTATCGCCGGCATCAATGCCGCCATGCTGATTAAGGGTGAAGAACCCTTGGTATTAAAGCGCAGTGAAGCCTATATCGGCGTGCTCATTGACGATTTGGTGACGAAGGGAACCAATGAGCCGTACCGCATTATGACGAGCCGTGCCGAATACCGCTTGTTGCTGCGGCAGGATAACGCCGACCAGCGATTGACGCCGCTCGGGCGCCGTGTCGGTCTGGTCAAAGATGACCGTTGGGCAAGATACACCGAAAAGCAAAATGCTATCAATGAGGCATTAGATTATCTGCGCAAGAACAGCATTAATCCTACCAAGGAAATCACGGAAAAACTCATGGCGGCAGGCATTGAACCGGTGCGCAATGCGACGAGCTTCTATGACCTCCTGCGCCGCCCGGATTTGGACTATGATAAGCTCGCGCAGCTTTTTGACCTGCCGGAACTCAATAAGGAAGTCAAACAGCAGGTGGAAATCACCATCACCTATGAAGGCTATATCAAAAAACAGCTGGAACAGGTCGAGCGTATGGAAAAACTCGAAGAAAAACTCCTGCCGGAAAATCTCAACTACGATGATGTGCCCAGCCTGCGTGACGAAGGCCGGGAGAAGTTAAAGGCCATCCGTCCCCGCTCCGTAGGTCAGGCCAGCCGCATCAGCGGCGTATCGCCGGCAGATATTTCCGTGTTGCTTATCTGGCTCGAACAACAGCAGCGTATTAAGGCAGGGGAGGGCAAAGCCGATGTTTAAGGAAGAACTTACAAAAGCGGCAGCCGAATACGGCATAAGCCTTAGCGATACGCAGATGGAGCAGTACAATCGCTACTTTGAACTGTTGGTGGAGTGGAATGAAAATATTAACCTCACCGCCATTACTGAGCCGAAGGAAGTTGCCATCAAGCATATGATTGACAGCATTACGGCCTATGATGAAAACCTCTTTAAGGACGGTACCACCGTTATTGATGTGGGAACCGGCGCAGGCTTTCCCGGTCTGCCCCTAAAGATTTTCTGCCCGGAAATCAAGCTGACCCTGATGGATTCCCTCAACAAGCGCATTAAGTTTTTGCAGACGGTGGTTGAGGAACTGGGCCTAAAGGACGTCGAATGCGTCCATGCCCGCGCAGAAGAAGGTGCCCGCAATAAGAAATATCGCGAGTCCTTCGATATCGCGGTGTCCAGAGCAGTAGCAAGGCTCCCCATTCTCTGCGAATACTGCCTGCCCTTTGTCAAAAAAGGTGGTCACTTTATCGCCCTCAAAGGCATGCAATATAACGACGAGGCAGATGAAGCCGCCAAGGCCATCAAGGTCATGGGCGGAAGTAAGACGGAAATCCGTCCGGTAAAGCTGCCGGAGCTTGACGACAAGCGGGCGGTCATCACCATCACCAAGACCATGCCCACGCCGAAAGCCTATCCGCGCAAGGCCGGGACACCGACTAAAAATCCCATAGTGTAAAGGCTATAAACAGGTTTAGCAAAAATTTAGCGAAATTTACGGATGTAATGGCTGAATTAAGGAAGGAAAAGCCCCTATTCAAAGCGAATAGGGGCTTTATAATACTGTTATCTTACTTATTTTGGGACAGAAGGAGATGAATACCCCTATGGATAAATCATTTTTGATTCCCTTGTCGCGCCGCAGCTTTATGAAACTGATGGGGGCAGCAGCCGCAGGAACATTGCTGGGGAGCAGCATGGAAACTGGACAGGCTGTCGCATCATCGACAACGGCAATGAATTTTACGGAAGCGGAATTGCCTGTAATTTTTAATGTGGATGTCTGTGTGGTTGGGGGGGGGTCTGCCGGTACTGCTGCTGCCATCAGCGCTGCCCGTAAGGGAGCAAAAGTGGTGCTGGTGGAACGCGGCATTTCTCTTGGGGGGCTTGCAACTCAAGGCTGTGTGTTCCCCTGTATGCCAACCTTTGTCGATGGCAGCGATACGCCATATATCACGGATTTGAACAAGCGTATGGAAAGTCAGGGCGTTTCCCCGTCACTGGGCATTGACACGGACACTTATTATGGTGGTGGACGGGGACAATATGTTCCGGAATATCTGGCGCTCGTTTATGATGAAATGTGTGCTGAAGCCGGGGTCGATATTCTTTATAATGCCGCACTGGTCGGAACGGTGGTGCAGGACGAAAAAATCGTCGCCTGTGTTATCCAGACCCCGGAGGGGCTGGCGAAAATTACCGCCAAGGTGTTCATCGATGGTACAGGGGATGCTCTGATGGCGAGATTTGCCGGGGTTCCCGCAGAAAAAGGCTCGGAATCGACAGGCCGCAACCAGCCCATGAGTTTGCGCTTTGAAATGGGCGGTGTTGATGTCAAAAAAGTTTTTAACTTCTTCCAGAAGGAACTGCATGACGATTATACGCATGGAAAGTTTGTCACCATCGTGGAAGAGGCGTTAAAGGAAAAACGTGCGCCCTTCTTTGAATTTGCCAAGTGGAAAAAGAACGAAAAATTCTTCAAAGATGGCGTGGCGCGGGGCGAAGTTACTGAGGACGATATCCTCTATATTCAGGCCTTTTCGATTCCGGGCAAGCCTGCGGTTATGTCGATGAACTGTCCGGAGATGCCGCCCCTGTCGTTCAGCGCAACGGATGCGGTTTCGTCCAGCAAGGCCGTAAGTTTTGGCCGCCGGATGATGCGGCATTTGTCGGCCTTCTTCATCAAGAATATACCCGGCTTTGAAAAAGCCTACATCAGTCGCGAGGCAAGTATGATTGGTGTACGGGAGTCATGGCGCATTCGTGGCAAGTATTACATGGATGTTGAGGATTATACGAAAGCCCATCATTTCCCCGATGCAGTCTGCCGCACGGCATACCCCGTTGACATTCACGATGTTAAGCTTGACCTCTTTGAAAAGTTGAAAAAAGGCCAATACTACGAAATCCCCTATCGCGCGTTGGTGACGAATGAACTGTCCAACCTTTTGGTGGTAGGCCGCTGTGCCAGCGGCAGCTTTGCGGCGCAGGCTTCTTTCCGTATTCAGCCTACCTGCATGAGCATGGGGGAAGCAGCAGGAATTGCCGCCGCATGGGGGTTAAAAAATAATGTTGCGGTCAACGCCGTGGAGTGGGATAAGATTCCTGCGAATGAGCGCAGTTATGTAAGCGAAGGATAAAGCGATTAAGGGAGTGAATGCAAATGTGGAAAAAAATTGCTGCTGCCGTAGGCTGTGGCGTTCTATTATGGAGCGGCAGTCCGGTCATGGCGGCTGAACCGCAGGACGCCATGAGTGTCTATAAAGAAGCGTATATGGCAAATTTCAATGACGAGCGAGCGGTGAGCACCAATCTTGATTTATTGGGCCCCGATTATCATTGGGAGTTGAATGCCAAAGGCAAGGTTCTGCGTGACAGTACCATGTATTGGCAAGGTTCAATGCGCTGGGATATTAAGGCGAAAAAAATGAATCTTACCAGCCATGAAGATATTCCGTTTTATTTGGAAAATAGAAATGGTCTGTTGAACCTTTATGCACAGCGGGCAGGTAAGTGGGTAAAACTGTCTGTACCGGGCATTCCAGTGGAACTGGCCAATGTTTGGCAAAATGGTGCCGCGAATTTTATGGATGACAGCTTGCAGGCGGTGAAAAATGTATCTTTGGCAAATGAAACCGATACGCAGCAGAGCTTGCAGATTGTAATAGATGCCGGCAAAATGATGCAGGTGTCTGAAAAATATTTGGATGATGGAACACTGAAACTTTCAGAAAAGGAAAAAAAGGAACATCAGGCCATGCTGGATACCCTGACAAAAGCCTTGCAGGGGACGGACTTAACAGTCGATTGGGTGGTGAATAAGGCTGACCATAAGACCATTGCCATCAATACCGATTTAACGCCGCTGCTTCGTGCTTATGCCAAAAATGTCATCAACGACAAAGCTGCCGGGAAAATCAAGCTGAGCAATGACGAACGCGAAATGATGGAATCCCTGCTCTCGTTCAGCGAACTGAAGTTCCACATGACCTATAGCGGCGTAAATCAGAATGAAAAATTCACCATTCCCGATGACGTCCGTAAATCCGCAGTGGAAATACTCAATATGACTAATAGTCAAAAAGGCGTATCCCAAACGGCAGAGACTGGGAAACAGTGAGAAAATAGGGAAGACGAAAATCTGGCCATTAGTCGAGGGGGGGTTCGTGTCTATAAAACGAAAAGCCATGGACAATTTGACTAGTTCATGCTATACTTAATCCAAAGAATGAAGTGATGGTGTCGATCAAGGCATCCCCAAAAAAGAGTCAAGCGGGTGGTTACCGAAGGCTCTTTTTTGTTATTAGAAAGCCCTCAACGTTACTGTCGAGGGCTTCTTTGTTGATGCTTAGAACATGGCGGTTAATCATGTATTTGCACCAACGAGAGATACTATTATCATTATGGTAGAGCTTGCCGTAAAGTATTGCATTATTGCATGCTAACCACCTGTATCGATGAGTCCGCTGTTTGGACATGAGAAAGCCGCTCTTTTGGTCGAGAGTGGCTTTTTTTCGTGTGTCTAAAATATAAAAATGGACTTTTGTGAAAATTTAGGATATAATGTAGGGTGCAAATAAAGATGCGAGATTACTGTTGGTTACAAAGGGAATTGTAAGGGAGGCAGTGGAGATGGTGAAGAAGAAGGTATTGACTGCGTTAGTAGTGGGATTTTGTATTTGCGGGGGGCCGACTCTAAGTTTAGAGAATTTGGATTTTGGAGATGCCGTTGCCGAGGCTCGTAATAAGCCGAAGATTGAAGTTATGGATAGGGAACTGAAAAAGAATAAGGGTTATGAGAGTTCTGATGTTTACCGCCGTTCCCATGAACTCATCTATGGTGATGATAAGCCAGCGCGTGATGGCCGTGTTCGCATTGCTGTAGTAATAAATGGTGATGAAAATATGGTCGTAGAAGACCGCATAAAAAATCAAGTATACAGTCATTTGCGAAAAAAATTCCCTATTGATTATTTTGCAGTTATGAAGGGGACAGATATCAATAGCAGGCTGTTGCAGTACGCTGAGGATATATATTATGATCAGCGAGAATATGCTACAACTAGGGATACGACGATAGATGCTAAAAATTCATCAAAAGGATTTAGTATAAATGTCAATGGACAAAAAAGTTTTTCTGATGCAAAAGCCTCAGCAGATGCGTCTGATGGAGACAAGAGTGCTGGTGGTAGTGCCTCAGGAAGTGGAGATAGTCATGGTTTTGGTGGCTCGGTGGGAATGAACATTGGTGGCAGTTCTTTATATGGTGAGGAAAATCGTATTACAAAATCTTCTCGTGTTGACACAGATGGAATGCCGGTAGGCAATCGTCCTCGTGGTCTTGCGGATATGCGGCGTATGGATTATGTAAGGGCTGGTCGTGAGTGTAATTACGATTATGTATTTGTTCTGACCCTCAGCAATGGCAAGGGAAAAGTTTATGGTCACGATTTTGTGCTGTTTAATACCAATACGGTCACAAAGAATGTGTGGTTGCGTGTACGTTTAATTGATGTAAGCAGCGGAAACTATCTCTATCGCAATGATATTGCAACTAGTGGGAAAACCCATAATGGCCACATTAATGGCCGGGTTTTGGAGCGATCTGTAGCCAATGCAATGAAAGAAGCAATGGACGATATCAAGGTTAGTGAGCGTTGATTTTGTGATATAATAGTGGCAGGTGATGAACATGATGTATCCATTTATGACTTTAGATGACGAAACAGAGATAACGCATTCTGAGTTTTTACCAGATGATAAAGTAAAAGTGTATGTGGAGAAGGCTGATGTTAAAGATGGCTTTCATGATATGACCTGTTATCTGCCTAGTTATGAGATCACAAGTGTTCATGGTTTTTCCAAGGCAGAACAGGATAAGTATATGGAAATAATCAGATCAACAGCACATCTGATTATGGAATTCTCTAAAGACGGAGGATTTGAGAATGCCTCAGGTTTTTAAGATTGGTGCATATTGGGTATATTTTTGGTCAAATGAAAATGACCCATTGGAGCCAGTTCATGTGCATGTTTCAGAGGGAAAACCGACTAAAAATGCTACCAAGATATGGATTACTAGCCGAGGAAATTGTTATTTAGCACACAACAATTCGAATATACCGACAATTACACTGAAAAATATTATGCGTATCATTGAGGCTCGTAGTGATGAAGTAATCACTAAGTGGCGGGGATATTTTGGAAAGGTTGAATTTTATTTTTAGTATTAGGCGGGGAGAAGATCCCTGCCTATTTTTTCGTTAGCCTGTGTAAAAGGATATTTTTGACGGATGGAGAATAATAAAGACAAGATGGTATTAGCTGGGGATAGAGGTGGAAAAATGGATATGTGGAAAAGATGGGCAGCTGTTTTGGTGGCGGTCGTAGGTTTATGGATGCCAATGACTACTCAGGCTGCAGAGGAAATAGAAGCAGAGCCAAAGGAAATCACGACCAGTGAGATAAAGACGGATAGCAGCCGGGCTGACGATTGGTTTAGCAAACAGGACAATAGCAGTTCTGAAAAAGGTGCTTTGGCTAAGGCTTTAGAGAAAAAGCGACAGCAGAACGGACAAAATGAGGGTTCACAGGAGAAAAAAAAGGAACGCTATATTTATCTGTTTGAAGAAAATGGTTTTGCATACTACCTGGACTCGCAGAATGCTCGTTGGCGGGATATCCCCTATTCAGAGTCCGAGAAGATTTTGGATGTGTGGATTCGTTTGCTGAAGGTTGCGCCGGATGAGGAGTATAGTTATCCGCAGAAGTATTATCTGGAGCATTATTATCTGCGTCCCGATAAGCAGCAGATACAATTTTTGAGTGAGTTGGAAGTTGCAGGCCGTCCGGACAATGCGATTAAGGAACGTGCTTATAGCGTACATAATTGGGAAAATATCGTGTCCGGCTCGTTGGAAGATGAAATTTATCATAAAGTGATGGCGGTTATGAAGAAGAAAAATCAGTTCTGGCCGGCACATACCAGTGTGCGGGATGTTTTGGAAGATATTTTCCGTATTTCCTTGTAATCGACTAACGACAAAAATAGCCGGCGGATGAACCGTCGGCTATTTTTGCTGTGTGTATATAGTATGTAAGAACGGGGTAAGCAATTAATGATGGAACAAGCGAATATGCGTCATTGCCATGGTCATATTGTACTTGTCGCAGGTAGCGATAACATTATCGTCACGAATGGAACCGCCGGCCTGGGCAATGTAGCTGACACCGCTCTTGCGGGCACGTTCGATATTGTCGCCGAAGGGGAAGAAGGCATCCGAGCCAAGGGCAACGCCGGTCTGTGTAGCCAGCCAGGCTTTCTTTTCCTCGCGGGTAAGCGGTGCCGGCTTTTCGGTGAACAGGTGTTCCCAGTTGCCGTCGGTTAAGAGGTCTTCGCTTTCTTCGCCAACGTATACATCAATGGCATTGTCTCTGTCCGGACGGCGTACTTCCTCTTTGAAGGGCAGGTTCATCACCTTGGGGCACTGGCGCAGATACCAGATATCGGCCTTATTGCCGGCAAGGCGGGTACAATGTACGCGGGATTGCTGTCCTGCGCCAATGCCGATGGCCTGACCGTCCTTGGCATAGCAGACGGAATTGGACTGGGTGTATTTCAACGTAATAAGGGAAATCAAGAGGTCACGCTTGGCGCTTTCCGGCATTTCCTTGTTGACCGTGGGAATTTCCGTCAGACAGTCGGCGGTAATCTTGATGTCATTGCGCTGCTGTTCAAAGGTGATGCCAAAGACCTGTTTCTGTTCCAAAGGCTCCGGCTGGTAGTTCGTATCCATTTGAATGACCAGGTACGTGCCTTTGCGCTTGGATTTCAGGATTTCCAGTGCTTCGGCGGAGTAGGAGGGGGCAATAATGCCATCGGAAACTTCGCGCTTCAGGAAGCTGGCCGTCTGGGCATCGCATTCATCGGAGAGGGCAACGAAATCCCCATAAGAGGACATACGGTCAGCACCGCGAGCGCGGATATAAGCCGTAGCCACGGGGCTGAGTTCTACGCCTTCGACGAAATAAGCCTTTTGTAAAGCTTCGGAAAGGGGAACGGCAACAGCTGCGCCAGCCGGGCTGACATGCTTAAAGGACGCGGCGGCGGGCAGGCCGGTGGCTTCTTTGAGTTCACGCACAAGCTGCCAGCTGTTAAAGGCATCGAGCAGGTTGATATACCCTGGTTTGCCATTCAGCACCGTGAAGGGCAGACCTTTTTCGCAGAAAACTCTGGCCGGTTTCTGATTGGGGTTACAACCGTATTTCAGTTCCATTTCCGTCATTGTAAATCTCCTCCATATAACGCAAAAAGCCGACACGAATCCGGGCATTCACCCAGACGGTCGGCTTTTCTTCCCTGTGCTCCCTGTGGTTATCCACTTCCGTCAGTCGCACAGCATCAACTACAACGAATTTAACATCTTCTTTTTATGGTATGATAGGGATTAGTGAGGTTTGTTTTTTCCTGCGGCCAGCAAAAATGACCGCAGATTGCTTATAATTCAAGGGGGAACTTCGATTATGTTAAAAAGCATTGCAGTCATGACCAGCGGCGGCGACAGTCCCGGTATGAATGCGGCAGCCCGTGCAGTTGTGCGTACGGCGCTCTATGAAGGGGTAAAAGTTTGGGGTATCCGTGATGGTTATCATGGCTTGCTCGAAGAAAATATGTTTGAAATGCAGTCCAAAGACGTAGGTGATATCATTCAGCGCGGCGGTACATTCCTCGGCACGGCCCGCTGCAAACGCTGGAAGACGCCGGAAGGCCGTATGCTCGGCTATCAGCACCTCGTTGACCGTGGGATTCAGGGCCTTTGCGTAATCGGCGGTGACGGCTCCCTGCGCGGTGCTTCCCTGTTGTCGCAGGAAACGGGCATTCCTATCGTAGGTCTGCCGGGCACCATCGACAACGACGTTTGGGGGTCTGACTACACGATTGGCTGCGATACGGCAGCGAACACCATCATTGATGCCATCAATAAGTTACGTGACACGGCTTCGGCCCATCGTCGTGTCATCGTTATGGAAGTAATGGGCCGCAGTTCGGGGTGGCTGGCACTGGTAGCCGGCATCTCCGGTGGTGCAGAGTACATTCTCGTACCGGAAGAACCCTTCGATTTGGACAAGCTCTGCGATGATATGAAGAACGCTTATGCTCAGGGCAAGCGTTATATCCTCGTGGTTGTTGCTGAAGGTGCAGGCAATGCACAGGAAATCGGCGATTTCATTGCCAAGAAGACGGAACTCGATACCCGTGTAACGGTACTGGGCCACATTCAGCGTGGCGGTTCGCCGACGGTTATCGACCGCGTACGCGCCAGCCAGCTCGGTGAGCAGGCTGCTCTGGCGTTGATTTCCGGTCTGTCTGATGTGGTATTTGGTTTCAGCAAGGGCCGTGTAGTATCCATCGACCTGCATGACTCCGTAAACAACAAGAAGCAGCTCGACCCGGAATATCTGCATCTGGCAAAAGTTTTGTTCTAAAGATAAAAATGACCTTTCTTGAGTTAGAAAGGTCATTTTTTATTGGAGCGATAATTAATTTCAGAAAATAAAAAAGACTTGCAATTTTTATTCATGTGTTGTATGATATGTGTACAAGAATCCTTAACAGATAAACAGGAGTTTATCGATATTCACGTTGTTAACATTACCTAGGAAGGGGATGAACGCGATGCGAAGGTTTTGGCAAGGATTGGCTATAGCTGCTATGGTATGTGGGGCAATGAGCATGATGCCCGGCAATTCTGAAGCTGCTGTAACCCAGCAGGCAGGTGCATTTAATATGACTGGGCCTGCACATGTTTATGATTTGAGCGTGGGAATTGATGGCATTCCTACGCAGGAAACTCTGACTCCAGCTGAACGCAGACGTTTGGAAAGGGCGCGTTTGGAGAGGGAGCGCAGAGAGCGTGAGCGCCGTCGTGCTTTGGAACGGCGCCGTCATCATCGTCCACCTCCACCTCCGCCAAGGAGACATTGGTCAGTGGATACCAATATTGCCGCTAACAGCAATATCCAGTTGCCAAGTGGTGTATCCGTAGTAATGGAATAAGGTTAACAAAATCGCAAAAGGGAGGCGCAAGCCTCCCTTTTTTGATGTGTAAGTATATTGCTCAAACCGTGTATAATGTGGATAAGTTTGTGGATAACCTGTGGTTTGTTGTGGAAAAGTACCGGTTATTTCTTTACCAGTTCCTTGGCCAGCTCGACTGCTTTTACGCCGTCCGGTGCATAGGCATCGGCGCCGGCGCTGTCGGCGTATTCCTGGGTAACGGCGGCGCCGCCGACCATGACTTTGGCGGCACAGCCGGCTTCTTTGAGGTCGGCAATCACCTTGTCAATCTGCACCATGGTGGTGGTCATCAGTGCACAGAGGCCGACAATATCGGCATTGTTTTCGATGGCGGCTCTGACGATATCGGTGCTGTCCACATCTTTGCCGAGGTCGATTAGCTTAAATCCGCTATTGGCCAGCAGGGCGCCGGTGATGTTCTTGCCCAAATCGTGCACATCGCCTTTGACGGTGGCAATGACGACTGTCCCTTGTTCTGGGGCCTGATTGACCGGTGTCAGCTCTTTGAGCTTGTTAAAGGCCGCCCGCATGGTTTCGGCAGACAGGAGTACCTGCGGCAGGAACATGCGGCCTGCGCCGAAGTCCACGCCGATATCCGTCATGGCGGCAGTCAGTGCCTGCTCCGTGATGGTGTTGCCGTCAATTCCCGCGTTGAGGGCATTTTCGACCAGCATGGGGACTTCGTCTTTTTCGCCGTCAATTACAGCCTGCTTGATGGCTTCCAGCGGTGTCAGCTCCGTCACTTTGGCGGTGGCGGCGGCTTTTGGTGCGGCCAGATTGGCCGCATTTTTGCTGTAGGCAAGGCCGTTGGGGTCGTCGCCCAAGAGCGCGGCAGAAGCCATCAGGGCGTTCTGCATGGATTCGTCATAGGGATTCATGATGGGAGCATCGAGTCCTGCCGCCAGACACATGGCGAAGAAGGTGCTGTTAATCAGCGGGCGGTTGGGCAGGCCAAAGGAGATATTGGAAAGGCCCATGGTCGTCGGATAGCCGAACCGCTCCCGATACATCTGCAGGGTGATGAGCACTTCATAGCAGGCATTTTTATCGGCGGAAACGGTCATTACCAAAGCGTCCAGCAGGAAATCGCCATCGTCTAAGCCTGCGTCCTTAGCGGCGGCAATGATTTTGTGCATGACTTCGATGCGTTCTTCGGCAGTTTTGGGAACACCGTCCGGCGTGATGGGCAGACAGAGAATGGCGGCACCGTAGCGCTTCGCCAGCGGCAGGAATTTTTCAATGCGTTCCGGTTCGAAACTTACGGAGTTGATGAGGGCGCGGCCGGGATAGGCTTTGAGTCCTGCTTCCAAGGCTTCGGCATCGCTGGTATCAATGGCCAGTGGCGCATCGGTAAGCTGGGCGATTTCGGTGACGGCCTTGGCCATGGCTGCGACCTGGTCGATGCCGCCTACCCCCATATTGACATCGAGCAGATGAGCGCCAGCTTTGACCTGATTGACGGCTTCTTTTTTTACGCCGAGCAGGGAACCCTCGCGGATTTCGGCAGCCAGCTTTTTACGTCCTGTGGGGTTGATGCGCTCGCCAATGAGGCGGGTGGGCAGGCTCTTATCAATGCAGACGCTTTTGCTGCGGCTGGTGAGCCAGAGTTTTTTTGCCGGCAGGCGGCGCTCCGGCAGGGGCAAATCCTTTACGGCTTTGGCCAGTTCCCGGATATGTTCGGGGGTTGTGCCACAGCAGCCGCCTAAATAGCTGGCACCGGCTTCTAAGAGTTTTACGCCCCATTTACCGAAATCTTCCGGTCCCATGGGAAAAACGGTCTGGCCGTCTTTGAGGTAGGGCATGCCGGCGTTGGGCAGGACGCTGATGGGGCAGTTGCAGTTTTCTGCCAAGGTTTTGACAATGGGCACGAGTTCTTCCGGGCCAAGGGAGCAGTTGACACCAATGATGTCTGCACCCATGGCGTCGAGGAGAATGGCGGCCGATTGCGGGTCGGTACCCGTGACTGTACGCCCATCCTCGCTGTAGGAAAGCTGACAGATTACGGGAATATCGCAGGCATCTTTTGCGGCGAGTAGCGCGGCACGCATTTCCTGAATGTCGATGCAGGTTTCGATGATGAGATAATCGGCACCAGCCTGGGCCAGTGCCTGCGCCTGCGCGAAGAAATTATCATAGGCTTCATCAAAGGCCAAATCGCCCAATGGTTCGATAAAGCGGCCCGTTGGCCCCATGGAACCGGCGACTTTTGCCCGGCCCTGTGCGGCGGTTTTAGCAATTTTTACAGCGGCAGCATTGAGTTCGGCCATGCGGTCGGTTAAGCCATAGTGCTCTAATTTCAGTGGGCTGGCGCCAAAGGTATTGGTTTCAATAATGGTGGCGCCAGCTTCGATATATGCCCGATGGATATTTTTTACCACTTCGGGATTTTCGACGTTCATGAGTTCCGGGCAGGCTCCGGGCTGAAGGCCGCCGGCTTGCAGCATGGTACCCATGGCACCGTCAAAGATTTCAATTTTACACATACATTCAGCTCCTGTTCTGGGAGATTTATTTTCTGCGGGAAGGGCAGTTCTTTTGCGTACAGGCGGCACATCCTTGGGGGCTGTGTTCAGCCGTACTATTTTCCTGTTTGCGGTAGAGTCCGATGAGGGCGGTAATGCTCTTGCGTGGTGTGAGCATCATGGAGGTGGTGAGCCTTACGCCGATTTGTTCGGCCTTGGCCAGCCGGATTAATTCTGGCTGCTGCTCCAATGGCCAGTCACCATAGCCGGGACTAAAGCGCCATTTCAGTAAAAAGCCCTGCGCAGCCATCTTGGGACTGATGGCTTTTTCCATGCCATCGGCAAGCTGTTCCACGGCGGCTGTGGCGGCCGCGTCCATGAGGACAGCGCTGCTGTATTCCCCACTCGAAAAGCGTCTGGTGATATCTTCTTCGATATCTTCGCCCACGGTAGCCGATAGGGCAATAACTTTTTCGCAGCCAGCCAGATGTTGGCCGATTTTTTTTCCTTGCAACGGACAGGGGGGATTGGCGTTTATCGTTTGTGTTTCACAATCGTAATCGTAAATCTCCCAGATTCCTCTAGGCTTTGCCAATAAGCGGGTATCTTCGCAGGCTTCCAGGATTTTTCCCTCGTTAAAGTCAGCGGCTTTTTGCAGGCCTGCATAGCGGCGGGCTTCGGCTGCATCAATGGAAAGCAGGGGGGCATTATAAACGGGCATTGGTTCACCACCTTAAATTTTTTTCATTGTTTCACGTGAAACAATAGCAGGACGGGGATGAAATTTACATCTGTCCAAAATAAAACCTGTAATGTAACAATTATACTTATTTTAAGGAAAATACACAAGCATTACTGTAATATAGCACAGTGTAAGAAAGTGGTGAACGATTTTGGCAAAGATTATTGCAGTTGCCAATCAAAAAGGCGGTGTGGGCAAAACCACGACGTCGGTGAATTTAGCGGCCTGTCTGGCGGCAAAGAAGAAAAAGGTTCTGTTGGTGGATTGTGACCCGCAGGGGAATGCCAGCAGCGGTTTCGGGGTAGATAAGGCCACCCTGCAGGGAAAGACCATCTATCAAGTGCTCATTGACAATGTTCCGGTGGCAGATGTGCTGCAAAAGACGGAATTCAAGGTGGACATCCTGCCGGCGAATATTGATTTGGCCGGTGCCGAAGTTGAATTGGTGGCAGCTATCTCCCGTGAAACGCGGCTGAAAAAAGCGCTGGATGCCGTGCGGGATAATTATGATTACATCATCATTGACTGCCCGCCGTCGCTGGGGCTGTTGACGCTTAATTCGCTGACGGCCGCCGATTCGGTATTGGTGCCGATTCAGTGCGAGTTTTATGCGTTGGAAGGTGTGGCACAGCTTATGCGTACCATTGAACTCGTGCGCAGCAATCTGAATGCGAACTTGAAGCTGGAAGGCGTGGTTATGACCATGTACGATTCCCGCACGAAACTCGCTGAACAGGTCGTAGCTGAGGTGCGGAACAGCTTTGATACGGTGGTCTACAAGACCATGATTCCGCGCAATGTACGCCTGAGTGAAGCGCCTTCTTTTGGCCAGCCCATCATTTATTACGATAAGAAATCCAAGGGCTCGGAAGTGTATATGAAGCTGGCGAAAGAGGTGATTGCTTGTGGCTAAGCAAGGCGGCCTGGGCAAGGGCTTAGGAGCACTGTTGGGGAATCCGAAACCGGTCAGTGAAAGCGCAGCTGTGGAAAAGGCACATAAAATCGCCATTACCGCGATTCAGCCCAATCGCTATCAGCCACGGCTGGAATTTGATGAAAGTGCCTTGGAGGAACTCAAGGATTCCGTTAAGGAATTTGGCGTGCTGCAGCCTTTGTTGGTGCGCAAAGTGGCGGAGAATCGTTACGAGTTGATTGCTGGAGAGCGTCGTTTGCGGGCGGCAAAACTTGCCGGCCTTACGGAAGTACCTGTAGAAGTCCGGGAATACAACAATGAGGAAATCGCGCAGATTGCCCTGATTGAAAATATTCAGCGGGAAAACTTAAATGCGATGGAAGAAGCCAAGGCTTATGAACGCTTGATGAAAGAGTTCAGCCTCACGCAGGAAACCGTAGCGAAAAAAGTGGGACGTAGCCGTTCGCATATCGCGAATTTCCTGCGTCTTTTAAACCTGGCTGAACAGGTACAGGCTTATGTCGCTAACGGCAGCCTTTCCATGGGGCAGGCCAAACCGCTTTTGGCCTTGGAAAATCAGGATTTGCAGCTGGAGGCGGCAGATTACATCCAGAGCAAGGAACTTTCCGCCCGCCAGTCGGAACAACTTGTGAAGAAACTGCTGGAAAATCCGGACTTGCTGCATGAACACGGCGGAGAACAGAGCGCCAAGGAAAAGCCGGAGCAGGATGTCTTTATCCGTGATGCGGTGGACAAATTGACGCAGATGTTTGGCACGCAGGTAAGAATTCAGACGGGGAAGAAAAAGAGCAAGCTCGAAATCGAGTTCTATTCGCCGGAAGACTTGGAACGCATTATGGGAACGATGCTGGAAAAACAGCAGAACACCAAGCAGGCCAAGATGGATGCGTTGCGCCAGTTTTCACAGACAGGTAAATTTACGGTATAAATCATAGGGGAGTTTGGGAATTTAGCATGGATATCAACTATTTTATGAAGTTTATGGGCGATAATATGCCATTTTTGGTGGTGATTATGGCCGTTATTATGTTCATTATGCTCTGCATCATGATTAAGCAGGCATGGACACTCAGTTATATGAAGAAGCGCTATCGCAAGATGATGAGTGGCGTGGATGGCGATAATCTGGAACGTCTGCTCATGGGGCATATTGATGAAGTGCGTCATGTGGTGGAAGAAAATAAGCGTCTGGATGCGGAAAACCGCCGCATTGATGAGCTTTTGCAAATGGCTGTTACCCGCGTGGGCATGGTGCGTTTCCGGGCGTTTGAGGATATGGGCAGCGACCTCAGCTACGCTGTGGCCATGCTGGATTCACATAACAATGGCGTCGTGATGTCCAGCATTTTTGGCCGTGAGGATTCCCGTGGCTATGCCAAACCCATTGAGGATGGTAAATCCACTTATCCCATGACGAAGGAAGAAGAACAGGCTTTGCAGGAAGCAATGAGCAAGGCAAAGTAATTTTTGAGAAAGGAAGGCTCAAATGTCAGCAGAGAATGAAAAAAATAAGACTGCTGCGGAGGAGTATACGATTAAATTTATCCCCCCACAGGGTGGCGACACAAAGACCATTCGCCTGCCGGGTGCGCTGTTTAAATACGGTGTGATTTCCTTATTGGCGGGAGCAATGCTCTTTGTCGGTGCATTCAGCTATGCGGTGTACAGCACATTTGTCAATCGCAATGGTGCGGCCGAGATTGAGGATTTGCGTCAGGTAAACAGCATTCAGCAGGAACAGCTTTTGCAGTTGGCCAAGAAAGCGAATGCGCTGCAGGAAGATATGAACCAGCTCAAGAAGTTGGAAGAAGATATCCGGCGTTTGTCCGGGGCACAGCCCATGCAGGAAAATAATTCCGGCAATGGTGACGGTAATCAAAGTGTTGACCCGGAAACGCATAATGGCCAGGGCGGGCCCATCAGCACGCCTACGGTGCAAAATGTCAGTGATACACTGGCCTTGGTTAAGCAGGGCTTGGCGGTCAGACGCCAGTCCCTTACGGCCTTGAAGGAAGAACTCAGTCAGCGGCAGAAGGAACTCGGGGCAGTCAGCCTTAATCTGCCTGGAGGCACTACGCCAGCCATTTGGCCGGCGCGTGGTGTAGTAAGCTCGCCTTATGGTCTGCGCTGGAATGGTTCGGATTTCCATCCGGGCATCGATATTGCCAATGACATGGGCACGCCGATTCTCGCTACGGCTGACGGTGTTGTGCGCGTGGCAGGCTGGAATGATGGCGGCTACGGCAACATGGTGGATATCGACCATGGCAATGGCATTATGACTCGCTATGGACATGCCATGCAGGTGGCCGTAACGGCAGGCCAGCATGTGCGCCGGGGACAGGTGATTGCCTATATGGGCAGCACCGGGTTCTCGACGGGGCCGCATGTGCATTATGAGGTGCGGATTAATGGGCAGGCGGTAAATCCATCAGCCTATCTCCATTAAATTTTGTTTGGTTAACATCATAGCGTAAAGGCGCCCGCGGGGCTGTTATTATGTTTTCTTCGCCATAGACAGGCTTGTCAAAAGCTGCGAAAACATAACAACAGCCTCGCGGGCTTAGTTTGTTGCATTGGATTTTTCATCTTGGCAATAAGGCGCCCCAGGGGACTGGCAGTATTTTTCCTTCGCTTAGACAGGCTTGTCAAACGCTGCGGAAAAAAACAGCCAGTCCCCTGGGGCTTACTTTATGGACATAGACGGATTTACATCGTTGTGATAGGGCGCCCAAGGGAGCTGGCAATATTTTTCCTTCGCTTAGACAGGCTTGTCAAACGCTGCGGAAAAATACAGCCAGCTCCCTCGGGCTTAGTTCGTATTATAGAAGATTTTCCTTTAGGTGTTATAGGGGCTGTTCGTTTGGATAGGGGATTGCTTGTTTTGTAGTCCTTTGATGATGTATAATGAATATGTCTATAGAATATTAAGAAAAATTCTAACCTGAAATTGGGGCGGTTGTATGTCGTTGAGTGGGGATTTAGTCGTATTTATTGACGCGGAAAATGCTTCGCCTAAGTGGGGCGTGCCGCTTTATGTGTGGCTCTGCCAGAATTTTAAGGTGCGGGAATGTTATTGTGTGGGCAACCGGGCTAAAACGGGGACGGATTATTTGCGCTTGGAAGGGCCGAAGTTTCACATTGTAAATAGTATGGTGGGGAAGGATTCAGCAGATACCTGGCTGGTTATGCTGGGGACGCGGGAGCTTTGCTTGCGGCGTTCGGTGAAGAAGGTCGCGATACTTTCCAATGACCGGGATTTTGCGCCACTGGCGTATCTGGCCGCTGAACGCAAGAAGAAGCTGATTATCTATGCGGCGGCTGTAAGCGGGGTAGACGGGCTGAAGCAGGCAATTAAGCGGATTGAGCCGGGGGAATCTGCGGCGGTGGAAACCATTGATTTGGATAAGCTCGTCGCTCAGCAGCTGGGCCGGCCGGTGGAGAGTTGGCAGGAGCGACTACTCACGGGTGCCAGAAACTTAATTAAGTTTCCCGGAAAACTTTGGCCGAGAAAAAACAAGACGGTTGCGCTGCCTTCCGCGAATGTTATGGAGCCTTATCTACTGACACCGGCAAAGGGAAAAGCGGTCAGCGGAGCTGTGAGCAAGAAGAAAAAAAAGAAGGGCCATCATAAGCAGGACCTTTCGGTGGCTTTCAGCCAGCCGGATGGCGCTAGTGAACGCTTATTCCGCAACTTATCTCCGGAGCTGCACAATTATTTGGCCAAACGTCAAAGTCAGGTAAAGTTGATTTTAGCACCGGGGCTAAGTGGTGAGTTCGTCGAGGTTCCGTTTATCGACGGTATGCGGGATGGCGTGTTTATGGCATTTCTCATCGCTTTTAAGGTCATCAAAAAAGGCAATCTGGATGATGATTTTTATCGTTCTTTGGGACTGGTGCATCGACAGAATGCCGTTTATTATGACCGCGAAGGATTGGACTCTTTTGAGGCTGAGGAATAAGTATTATGTATACTTGAGGAACAGGCGCGAGCATGCGGAAGCGCATTGTATTCCTGTATACCGTAAAAAAATACATAACATAACAAAAGCATTATAATAGAAAAAGCTCTATGCATTTACTGGCATAGGGCTTTTTTATTGCCTTTTTAAGTATAACTTATTTGTCACAGTGTAAATGGGGAAAATTATAAAAATACATTTTATTGCATAAAAATACATAAATATAAGGCATAAATGCGCTTTTTACAGGGGTTATGGTAATTATAAATGCATATTTCTGACTTTTATCTTATTGACACAGGTTTACAAAGTTCTTATAATGTAAAATATGTTGTAATAAAAATACATCGAGTAAGGACAGATATGTAATATTTTGTATACATTCGCAAAGGAGCGACAGTTATGTGCAGAATTGGTTCGATAAAAAGCAAGGTGCCTATTCAGCCCTCCAAGGCCCTTCATTTGATGCTGCCACAGCAGGAAGGCCATGATAATTCGGGCTTTGCCATGGTCATGCAGGACCTCTATGGCATTTTCTCCAATTACAAGGATAGGCCCCTGCTTTCATTGGCTTGCACGCAGCGTGGTGCACAGTTGGTTGAGGACTATATGGATGCGCATAACTTTGTGCCGCTGGCTGAGTGGATTCCGGTTCCGGATAAGCGTCCGGGACTCGATATCAAGGCAATGCCCTACTATATCTTCCGCAATTATGACTATCCGGAAGAAGCTGGTCATATGAGTAAAGAGGAGAAGGAAAATCTCCTGCTCGATACGCGGCTGGCTCTGCGCAAAATTCTCACGGAGAACAATGCCGGCTTTGTGTATTCTTTCTGGCCGGATGTGCTGACCTTGAAGGAAATCGGCGACCCGGCAGATATTGCTACTTATTTCCATCTTTGGGATGACAATGGCTGTCTCGTGGCTAAATCCATCGTGGCGCAGTGCCGTCAGAATACGAACTATGATATTGTGCGCTATGCAGCGCATCCGTTCTTCCTGCAGGGCTATACGCTCTGCGCTAACGGCGAAAATACCTTCTATACGAAGAACAAGGAATTTCAGTCTTCCCTGCACCGTGGCTATATCGGCTTTGAATCCGATTCCCAGTGCTTCCTGAATACCCTGCACTATGTGCACCATGAGCTCAAATGGCCGCTGACTTATTACAAGCATGTCATTACGCCGCTGCCCTTTGAAGAATGCGAGCAGCGTGAGGATAAGGATGTGCTGGTGGCCATTCGCCAGTCTTTGGCCAACTTGGAAATCAACGGGCCGAATACGGTTATCGGCGTGCTGCCGGACTGCCGCATGATTACCTGCTGTGATTCCAAGAAGCTGCGCCCGGTAGTGGTGGGCCGTGATGAAAACATGGTGGCGATTTCTTCGGAGGTCTGTGGCATCAATGAAATCATGCCGAACCGTGACCAGTCGCAGGATATTTATCCCAATGAACGTGAGATTGTCGTGATTGACAATGACCTGGAGGTACAGAGATGGAAGCAGTAAAAACACAGGATATCGGCGTCAATGACCTGCCGTGGAAAATCGAATATCACGCAGAACGCTGTACTATGTGCGGCAGCTGCGTGGCCGGCTGTTCCTTCAAGGCCATCAAGGTAGAGGTGCAGAAGCAGTCTCTCACTGTTTCGGAAGGCAGCCAGCCGGAACCGAAACATACGCATATCGCAAGACCCATCATCAAGCAGGTGGCCAGTCTCACGGATTTCTGCCGCGGCTGTGGCATGTGTGAAAAGATTTGCCCAAATAATGCTATCCGTCCGGTGCGCAATGCAGATACCCGCAAGACCCTGCTCTCGAAGGATAACGGCCCCATCAAGCGGGGCGGCCGTACCAACCTCAACGCTCAGCGCACGCTGGACAGCATTGTGGTGGGCCGTATCTCCCAGATGACTGACCCGTCTTTGGACGCTGCACGTCATACCTTTGACATTCGCGCTCCTTTTGGCCGGGTACTGCCCGCTAAAGACCTGCCCTTTGAAATCAAGGACGGCAAGCTGGTGCAGAAAGCGAAGACTCCACCCGTGGATTGGATTTATCCGCTGATTTTCTCCGATATGTCTATCGGCGCATTGTCTACCCGCGCATGGGAGGCCGTGGCGTTGGCTGTCGGCTATCTCAATGAGAAATGCGGTCTGCCGGTGCGCATGAGCTCTGGTGAAGGCGGTATGCCGGTTAAACTTTTGGAATCGGATTATCTCAAATACTTCATTATCCAGATTGCTTCCGGTCATTTCGGCTGGAACCGTATCATCAAGGCGATGCCGCATATGGTCACGGACCCGGCGGGTATCCTGATTAAAATCGGGCAGGGGGCAAAACCTGGTGATGGCGGCCTTTTGCCCAGTGCGAAAGTTGCTGAACATGTACAAGCTATCCGTGGCGTACCGAAGGCAACCTTGGCTTCGCCGCCGAACCATCAGGGCTTGTACTCCATTGAAGAATCGGTACAGAAAATGCACCTGTCCATGAATGCGGCGTTTGGTTTCCGTGTGCCGGTTGGCATCAAGTGTGCGGCTTCGGCAACATCCGTATCGGTATACAACAACCTGCTGCGTGACCCCTATAAGATTTGCGGCGGTTTCTTTATTGATGGCATTCAGGGCGGTACTGGTGCAGCCAATGAAGTTTCTCTCGACCATACGGGTCATCCGGTGGTATCGAAGATTCGTGACTGCTATTTGGCAGCTGTCAAACAGGGCCTGCAGGGGCAGATTCCCCTCTACGGCGGCGGCGGTATCGGCATGACCGGCAATGCGGCAGCTGATGCGTTTAAGCTCATGTGTCTTGGTGCCAACGGTGTATTCGTCGGTAAGGTACTCATTCAGCTTCTGGGCTGTGTCGGCAACGAGCAGGGCCGTTGCAACTCCTGTAATACAGGCAAATGCCCCATGGGCATCTGCACGCAGGACCCGCGCCTCGTGAAGCGTCTGGACATCGACAAGGGCGCTCAGAAGATTGTGGACTATGTACTGGCCTTCGATTCCGAGCTCAAAAAGCTTATGGCGCCTATCGGCAACAGTTCGCTGCCTATCGGCCGCAGCGATGCATTGGTATCCACGGACAAGGCCGTGGCCGATCAGCTCGGCATTCAGTATGTATGTTAATAGGGGGATAGCGTAATGTTCAAGATTAATACCATGAAGGGACATGACCGTATGTCCACCCAGGACCTGCTGCTGGCTATTGAAGAGGCCGTACGGCAGGGCGAAACGGAATTTGAAGTGGCGGCTTCCGGCCAGCACGATATTGGCGGCCCGCTGTGGCATCCGGAAGGCAAGACGCTGCATTTCCATATTACCAATGCCGGTCAGCGTGCAGGCTCCATGTGTCTGCCGGGCACGGAAATCGTGGTGGAGGGGGCAACCTCTGCTGATGTTGGCTGGCTTAACGCCGGCGGTATCATCACCGTCAAGGGCGATGCCGGTGATACGGCCGGCCATTGCTCCTCCGGCGGTAAAATCTTTATCGGCGGCCGCAGTGGTACCCGTACCGGCTCACTCATGAAGCATGACCCGCTCTACGAGGAACCAGAACTCTGGATTCTCAAGAACACAGGTTCCTTCTCCTTTGAATTTATGGGCGGCGGCCGTGCCGTGGTCTGCGGCTATGACAGTGCAGAATTTTCCTCTGTACTCGGTGAACGCGCCTGTGTCGGCATGGTCGGCGGTGTCGTCTATGTTCGCGGCAATGTCGATGATTTCCCGGCGGATATCAAATGCCTGCCCTTAGATGATGAGGATATTGCCTTCCTGCAGGGCGGTATGGACGACTTCCTGAGCCATATCGAACGCAGTGAGCTGAAAGGCGAACTCACCAACTGGCAGGAATGGCAGAAGCTCACGCCGCTGACCTTTGCAGAAAAGGCAGCCAAGGGCAACAACAAGCCGTCCATGCAGGCTTTCCGCCTGAATGAATGGGTTAAGGGCGGTATCTTCTCCGATGTTGCCCATGATGATTTTGCGGTACATAACACGCTGTCGACAGGGCTTTACCGTCTGCGTGTACCGAGCTGGGATAATGCCAAATTTGCGGCACCCTGCGAATTCAACTGCCCGACTGGGATTCCGACCCAGCGCCGTTTTGATCTGATTCGTCAGGGCAAACTCGATGAAGCCTTCCAGCTGGAACTTGAGTATACGCCGTTCCCCGGCTCGGTCTGTGGTTCCGTATGTCCGAATCCCTGTATGGATGGCTGTACCCGCGGCGGTATTGATGAGCCGATTCAGATTGGCGCCTTGGGCTATCGCTCGGCCTTCCTGCCGGTGGCAAAGCCCTCCGTACAGACGGGCAAGAAAATCGCCGTTATCGGCGGCGGTGTAGCAGGCTTGTCTGCCGCTTGGCAGCTGGCGCGCAAAGGTCATAGCGTAACGGTCTATGATGAAGCGGAGCATATCGGCGGTAAGCTGGAACAGGTTATCCCGCGCGGCCGTCTGTCCCATGAACTATTGGAAGCCGAACTCAAACGCATTGAAAGCGTGGGCGTAAAATTCGTTTCCAATTATAAAGTCGATAAAGAAAAATTTGCCCAGCTGCGCGGTGAACACGATGCTGTCGTGGTGGCAACGGGCGGCACCAAATCCCGCTTCTTCCCGTGGGAAGGGGCAGAACGGCTGACCATGGGCCTTGAATACCTCAAGGCTATTAACCGTGGCGAGCATCCGCAGACGGGCAAGCATGTTGTCGTTATCGGTGCCGGTAACTCCGGTATGGATACCTGCCGTGGCGCTTACGAAATGGGCGCAGAAACAGTAGTAGCGGTGGACGTACAGAAACCGGCAGCCTTTAAAGAGGAAATCGACTATGTGGAAGGTTTGGGCGGCAAGCTCGTCTGGCCGTTCTTCACCAATAAGATTACGGCTGAAGGCGTCTATGCCAATGACGGTACCTTCATTCCCGCCGACCAGGTTATTGTGTCCATCGGTGAGGAGCCGGTACTCGACTTCCTGCCCGAAGACGAAGGCATTGAATTCTTCCGCAAGAGCTGGCTGGTGCCGAAGGCTGACCAGTCCATCGCAGAAGGGGTCTTTACGGCTGGCGATACCATCAAGCCGGGCAGACTTACGGACGCCATCGGCAGCGGCCGTAAAGCGGCTTACTACGTTGACCAGTATGTGATGGGACAGGAGGTTAAGCCTTTTCCGCAGAAACAGCAGATTCCGGCGGGGAGACTCTCAAAGGCTTACTTTGACAAATGCCATCACTGCCTGCTTGGCGACCCAGTGGACGACCATGCACGCTGCGTCAGCTGCGGTACCTGCCGTGACTGTAAAATGTGTCTGGAATCCTGCCCGGAAAAAGCCATCACCCGCATCGAAAAAGCGGATGGCAGCTGGGAATACGTATCCGACCCCGATAAGTGCATCGGCTGCGGTATCTGCGCCGGTGTCTGCCCCTGCGGTGTTTGGAGCATTGAGGATAATCCGGAACCGATTAAGATGTATTCGACCGGTGCAAAAGCCTAAAATAAGATATTGTTTCACGTGAAACAAAAAGAGGATTGCTCATGGTGAGCAATCCTCTTTGCTTTAGATAGGTTTATTTGGCACAAAAGCCTGCGCTGGTCAGGCCGTCAATGGTTTTTATTGCCTTGCCGTTTTGGAACTGCAAATCCGATACGAGAATTTTGCGGATATAGTGTTTCTGTTTCTGGCCTTTATCAAAGGTGAAGTAGCTGCTGGCCGAATGGATGACGAGGGGATTTCCTTTCGCATCCTGACCTAAGTACATCATCACATGACCAGGCTTGAACAGGAGTGCGCCGATAGGTGCTTCTTTTACCTTGGCAAAGCGCTGGGCCGTATTAAGCCCTTCGAATTTTAGGCTCTGGGGCATGGCCAACTCCTGCTGGTCGGCGTCGCGCGGAAGTTCAAGGCCCATGCTGCGGTAGATATCGGCGACAAAGGAGGAACAATCCACGCTGTCGTCCATACCGCCCCAGCCGTATTCGTCACCGAGGAATTTCATGCTCTGACGGATAAAGTTGTTTTGGGTGCAGGGGAGGAAACCTTTGTGGACGCTGTCATCATCGGTGATTTTTACCGTTGCTTCGCTCAGGACCCCATTTACCTCTACGGGCACATAAGCCAGCCAGGTGTCATGGGCCTGCAGCTTATTCGAGGCCAGCGGGATAATGCTACCCATTTGGAATAGAACCGTCCAGGCGCCGCCTACGGAGACGACTTTTTTATTGGCCGTTACGACGAGAAAATCCTTGGGCTTTACATAGCGCTGCCAATGCTGGCGGTCGGTGACGGCCAAAGCGCCCAGGCTTACCCAACCCGTATAATGGCGGGCCTGACAAAAGGCAAAGGCACCATCTTTACTCTTATGGAGGATAATCACGGGCTCTGCCGGGTCGAGTGCTGTGGCCTGCATGGAATCATAGTGGAGACAGGTCACATCATCAAAGTAATTATCGGCTGTGGGCAGGAGGCGCATATTTGTGCGTTCTGTGATTAAAGCGTATTGTCCAGTGATATTGCCGGTTAAGCCTTCAAGATTACAGTTAGCCTTTACCTGTTTGAAGTGTTCAGTTGGGACTGGCTTGCCATTGGCATCATAGGCCTCTCCGGGTGTTTCTTCACCACGGTAATCTTGTTGGGCAGCCAGTATCATTTCTTTTACATCTGCTGCAGATTTGTTGATGTTATAGGTGGCTAAATCCACCAAACTGGTACTTTTTTCCCGCATTGTGCGGTTGATGGTGCTGATTTCCTGCTGGGTGAGTAAGATTTTGTCCCCGTTGAAGGTGTGTTTAGTCCAATAAGCCGGTGTTGCACGTTGGTCAGTAATGGCAATGGTATCAGAGGCAAATGTGGGGGCTGGTAAAATAATCATTGTGCACAATCCCAGACAACAACAGCCCAAGGCTGTTAGGATTTTTTTCTTCATAGCAAGACTTCCTTTCAATTTTTCATGGACTTACCCTTTATATATTCGCCATAATGTTATTGTTATCCTACTGTGTTTGGTGTTTCACGTGAAACATTATGGTTATTCACTTTTCTGCTTATCCGTTTGCTGGCTGAATGTATGGAGTGGGTAGGACATACCAGACGGCAAAGGTGACAGCCAACACATTTTTTGCCATCAAGAATGGGCCGACGCTGTTCGTTTAAGCGAATGGCCTGATGCCCGCCATCGGCGCAGGATATAGCGCAGCGGCCACAGCCAAGGCAGGTAGTATAATCAAATTTAGGGAAAAGAATAGTATCTCGTTCCAGTATATCGGTGGTATTGCTGATGGAGTCGAGAGCAAGCCCCGTGACTTCTTTTACGGAATTAAAGCCTTTTTCATGGAGATAGTAATTAAGTCCTGTTTTCAAATCTTCAATTATACGGTAGCCATACTGCATGACTGCTGTAGTGACTTGCAGGGAGTTGGCGCCCAACAGTAAAAACTCCAACCCATCCTGCCAGGTTTCAATGCCGCCCATGCCGCTGATATGTAAGTTTTTCAGATGGGGATTTTTTGCCAGCTCCGCGATAAAGCGCAGGGCAATGGGCTTTACGGCATTGCCACTGTAGCCGCCGACAGCGGATTGTCCATGCACTGCAGGACTGGAAATATAGGTATGAGGATTGACGTTCATAATGCTCTTGATGGTGTTGATGGCGGCAATGCCGTCTGCACCTCCGCGCAGGGCAGCTTCGGCTGCCGGACTCATCGTGGCAACATTGGGAGTAAGTTTTGCCAGAACGGGAATGGTGGTGGATTTTTTGGCAGCTGCCGTGAACCGTTCGACGAGCTCGGGGAGTTGGCCAATATCCGAACCGAGCCCTTCCTGCATCATGTTCGGACAGGAAAAATTTAGTTCGATGGCATCGGCGCCATTCTCTTGACAGGTATGGGCAAGGTCTTCCCATTCGGCTTCATTTTGCCCCATGATGGAGGCTAGAATAAATTTGATGGGATAGTCTTTTTTGAGGTGGCGGAATATCGCCATGTTTTCCGGTACGCTGTGGTCAGAGAGCTGCTCGATATTCTTAAAGCCGATAATGCTGCCATCTGACCCTTTTATAGCAGAGAAGCGGGGAGAGGCTTCGTGAATGGGGAAGTTGCAAATGGTCTTAAAAGCAGCGCCTGCCCAGCCTGCTGCAAACGCACGGGCGCACATATCGTAGGTGCTGGCCACAACGGATGAAGAAAGTAAAAACGGATTTTCCAGCGGGATGCCGCAGAGGTCTGTATGTAATTTGCTTTCATCAGTGGGCAGGGAAATTTTCAGGCAGGGAGCAATCTCCTTTTTTAGACGCATAATGAGATTTTTTATGGGTACCGCATGGGGGCGGAGACAAGCAGATTCACAGGGGGCATCACAGCTAGTACAGGGAAGCTCTGCAGGGAGACGGGCTGCTGAGGTATCTTCATTGGCAAAATAAAGACTGCGCAAAATACGCGCCGGCTCTATATTATGTGGACAGGCGTTGTCACATACAGGATTCGCGCAGAGCATGCAGTTTTGCATATCGCTGCGTTGGATGATGTTTTTTGCTTTCATGGCCTATACCTCTCGATAATTGACGGTTATTATTGTTTCTGTGCATCAAAAATTACAGCCCCTAAGCTATAGTTAATGAATACGATTATGCTTGGATTATTCGCTGTCCGTTGTTTAAAATCCTTGTGGAGAAGTTTTCTTTTGCTTATAGCATTTATTGTTGCACGTGAAACATCATGGATTGGTCAAATTGGGCGACATTGTCCCAAAAGGCTTGAATGGTTTTGGGATGGTAAACGCTGCGCGGGATAGCGATAAATATTTCTCGCTGCATCAGGGCATGATTCAGCAGGTAGTAACGCAGATGGTCATTGGGCGCTGCCATACGGATAAGCGTATCGGTGAGAAAGGTGGCGCCTAAGCCCGTTGCTGCCATATGATAGGCTGTCATCAACTGATTGAGGTATAGGCGTACCTGCGGTGTAATGCCAGCTTCGCGGAATAACGCCATCGTTCGGCGATACATGTCATTGCCCTTGCCCAGCAGCAGGAAGGGGAGTTCACGAAATTGCTGCAAATCTACAGCATCACCGCGCTGTTGTAAATGTTTTCCGGCAATGATTTCCTGGCGGGAAAATGATTTTAGGTTGGCAGGAGCATAGTCTTGTGGCACAGCCAGCATAATACGGTCGGTGAAAAAAGTCAGGGATTCAAATTCTTTGATGTTGCATTCGCCGCTGTCGATGACGATATCGATACTGCCTTGCTTTAAGCCGGCGAATAACTCTGCACTACTGGATTCAATCACAGAAATATTGATGTTGGGGTGCTGCTCATTGAAGCTTTTGATTAAACGCGGCAAAAAGCATGCTGTTACGAAATTCGTCCCGCCGATAACCAGACTGCCGCTTTCCAGTTCAGCCAAATCCGTGATATAGCGGTGCAGGTTTTTCTGTATTTGAAATATCTTTTCGGCGGCTTCAATATAGGCTTGTCCTGCATCGGTGAGCCGCAGGGGAGAATGGGAGCGGTCGAAAATGGGCAGCCCGAGTTCGCCTTCTATTTTTTTTACAGCAGCCGATAAAGCTGGCTGTGTCATATAGAGTTTTTTGGCGGCCGCAGAAAAACTCTTTTCTTCATAGACGGTATAAACATACTCCATACCGTTCATATGAATCACTCCTTGCAATATAAAATTATTTTATATCTTTTATATAGTTATAAGTATTTGATTATATTCTACGCTAATGATATGCTTTAAGCAAGATGAACGTACGCCAATCTTCTTGAATTTTACGGAGGAGTGAGCAAGATGAAAACAATCGGTATTATGGGTGGTATGGGGCCAATGGCCACGGTAGATTTGATGAAGAAAATCATATTGGCTACCCCGGCAAGCAAAGACCAGGATCATATTCCCATGCTGGTGGATAATAACTCCCAGATTCCTGACCGGACGAAAGCCATTATGGGGCAGGGCGCATCGCCGGCACCGGAAATGGTGAAAACGGCCAAGCGGCTGATGATGGCCGGGGCTGATTTTATCATCATTGCTTGCAATACGGCACACTATTTCCTGCCGGAAATCCTGCCGCAAATCAGTATTCCGGTGTTATCCATCATTGATGTCACCACGAACAGCGCCTTGGAGAAGGGCTTTAAGTCCGTAGGGCTGCTGGCGACCACGGGGACAGTTTCTACAGGCCTTTATCAGAAAAAGTTAGAGGCGAGTGGGATTCAGTGCATTACCCCGCCAGCGGATAAACAACATTTGATTGATGATATGATTTATCAAGGCGTGAAAGCCAATAATGAAAACTATGATACGCATACTGTTGAGGAACTGTTAGCGGAAATGCAAAACGCTGGTGCAGAGGCGTTCATTCTGGGCTGTACAGAAGTTCCCGTGGCAGTATCCATGTATAAGCTGCAAGGCGAATTTATCGATGCTACAGATGAACTGGCTAAAGCGGCCATTAAATTTGCTAAGGAAGAAGAGGCAAACACTACATTGATTGCATAACGATAATGTTGCACGTGAAACAAAATCCCCTGTAAGCTGTAATGCTTGCAGGGGATTTTGTTTAGCTGATTTGCCATTCCACATGGCTGCCTTTATCGTTTTTGCGCACGATAAGTTGATTGTCAATTTCCTGTTTGAGTTCGGTGACATGGGAGATAATGCCAATCAGTTTATCGCTGGTGGAGAGTCGTTTGAGCACTTTGATGGACTGACTGCGGGAGTGGTCATCAAGGGAGCCGAAACCTTCATCAATAAACATGATATCGAGGTTGATGGCGGAGGTATTGGCCTGTATTTGGTCAGAAAGGCCTAGGGCCAAAGACAGGGCCGCCATAAAGGATTCACCGCCGGACAGGGTTTTGATATCCCGTACCTTGCCGGTCACCGTGGAGTAAACCATTAAATCCAGACCACGGTTTTTGCCCTGTCCGGCATCATCAATGGAGATAAGACGCAGTTCGAATTGTCCGGCGGACATTTCGGAAAAACGCCGGTTCGCCGCGGCGAGAATTTGCGTCAGATAGTGACGCTGCACAAAGGTTTCAATGTCCATACGATAGCCGGAGATTTTGCCAGACAAGCGGTTGTAAAGTCCTTCCAATCGGGCAGCACTGGCGAGTTTATCTGTGCGTGCGCTCAGCGCCTTTTGCAGGGAATCGGCTGTTTTTTGATTATGTGAAAGCATTTGCTGGCAGGTTTGCAGCTGTTGGGATAGTTTCTGCCATTCATCATGTGCTTTTTCTTGAGCCTCTTGGCATTTATCCAGCTCAGGGCGAGGGCGTCCGGCGATAAGGGCGGTTTGGGCCTCTTTTCGGCCTTGGAGGTTGTTCAGCAGATTGTTATATGCTTGTACCTCTTGCAGCATTTTTTCGCTGTCCGTAATGCTGTATTCGTGAACTAATGGTTGCCAGCGATTTTCCTGCATGCTGAGCTGTGTACAGATTTCCTGATAATCCTTTAGGGCGTTATCCTTTTCTGTCGTCAAATGGGGGATTTTTTCGTTAGCGTCGTTTAATAGGGTTTCGGCCTGTTGGCATGCTGCGCTGGTGCTGTTGTTTCTGGACTCTGCCTGCTTTGCGTTTTGTTGTGCTTCGGTAAGTTTGAGCTGGGCAGCTGCTAAGGCTTTTTCGGCGGCTTCTGCGCTTTCATAGGTGTTTTGGGCGGCCAGTGTTTTTTGCTGTCCTTCCAGTTCTTTTAGTGTGTTGTCGGTTTGATGATAGGTCTGCTCGGCTTGTGTTACCGTTTCTTTTAGCTGGTTTGCTTTTTCATCGCTTTGCTCGATGTGTTGTTGAAGCGCTTGCCGCTCGGCAGCTTGTTTTTTCAATTCTGCCTGTTTTTGTTGCAGCATGCTTTGCCATTTGCTGAGGTGAGGCGTTATATCCGCTAACTGAGGTGCATCCGGCAGGGAAATATACTGGGCAAGGTTTTGTGCGAGCTTAGTCAGTCCTTCGGAAAATTGCTGCTGGGTGTTTTGTAAATGATTGCTGGCCTTGCCGGCTTGTTCAGCAAGCTGTGTTTGTTGTTGATTCAGCTTGTTGACCTGTTGGGCAAGTTTTTGCAATTCCTGCCGTTCCATAGGTTTGGTATCTTCAGACAGTCGGTGAGGGGCAGGGTGTTCCGTCGAGCCGCATACCGGGCAGGGGATTCCCTCTGCGAGTGTTTCCGCCAACAGGCCGGCCTGTGCGTCGAGAAAGAGCTTTTGCTGGGTAAGATAATTTTCCTGTGCCTGCTGGTGTTTGGCTTGTGCCTGTTTATAGGCTGCTTGTGCCTGCGTGGCGGCCTGTTTTGCCTTTTCGATTTCCTGCTGCAGGGCGGTCAGGCTCAGATGGTCGTTCTGCCAGTTTTGCAGACGTTCCAATTGATGTTGGCATTTTTCTGCTTTTTCGCTGACGCTGGCCAGTTCATCACGGCGCTTATGCCATGCTTTTACCTGTTCGTTAAAAGCAGTTTCTTGCTGGTGGGCAGTAGTTAGTTTGGTCTGGGCAGCCTGCAACTGTTCTTGCAGGGTAAGTGCCTGTGTTTGTAGGGCGTTTAACTGATGCAGCCTGTTTAGGGCGGCCTTTACGCTGGTTTCCAGGGAACTGAAATCCTGCAGGGCGGACTGGTGAAGTTTTTTTGCCTGTTCCAGTTCCTCTTGGGCTGTTTTGGCGGCGGCATTTAATAGGGGCAGGGCTTCTTCCTGCTGTGTCTTCTGCGCGCTGAGCTGGTTCAGGCTGTTTTGTTTATCCTGCCAGCGTTGATAGCGTGCCGCGATTTTATAAGCCGCATTTATGGCTTGACCAAGCTGGCCTTTTTGTGCCTGCATATCCTTTTGGCTGATAAGGTCGCTTTCCTGTGTGGTAATGTGGTCTAGTTCTGCGTAGGCTTTTGCCAGAGCCAGGGCTGTATCGTAGGCCTGCTTGCTTTTATCACGCTGCATGGTGGCCTCGGCATAGTCCTTTTCCATAGCTTGTGCCTGCTCCTGTAATTCTGCGCAGAATGGAGTGAGTTTTTCCAGCAGTTCTTCGATATCGACAATGCTCACCGTTTTAGCTTGCTGAATACGCGCTTTTAGGGAAAGCAAGTCCGCATTGGCTTCTGTAGGCAGGGAGAGGCCTTCAACCATTCCCTGACAGCGCTGTATGAGGCTTTTCATTTCATCCTGCATCGCAGCGTTGCGCGTTTTTAATTCAGCGACAATGCGCTCAAAGATTTCCGTGTCAAAGAGGCGGCGGAAGATTTCTTTTTTCTTGCTGGAATCCAGCCGCAGAAGTTCCATGAACTCACCCTGCGCAATCATGCCGACCTGCATGAATTGTTCCTTGGTCAGTCCCACGATATCTTGCAGCTTGGCATTAATTTCGCCAATTTTGCCATTGAAGTTGCTGCCATCGGGTAGGGTCAGGGCGAGTTCTTCTTTCGTTTCGATATCGGCACCCTGCCCGCGCAGGCGCTTGCGAAAGTGGTGGGGAACACGGTGGACGGTGTAGATTTGTTCCTCGCCGCGCTCCTTTTCGCTGAAGGTTAGCTCGACAAACGGCGTTACATCCCGGCCGACGTACTGGCTTTGCAAGTCGGTGCTGGCTTTTTTGTTGGTATTGGAGCTGTTTTCGCCATAGAGGGCAAAGACCAGCGCATCAAAGATGGTGGTTTTTCCGGCGCCGGTATCGCCTGTAATCAGGAATAAATTTTGCTGGGGGATGGAAAAGTCAATTTCGGTTTTTGCTCCATAAGAGCCAAAGGCTTGCAGGGTAAGTTTTAGTGGTTTCATGGTCTGCCCTCCGTGCGCGCGTCTTGTACCGTGTTGATGATATCGGCAAGCAGCGATTCATCCTCCTCGTCTAATTGCCCTAAGAAGGTCTTACATAAGGCAAAGGGGGAAAGATGTTCCTGCGGTGCAATCGCATCCTTATAATTTACAACTTTTTGGACAGCGCGCCGGATTTCCAGCAGGTTGGGGAAAGCCGCGTTCAGACGGTCCTGCATATCGAAAACATCCAAATCCTGCTCATCGGTCAGCGTAATGCTGACATAATCCTCTGAAGGGGCTGCGAGAACATTTTCCAAGGTGTCCTTGATTTTTCGCACTGCATGCAGGGGAGAAAGGGGAAGAACAGTGGTTTTTACAGTGCCTTTGGCACCCATTTCGACCTCGATAATGCCTTTTTCCTGTCCAGCTTCACTGATGGAGCAGGCCAGCGGCGTACCGCAGTAGCGGAAGCAGTCCTTGCCGTTGAGACGCTGTGCCTTATGGATATGGCCAAGGGCAGCATAATCAAATTGTTCGAGCAAATCGCCGTTGACGGAGTCGATATTGCCGACCGTGATGATTTCGGAATCACTGCGGGTGATTTCATCAGCACTGCTGCCGGTCGAAAGATAAAATTGGTGGCTTACCAAAACATTGCGCTGTGTTTGGTCAAGTGTTTCACGTGCAACAAGTGCATGAAGAGCGGCATCATAGGAAAGGTTATTGCCATTTTCGTCAGTGCCAGTGATAGTCTTGACCATGGAAGGTTTTACAAAAGGGAGCAGATAAAAATGGATATCTCCATATTCATCCTGCATAGTAACCTTAGTGATGGACTCATCTTCCTCCATAGGTGGCAGGCCAATCAAGTGGATTTTTTGGTTGGACAACACCTGTCGGAAAACATTGACGCGCTGAGCGCTGTCATGATTGCCGGAAATCAGCATAATTTCCGCATGCGGAACTGTTTGGTGAAGTTGGGTGATAAAGAAATCAAAGAGGCTAACTGCTTCTGCTGAGGGGATGGCCTTATCATAGATATCACCTGCGATTACGACAGCCTCTGGCTGGTGTTCGCGGGCTTTTGTAACGATTTGTGCCAATATATGTTTCTGATCCGCAGTCAGGTCATGGTTGACCAACTTCAGACCGATATGCAGGTCGGATAGGTGAAAGAATTTCATGGCTATGTGCCTCCTGTACGGTAAATATCTTTATATATTATACCGCTAAACGGACGCATGAAAAAGCCAGCTCAAGGGGACTGAGCCGGCTTTTTGGATGTGATGTTGTGTTATGGAAAGGAAGAGAGAATATACAATATTTATATAATCTCATGTCTTCGATATGTGATATTATGCCACAGAAAATATGGCCTGTAAAATATGGTTTTTTGATAAGCGTATAAGTTTTTCCTATAAAATTAATCTATGTATATACCAAAAGCCCTGAAGATGTCAGGGCTTTTGAAGGGTAACTTATTTAATTACATTCCAGTTATGGTCGCAGGTTGGCGTGATGGTGCCTTTTTCCTGAACGTAGCGAATCATGAGACTGCGCATCTGGCCGTCATCGCCATATTTGCGCATGGAGTCAAAGACAACTTTGGGCTTTCTGCCATTGGTATAGCCCATAGCTTCAATATAGCCGCTGCCGCCATTCATGCGGTAGTCGTTGATGGCCATGGTGAACGTATCGGTGTCTTTTACATCCTTGCCCTGATACTGCAGCTTGGTGATACGCTGACCGACAGGCTTGGTCAAATCGATGGTGTAATCCACGCCCTGCATCATATCGTAATTGTAATCCGGGGACTTGCCATAGAAGCTGGCTGCGTGTTCCATGTATTTGCGTAATTCAGCTCCGTTGATTTCGATGCCGTAGAGATAGTTCTCATAGATGTAGAGGCCGGACAAATCCTGCAGGGTAATCTTGCCCTTATTGATGTTCTGGCTGGTGTTAAAGGACGCTGCTGCGGATAACTGTGTGCCGGCATAATGGCGCTGTACTTCATTGATCAGGTCGACAATAGCGGAGTCCTGATGGTTGGACTCTGCCCCCAGGTATGTGTCAGAGGCCTCGCCGACTACAGTCTGCAGATGTTTTAAGGTCTTTTCATGCCAGGGGGCGACCTGTTTTACAATCTGCGGGTCATCTGCTACACCCTTCATGGAGAGTGCCTGAGTGGATACGTTATTTACTTTCCATTTGCCATTTTCCTTGTTGATGGTAAGTACGCTCTTGCCCAGGAATTTGCCGTCTTTGCCGCTTTCAATTACGGGAACGCCGTTGATGACGGAGTTCTGGTAGTTGGTGCCATCCGGTCCGATTACGCCGGACTGGTTATCAATAACGACATGGTTATGGGCGCAAATGAGCAGGGAAAGTTCCGGGCAGGCCTTGGCGATATCGACTACCTGATTTTCTTCGCCACCGCGGTCATCGCGAGGCACACCGGAGTGCGTGATACCAATGATGATATCCGCGCCTTTGGCCTGCAGTTCTTTGATGCACTGGCGGAATACCGGTACCTGATCGACGAAATGTACCCCTGCATAGTGTGAAGGATCTTCAAACATGGGGATAGCGGGGGTATCGGTGCCGATAATGCCGACCTTTACTTTCTCGCCATCGATATTGACGGTCTTCAAGAGGTAAGGCTGTACGGCTTTCCAGGTTTTGCCGGTCTTGTCGTCGATTACGTTGGCGGCAAGGACATTTTTATTTTTGCCAATAGCTTTTTTGAGGAAATCCAAGCCAAAGTTAAATTCATGGTTTCCGAGCTCAATGGCATCATAGCCAATGGTGTTGAAGGCATCAAACATGGGGTGCGTCTTCCACTCGTTGGGGTGCTGTACCATATAGGTATCCAACGGTGTCCCCTGAAGAATATCGCCACCGTCGATGACGAGAATATCGTCATTGGCACCTTTTTGGCTGCGGGCTTCCTTGATGATGGTACTGATTTTTGCCAGGCCGACATCGGCAGGCTTGGAGGTGAAGTAATTCCAGCCGACGATACTGCCGTGAATATCGGAGGTCGAAAATACCGTCAGATTACCGGCAAATGCTGTGCCGGATGTGATAGCAGCCGTTAATACAGCTAAAGCAAAGGTTTTGCAAGAACGTTTTCCAAACATAATGTTTACCCCTATAACCCTTTATTTTGATAATAATCACGAAAAATTCGATTAAATTATATAGGAAATAAGTGCAAATAAGCAAGGACATATGTCCTGATTTGTCGCCATACAATGCCTTAAATAAAGGGGCTCCGAAGAATAAATATGTTATAATAGGTATAAAAATAGAAATAAGAGGTGAAACGCAATGACGCTTATACAGATGCGTTATTTCTATGAAGTATGCCAATGGCAGAATATTACCAAGGCGGCAGAACATCTTCATGTTTCCCAGCCGACCATCAGCGTGGCCATGCAGACTTTGGAAGCGGAGACCGGCTTAAATCTCTTCCATCGAGAAGGGAGAAAGATTATCGTTACTAATGAAGGTGAAAAATTACTTGGCAAAGTCAAACACATTTTAGACCAAATTGACCAGCTCGATGAGGAAATTCAGGATATGGCGCATAATCGCAATCATATCCGCATGGCTATGCCTCTGCAGCTGGGGACGCAGTTTTTACCGCGAATATTAGGCGAGTTCCGCCGGCAGCATCCGGAGATTCGTTTGGACATTATCGAATCTGGAGGCATATCGGCCTTGCATATGGTAGAGGAGGAGAAACTTGATATTGCCTTTACCAATTATGAAGATGGTTTTAGTCAGAAGCTGAACTATGAAAAACTCTTTGCCTGTGAGTGCTGTCTGGTTACCCAGCCGGAAAACCCTTTGGCTGCCAAAACATCCATTCAAATGAAGGATATTTTGGAGGAACCTCTGGTTTTATTGGACAGCAGCTTCTTTGTTTATCGTATGGTACATGATCTGTTTGCCCAAGAGAATCAGAAACCGCAGGTGGTTCATTATTCGCCTTACCTGCATACCATCAAGAATCTTGTGCGGGCGGGGATTGGTTCGACTTTTCTTACACGACAGGCTATTCTACAACGTGATGATTTGGTGATCATTCCGATGGAAACGCCTTTTTATATCAACTCGGGGATTGTTACCAAGAAAGGCCGTCAGCTCTATGATGATGAACGGCTCTTAATCAAATACCTCAAGGAAATTACCGGCAACAGCACACATTAATACCGATTCCCTCACCGATAGATTTCCTGTCGGTGAGGGGGGAAATAAAGAATTTACTGAAAATATCATAAAGAATTATAACTTTTGCAGGAATAAAAAACAATAAAGATGTTGACAAAGTGATTTGTGGATGTTATATTATAAATGTGCTCGAACACAGAAGGTTAAATCAAAACAAAGAAACGAGGTTAGTTCACGATGACAATGGGTTCCTCTAATGTAGCGGAGAAGAAAATCTCCAGCGCATTCATTTATTTCTTTGGTTCGTTTGGTGGTATTCTTTTCGGTTACGATATCGGAGTTATGACCGGTGCCTTGCCCTTCCTGCAGAATGACTGGGGGCTGGCCGGAAACGCCAGCATTATCGGCTGGATTACTTCTTCGGTTATGTTTGGTGCCATTTTTGGTGGGGCACTGGCTGGTCAGCTTTCCGATAAACTTGGCCGTCGCAAGATGATTCTTTTATCAGCACTTATTTTCGTTGTTGGTTCGATTTTATCCGGCCTGGCGCCGCAGGATGGTTCGCTGTATCTGATTGCTGTGCGCGTGCTCTTGGGCTTGGCCGTTGGTGCAGCTTCGGCTCTCGTACCGGCGTATATGTCGGAAATGTCTCCGGCACGTCTGCGCGGGCGTCTATCCGGTATCAATCAGACCATGATTGTGTCCGGCATGCTGCTGTCCTATGTCGTTGACTTCCTATTAAAGGACATGCCGGAAACCATTGCTTGGAGACTGATGCTTAGTCTGGCTGCCGTGCCTGCTATCATTTTGTTCTTAGGTGTACTTCGCCTGCCGGAATCTCCGCGTTTCCTGGTTCGTCATGGCAAGCTCGAAGAAGCCCGTCAGGTACTCGGCTTTATCCGTGAGAAAAACGAAGTGGATGCGGAACTCCGTGACATTCAGGAAACCGCCCAGGAAGAAACGGCAGCTGCTGCCAATACTTCGCTGAGCACCCTTCTTTCCGACAAATACCGCTATCTGGTAACTGCTGGCGTTGGTGTGGCTGCCTTCCAGCAATTCCAGGGCGCTAATGCGATATTCTATTACATTCCGTTGATTGTGGAACAGGCTACGGGTCAGGCGGCCAGCTCCCAGCTGATGTGGCCCATCATTCAGGGCATTCTGCTGGTACTTGGTTCTCTGGTATTCCTGGCTATCGCAGACCGTTTCAAACGCCGTACGCTGCTCACGCTGGGCGGCACGGTTATGGGCTTGTCCTTCATCCTGCCGGCTGTAATCAACAGCATTGTGCCGGATACGGACCCCATGATGATTGTTGGTTTCCTCTGTGTGTATGTTGCTTTTTACTCCTTTACCTGGGCACCCCTTACCTGGGTTATCGTTGGTGAAATATTCCCCCTGGCAATTCGCGGCCGTGCATCCGGTATGGCTTCCTCCTTTAACTGGATTGGCTCTTTCCTGGTTGGTCTGTTGTTCCCGATTATGACCGCCAGCATTTCGCAGGCCGCCGTATTTGCCATCTTTGGCTGCATCTGCTTGTTGGGCGTAGCCTTTATCCGGAACTGTGTACCGGAAACGCGTGGTGCAACGCTGGAAGAAATTGAAGCAGCGGGAATTGCACACGGAAAAAAAGATGAAGCCTGCCCGGCGGCAAATATGGGCTAATATATAACCATCATCATTTAGGAGGCTATTGGTTATGGACTTGGTAAAAAATGCGGCATGCATCGAAAGCGGTGCTACGGCACTGGGGGTGGAGCTGGGCTCCACCCGCATCAAAGCCGTGCTCGTGAACGAGGCTTGCGAAACCTTGGCAAGTGCCAGCTTTGAATGGGAAAATCAGCTGGTAGATGGTATTTGGACATATGAAATGTCCGAAGCCTGGAGGGGCATTCAGACCTGCTTTAAGGAGCTGGCGGCGGATGTAAAGAGCCGCTATCATGTGTCCCTCACGCAGATTGGTTCCATCGGCATCAGTGCGATGATGCACGGCTATCTGCCCTTTGACAAGGACGGCAAACAGCTGGCTCCTTTCCGCACCTGGCGCAATAACATCACTGGCGTTGCGGCAGACAAGCTGACGGAAGCGCTGAATTTCAACATTCCGCAGCGTTGGAGCATTGCCCATCTGTATCAGGCCATCCTAAATGGTGAGGAACATGTCAAGTATATTGATTTCCTGACGACGCTGGCAGGTTATATTCACTGGCAGCTCTGTGGGGAAAAGGTCTTGGGCGTAGGTGATGCTTCAGGCATGTTCCCCATTGATGAGGCAACGGGCGATTATGATGCGGGCATGGTTAAAATCTTTGACAGCCTGCCGGAAGTGAATAAACAGCCGTGGAATCTGACCGCTGTTCTGCCGAAATCCCTGCGGGCTGGCGTGGAGGCTGGCCATCTGACGGAAGCCGGGGCAAAACTTCTTGACCCGAGCGGAACTTTGCAGGCCGGAGCACTCATGGCACCGCCGGAAGGTGATGCTGGCACCGGCATGGTATCGACCAACAGCGTGCGCAAGCGTACAGGCAATATTTCCGTCGGTACTTCGGCGTTCTCCATGAATGTATTGGATGAACCCTTGAAGGCTGTGCACCGGGACATTGACATTGTAACAACCCCCGATGGTGCCAATGTGGCCATGGTGCATGTCAATAACTGTTCTTCGGATATCAATGCCTGGGTCAATATGTTCGGCGAATTTGCCAAGGCTATCGGCCATGAGCAGACACCGGCAAAACTCTACAGCACCCTCTTTAATACGACAGTCGGCGCCGATAAGGATGCTGGCGGGCTCGTGAATTACAGCTGCCTGTCCGGGGAAAATATCACCAAGGTGGAAGCCGGACGCCCGCTGTTTGTACGGACGCCGCACAGCCATATGAATCTGGGCAACTTCATGCTGGCACAGCTTTATGGTTCGTTTGCACCGCTGAAAATCGGCATGGATGTGCTCATTCAGGATGAAGGCGTCAAGACCGATGTGATGGTGGCGCAGGGTGGTCTCTTCAAGACGCCGGTCATCGCGCAGCAGGTACTCGCCGACAGCCTGGGGATTCCCATTACCGTAATGGATACGGCCAGTGAGGGCGGCCCTTGGGGCATGGCAGTGCTGGCGGTTTATGCCAAGGAAGGTGCTAAGGAAAAACTGCCGGATTTCCTCGACAGCAAGGTGTTCAAGAATCCGCAGAGCACTACGCTGACGCCGAATGCGGCAGGTGTGGAAGGATGCAAGAAGTTCATCGCCAACTATCAGGCGGGCTTGCCGCTTGAGCAGCAGGCTGGTGGGCTTGTGGCAGATAAATAAGTGCGTGGTTATTGGTTAGTCGATATCAATAGAAGGGAAGTATTTCAGATGTTAGAAGTAAAAAATTATGAATTTTGGTTTGTAGCAGGCAGTCAGCATCTTTATGGCGAGGAACAGCTCAAGAATGTTGAGCGTGACACGCAGGACATTGTGGACAAATTAAATGCCAGCGGCAAGCTGCCGTATAAGGTGGTTTGCAAAGGTGTTATGACTACGGCTGATGGCATCACGCAGTTTATGAAGGATGTCAACTACCATGATGAAGTAGCTGGTGTGATTACCTGGATGCACACGTTCTCGCCGGCAAAGAACTGGATTCGCGGCACGAAACTGCTGCAGAAACCGCTGCTGCATTTGGCTACGCAGTATCTTAATGAAATTCCCTATGCAACGATTGACTTTGACTACATGAACCTCAACCAGAGTGCGCATGGCGACCGTGAATACGGCTATCTGAACTCCCGTCTGAACATCAACAACAAGATTGTCTATGGCTACTGGGGCGATGAAGAAGTACAGCAGGAAATCGCTTCCTGGCAGGATGTAGCTGTAGCTTATAACGAAAGCTTCCATATCCGTGTTTGCCGTTTCGGCGATACCATGCGTGATGTAGCCGTTACGGAAGGCGACAAGGTAGAAGCACAGATTCAGCTCGGCTGGACGGTTGACTATTGGCCGGTAGGTGACCTCGTGGATGAGGTAGATGCTGTTTCTGAAGCAGACATTGATGCAGAATACAAGAAACTTTCCGAAATGTACACGCTCAATCCGCAGGACAACCCGCAGGATAAATTTGAGGCATCTGTACGCTATCAGCTGCGTGAATATCTGGGCATCAAAAAATTCCTGGATGACAGAGGCTACAATGCGTTCTGCACGAACTTCCAGGATTTGAAGGGTCTTAAACAGCTGCCGGGCCTGGCTGCGCAGATGTTGATGCGTGATGGTTATGGCTTTGCCGCTGAAGGTGACTGGAAGCATGCTGCACTGACTCGCCTTTTGAAAATTATGGCACATAATGACCGTACGGTATTCATGGAAGACTATACGCTCGACCTGCGCAAAGGCCATGAAGCTATTCTTGGTGCGCATATGCTCGAAGTTGACCCGACGATTGCCAGCGATAAACCGAAAGTGGAAGTGCATCCGCTTGATATCGGTGGCAAGGATGACCCCGCTCGTCTGGTATTCACCGGTGCTGACGGTGAAGCTGTCGATGTGACGGTGGCTGACTTCCGCGATGGCTTCCGTCTGATCAGCTATCCGGTTGACTGCCGCAAGGCTGAAGCGGAAACGCCGCATCTGCCGGTAGCAAAACAGCTCTGGACGCCGAAATGCGGCCTGAAGAAGGGCTCCACGGAATGGATTAAAGCTGGTGGCGGCCATCATACGGTGCTGTCCTTCCGTTTGACGGAAGAACAGATTCATGATTTGGGCGTGATGCTGGGCATGAATTTGGTGGAGATTTGCTAATTAAAAGTTGACATCGTAGGAGTAAGGCGCCCGGCGGCTGATAATACTTTTCCTCTGCTTAGACAGGCTTGTCAAACGCGACGGAAAAGCATTATCAGTCACCGGGCTTATTGCGCAGTTGGATGTTTGTCTTACATCGCAATGGAAAGGCGCCCGAGAGTAAAACAATAAAAAATGTGTTCGAACAAAAATAAAAAATAAAAACATATTGACAAATACGGTGCAAAAGAGTATCGTATTAGATAGAAAAAGTTGTGGCTAAGCTGAGCAATAGCGTTATTTATGTTTAATTGTCTGAGTTTTGCTAAAAGACTATATTGTGTGCATTTTAATATGTGCACGAGAACAGATGGCGGATTGCAGCAGCAAACTGCGCAAGGCTAATCGCAAAGGGGGCAGGGCAAGAGATCGGTGCAGGAGTCACACGCGGAATCATGATGTAGCAAAGGAGACGATGAGATGAAAAAGCTCATAGCATTATTACTAGCAAGCGTTATGATGATTGTAGCTGCCGGTTGCGGCGGTGGTGGTGAACAGGCTAAAGACAACGGCAAGTCCGGTGGCGGTGACAAGAAGATTACCATGGGCTTCTCCCAGATCGGAGCGGAATCCGAATGGAGAACGGCTAACACGGAATCCATCAAGAAGGCAGCAGAAGAAGCTGGCATCAACCTGCAGTTCTCGGATGCACAGCAGAAACAGGAAAATCAGATTAAGGCTATTCGTTCCTTTATCGCACAGGGCGTAGATATTATCGCTTTCGTGCCCATCGTAGAAACGGGCTGGGATACGGTACTCAAAGAAGCAAAAGATGCCAAAATCCCGGTTGTCGTTGTTGACCGCGATGTGAAACTCGCCGATGACAGCCTCTATGTTGCCAAAATCGGTACCGACTCCGTAAAAGAAGGCAACAACGTATTCAAATGGATTGACGAATACATGGCTAAAGAAAAGAAGACCCCGCGTGATGGTGGCAGCCAGTACAACGTAGTTGTTCTCGAAGGTACGGTTGGTTCTTCCGTAGCTATCCGCCGTCAGGAAGGCTTCAAAGATGCTATGGCTAAATCCCCGAATGCTGGCAAATATAACATCCTCGCTTCCCAGACCGGTGAATTCACCCGTCAGAAAGGCCAGGAAGTTATGGAATCTTTCCTGAAATCCTATGGTCCGAAAATCGACATTCTTTTTGCTCATAACGATGATATGGCTCTCGGTGCTATTCAGGCAATCGAAAAAGCTGGCCTCAAACCCGGCAAAGACATCACCATTATCTCCATTGATGGCGTAAAAGGTATGTTCCAGGCTATGATTGAAGGCAAAGCAAACTGCACGGTAGAATGCAACCCGCTGCAGGGCAAACTCCTGATGGAAACGGCTAAGAAGATTCTTGCCGGTGAAAAAGTTGACAAACTGGTTTATGTTGACGAAGGTGTCTTCCCTGCTGATGTAGCAGAAAAGACCCTGCCGGAACGCAAATACTAAGCTGAGATTCAAGTAAATGCAAGGCCGTGCCCGTACAGCGTATGTGTGCGGACACGGCTTTATTTATACCTATATTAGCGCATAAGGAGTGACATCTATGGCACAGGCACTACTGGAAATGCGGCATATCACCAAGGAATTCCCTGGTGTGCGGGCACTATCCAATGTGGACTTTACCTTGCATGCAGGCGAAATTCATTCCCTGATGGGTGAAAATGGCGCCGGCAAATCCACCTTGGTCAAGGTGCTGACCGGCGTATACCCCAGAGATGGTGGAACGGTGTTCTTAAATGGCAAGGCCATCAACCCGAAGACCCCGAAAGATGCACAGGATTGCGGCATTTCGACCGTTTATCAGGAAGTTAACCTCTGCTCGAATCTGACGGTGGCGGAAAACATTTTTATCGGCCGTGAACCGCGCAAATTTGGCATGATTGATTGGAAGACCATTAATCAGCGGGCGGCAGAGCTGCTGGCTAAGTTGGATGTACATATTGATGTAACCAAGACTTTGGACAACTATTCCGTGGCTTTGCAGCAGATGATTGCCATTGCCCGTGCCGTGGATGTGGATGCCAAGATTCTGATTTTGGACGAGCCGACATCTTCCCTGAATGAAGAAGAAACTGCCCATCTGTTCAAGATTATGCGGCAGCTGCAAAAGCAGGGCTTAGGTATTATCTTTATCTCTCATTTCCTCGACCAAATCTATGAAATCTGCGACCATATCACGGTATTGCGCAACGGCGAGCTGGTAGGCGCCTATGAAACGGCAAAACTGCCTCGGCTGGAACTCATCGCCAAGATGGTCGGCAAAGACCTCAATGAAGTCAAGGATATGGATAATTTTGCTGAAAAGAGCGTACCAAGCGACGAGGTATTCTTAGAAGCCAAGGGTATTGGCGCTGTGGGCAAGCTCAACGAAGTGGATGTACAGATTCACAAGGGGGAGGTTATCGGCTTTGCCGGGCTCTTAGGCTCCGGGCGCACGGAAACCGCAGAACTCCTGTTCGGCATCAACGAAATCAATAAGGGCTCGCTCTCTATCAACGGCAAGAAGCTGCATTTGAAGAATCCCATGAATGCCATGGAGCAGAAAATCGGGTTCTGTCCCGAAGACCGCAAGCTGTCCGGCATTATTGGCGATTTGTCGGTGCGGGAAAATATCATTCTGGCAATGCAGGCCAAAGACGGTATCCTGCGCCACATTCCCTATGAGGAGCAGGTCAAGATTGCCGATGACTGCATCAAGCTGCTGCGCATCAAGGTTTCGAGCCGGGAACAGCTCGTGAAGAACCTCTCTGGCGGCAATCAGCAGAAGGTCATTATCGCTCGTTGGCTGGCTACGCAGCCCGATTTACTCATCCTCGATGAGCCGACCCGTGGTATTGATGTTGGTACCAAGACTGAGATTCAGAAGATGGCTATTTCGCTGGCCAAGAAGAAGGGCATGGCGGTGGTGTTCATTTCCTCGGAAATGGATGAAATGGTGCGTACCTGTACGAAACTCGTCGTTATGCGCGACAGGCGCAAGGTGGCAGAACTTACTGGTTCGGATATCAGTTCGGATGGCGTGATGAAGGCCATTGCAGGAGGTGCAGCCTGATGGAAATGCTGAAAAAATTTAGTGGCAGTTCCCTTTTCCTGCCCGTGGTGGCACTTACGGTACTGCTCATATTCAATACCTTGTTTGTCGATGGTTTTTTGACGATACAGATGACTGAGGATGGTCATTTATATGGTCGTCTGGTCGATATTTTGAACCGTTCCTGCTCGCTGATCATTTTGGCACTGGGCATGACCTTCGTCATTGCCACCAGCGGCATTGATATTTCCGTTGGTGCGGTGGTAGCGATTTCCGCCGCTGTGGTCTGCACGCTGATTGGCGGCCGTGGCGACGGTGTAGCGGAAATGCCCATGACGGTCGCTATGCTGGCGGCTGTGGGTGTCGGTGTGCTCTGTGGTATGTGGAATGGCCTCCTGGTCGCCAAGTTCAAGATTCAGGCCGTTGTGGCAACGCTGATTCTGATGACGGCTGGCCGTGGTGTGGCGCAGCTGATGACGGAAGGGCAGATTATCACGGTTTATTACAAACCCTTTGAGTATATTGCCGGCTTCCTGCCCAATATGCCCTTGCCGACCAATATCTTCATTGCCTTGGCGATGGTGCTGCTCGTAGCCGTTCTGATGAAGAAAACCAGTATTGGCCTGTTTGTGCAGTCCGTTGGCATTAATCCCACGGCGGCAAGATATGCGGGTATCAATGTGACCATGGTTATCTTCCTGGTATATGCTTTCTCCGGTCTTTGTGCCGGTGTATCTGGCCTGATTGAAAGCTCTTTGATTCGGGCAGCTGATGCCAACAATGCGGGCCTGAATATGGAAATGGATGCTATTCTTGCGGTAGCTTTGGGCGGTACGCTGCTTTCCGGCGGCAAGTTCTATGTGGGCGGCTCCGTAATCGGTGCCATCACTATACAGACTTTGACCACCACTATGTACGCTTTGGGCGTTTCGGCTGACCAGCTGCCGGTGGTTAAGGCGGCTGCGGTTATCATCATTTGCCTGATTCAGTCCAAGAAGGCACAGGAAATGTTTGATAAGTGGAAGGCTTCCCGCCATTCCCAACAGAAAAACGATAACAAAGCAGTATTCGGAAAGGCGGTGAAGCAATTATGAGCAGCAAACTCAATCAGATGATTGCTTCCAAGTATTTCTCCTTTTTTGTAACTTTGGCCCTCTTTGTGATTCTCTATGGAGCTGGCATGGCCATTTACAAGGGCTTTATGCGGCCGCAGGTTTTTTTGAACCTCTTTATTGATAATGCGGCGCTGATTATCGTCACGATTGGTATTACCTTCACGTTGATTATTGCGGGCATTGACCTTTCTGTTGGTGCAGTGCTGGCGCTGGTCTGCATGGTGCTGGCCTGGCTTTTGGCCAATACGGGGATTCCCCTTGGCCTGGCTGTGCTGTTGGTACTCGTTATGGGCACGGTGTTTGGTGCGGTACAGGGCTATATCATCACGAAATTTGACTTGCAGCCCTTTATCATCACGCTGGCAGGCATGTTCTTCTGCCGCGGTCTCACGGCGGTTATCTCACAGGATACGATTCAGATTGTCAATCCCGATTGGGTAGCACTGGCCAGCTACCGCATTGATTTGGGCGTAGGTTTTGTGTCCATTGGTGCAGTAGTAGCACTCATCATGATTGCCATTGCGGCTCTGGTGTTGGGCTTTACGAAATTTGGCCGGGCCGTATTTGCCATCGGTGGCAGCGAATCTTCGGCAGCGCTTATGGGCCTGCCGGTATTCCGCACGAAGGTTATGGTCTATGCTATTTCCGGTTTCTGCGCCTCTATGGGAGGTCTTGCTTACAGCCTGATTATGTTGACGGGCTATAACCTGCATGGTCTGGGCATGGAAATGGATGCCATTGCGTCCTCGGTTATCGGCGGTACGCTGTTGACCGGTGGCGTAGGGTTTATCCCCGGTGCCCTTATCGGTGTGCTGATTCAGGGCGTAATCCTGACCTTTATCAGCTTCCAGGGAACCCTGTCGGCCTGGTGGACGAAGATTGTGGTCGGTGCATTGCTTTGCGTGTTCATCATCATGCAGGCCCTGATTACGGAACAGAAGAGCAAACTCTCGTCCAAGCGTTCCATGGAAACACCCAAGGAACCGCCGGCAGCTGCTGTCCAAAGCTGACGAATTATCTTATGAATAGGGAAAACCGCTCGGGCACTTTGGTGCGGAGCGGTTTTTTGCTGTGTGGGCAGGGATTTTGTGCGGGATGGTAGAATTTTTTCTATAAGAGCTGCAGGCGCGTGGGCAAAGGAGACTGTTTATGGAAACCGTAAAGAAAAGTAGGACAGACAACAGCGTATTGCTGATTCCCTTGGGCGGAGTGATAAATACCGATAATGCATCTGCTGTTGCTCAGGCTATTGCTGAACAACAGGCCGCAGCGCGTGGTTATACAGCGTTGATTTTTGATGCCAAAGAGTTAACCTATATTTCCTCGGCGGGGCTGAGGATTATCATGCAGGTGATAAAAGAAGAAAAGCTGCGCAAACATGCGCCGGTTTCGATGATAGAGGTTTCCAAGGACGTTTATGATATCTTGGATATGACCGGGTTCACGGCTTTTGTTGATGTGCAAAAGGCCTTGCGGGAAATCAGTGTGGAGGGATGTCCGGTTATCGGTGCCGGTTTTTTTGGCAAGGTCTATCGGTTAAATCCCGAGACGGTGGTCAAGGTCTATGCCAATGAAGAAAGCATTCCCGTGATTAAGCGCGAGCAGGCCCGCGCAAAGAAAGCGTTTATCAAGGGGATTCCTACGGCGATATCCTATGATATTGTGCGGGTAGGTGATACCTATGGTTCGGTCTTTGAGCTGTTGCAGGCCAAAAGCTTTAACGATTGGGTTATCGAATACGAAGATTGTCCGGAAAAATTAGATGAACTTACCCGGTTGTATGTTTCCTGCCTGAAACAGGTTCATGATACGGAACTGGACATGGGCGATTTGCCCTTTGCCCGGGATGAGATGCTGGAAAAGCTCGATGTGCTGCAGCCTTATTTGCCGCAGGATGTTCAGCTGCGGCTGCGGGATTTGCTGGCCTCACTGCCGGATGATTTGCATGCAGTGCATGGTGATTTTCAGATGAAGAATGTTATGCTTTGCAATGGCGAGCCAATGCTGATTGATATGGAAACCTTGTGTATTGGTCAGCCGATTTTTGATTTGCAGGGCATATATGTTGCCTATAAGGCTTTTCCTGAAGATGAGCCGGATAATGCAACGAAATTTTTGGGCATACGTCCGGAAACCGCCGACTATATTTGGCGCAGGCTTTTGGAGCTTTATTTTGGCACGGAGGCAAACCTGCGTGAAATAGAGGAAAAAATCAAGGTGCTGGCCTATATCCGCTTTTTGCAGCTTCTGGTTACTACGGATTTGCAGAACAGCGAGCTGGGCAAACTGCGTATAAAACATACGCAGGAGCATTTACAGGAATTGTCCGCGAACATTACTTCTTTGGAAATATAGGGGCATGTTTTGCCTTTGGCAAAACGGGATAGCGGCGTTATAATGATGTTGTTTAGGAAAGAAATTGTTTGGTGAAAAGGAGTTTGAGGTGAATGCGTAAAAAAATTGGCTGCCTGCTGACAGCCTTGTTTATGAGTATGCTCGTGGGAACTAGCGCTTTAGCGGCCGCAAATCCCATGGAAAAAGCGGTGGTCTGGGCCCTGCAGATTGCGGCAGACAGCCGGCATGGTTATTCCCAAGGGGCAGAAAATGCCACGGCCAATAATCCTTATACGGGGTCAAGGGAAGGCCCGGATTACGATTGTTCTTCCCTGGTCTACCATGCCCTTGAGCATGCAGGTTTTCCCGTAATTGCTGCCTGGCAGAAAAATCCGGATTATTACAAGCTGTACAACGGCAAGCAGCTCACCGGTGATGCGGATACCATCTGGCCGGATTTGCAGAAAATCGGCGGTTTTACGAAATATTCCTGGGCCGAGGTAAAGGATAATCTGCAGCGCGGCGATATCCTTTGCCGCCCGGAAGCCCATGTGGCTATTTATATCGGCAATGGAAAAACCGTCGAAGCCCGCGGTGTAAACAACCCCAAAGGCGGCGAATACCGCACGGGCGACCAGGGCGGGGAAATCGACTGCTATAGTGCCTATGGGCGGGGCTGGACGGAAGTTTACCGCTATACGAGCAAATAATATTTACTGGGCTATCCATTCTTTGAGCAGTTCAGGTCTGCTGTTTATCACCAGTTCCTCCGGGAACTGGTATTTTTTTATGAGTTCCTGCGCGCAGGTATGATTGCCAACATCCAAATCAATGTGGGCATCGCTGCCCATAATCACCATTGTGCCGTGTTTCTTGCAGGCAGCGAGCAATTCTCCAGCCAGTTCACGGGAACCCTGACGGCTGCCGCCGGGCATATAGGAACTGTTGTTGCATTCGAGCAGTACATGATTTTCCTTGGCGGCCTTGGCCAGCGTATCAAAATCCACGGGGTATTTGGGATTGTCGGGATGGCCGATAATCTTTACCTTGGGATTTTTCATGGCGCCAATCAGGGCGGCGGTGTTTTGTTCGCGGGTGCCGGGACGGATGCAGGGGTCATGCAGGCTGGCAATCGCATAATCCATGCGGTCTAAAAATTCCTGCCGCAAGTCCGTGGAGCCGGCAAAGTCAATGATATTGAGCTCTACGCCCATGATTAAGTCAATGCCGTAGGCATCGCGGCGAATGACCTTGAAATTGCAGAAGTAGAATTCATGAAAGGCACCGGGCATGGAGGGCGCATGGTCGGAAATGCCGATAAGCTTTAGCCCCTTTTCCTTAGCGGCGGTAATCATTTCCCGCAGGGTGCTGTAAGCATGAACACTGGCAATGGTATGGGTATGGACATCAAGCAAATCTGTCATAGAAAAACCTCCAATAAAATATTCATCATCATTAATCGTGCTGTTGTGATTGGTCATAGGAATAGTGTACCACTTATTGCAGATTTGAGCGAGGTGGTACACTAGATTATAGAGGTGGTTTGTAGTATATTATAGGGAGAAAGCAGCGGGGAGGTTTTTTTTTGGCAAATGAGCGGGCAATAAAGGCTATGGCAGAATTTTTGGCGGCCGTAGGCGTGGATATCAAGGCACGAGGGATGGAAAAGACACCGGCACGAGTGGCGCAGATGTATGAGTTCCTCTTTAATGGGATAGATAAGGAAACGGATAAAATTTGGGGCGAAACCTTTGATGCCGGTTCGGATGGCATTGTGGCGGTGCGCCATGTGCCGTTTTATTCCATGTGTGAACATCATCTGGTGCCGTTTTTCGGGGAGGCCAGCATTGCATACTTGCCGGAAAAAGGAAGGGTGGCAGGCTTCAGCAAGTTCTCCAAACTGGTGGAGCAGCTCTCCCATCAGCCCCAGCTGCAGGAACGGCTCACCGCACAGATTGCGGCGGCCGTGCAGAAGGATTTGGGGGCCCGCGGCGTGCTGGTCATTGTGGAGGCCCAGCAGCTCTGCATGACCATGCGGGGGGATTTGGCGCATGGCACCCGCACGGTAACATCGGAATGCAACGGCGTATTTAAGGAAGATACCGCCCTTTATCAACAGGCATGGATGATTTTGGGAGGAGAAAAAGCATAATGGTACAACGGAAATACACGTTTGCCGATGGCAAGAGCCTGACCTTGGGCGAAAAAACGCTGGTCATGGGTATACTCAATATCACACCGGATTCGTTTTCGGATGGCGGCAAATTCAATACGCGGGATAAGGCGCTGCGCCATTTGGAAGAAATGGTGGCAGATGGCGCCGATATCATAGATGTGGGGGCTGAATCCAGCCGTCCGGGCTTTACGCCGATGACTGCCGGCGAGGAAATGGAACGACTCATGCCTTTGTTGGAGGAAATCCTCAAGAATTCGCCAGTTCCCGTATCGGTGGACACGTTTAAGGCAGAAACCGCGCGGGCGGCGGCTCGCGCTGGGGCGCATATCCTCAACGATATCTGGGGCCTGCAGTATGCGGCTGAACCGGGAGCTATGGCCAAGGTAGCGGCTGAATGCGGCCTGCCCGTGATTGTGATGCACAATCAGAATGGCACGGAGTACAGCGGTGATATTATTGGTTCCATGCAGGACTTTTTCCGGGAATCCCTGCGGATTGGCAAGGCTGCCGGCATGCAGGACGAACAGTTTATCTTTGACCCCGGAATTGGCTTTGGCAAGACTGCTGAGCAGAATGTGGAGGTTTTGCGGCGGCAGGAAGAACTACTGAAGGTGGCGGGAAAAGAATATCCGCTGCTGCTTGCCGCCAGCCGCAAGAGCTTTATTGGCAGGACGTTGAACCTGCCTGTAGAAGAGCGCATGGAGGCCACGGGGGCAGCCTGTGTAGTCGGCATTATGAAGGGCGCGTCCATCGTGCGGGTGCATGATGTAAAACCCATTGTGCGGATGTGCCGGATGACGGATGTTATTTTAAGGAGCGGAAAAAATGGATAAGATTAAACTGACAGGCCTGAATTTCTATGGTTATCATGGCTGCCTGCCCAGTGAGCGACAGATGGGCCAGGAATTTATCGTGGATATTTCCATGTATCTGGATTTGAAAGAAGCGGGCAAATCCGATAAGCTGGCGGCTACGGTAAATTATGCAGAGGTTTATGATGTGGCCAAGAAAATCGTGGAAGGCGAACCGCGCAAGCTCATTGAAGTGGTCGGCGAAGAAATCGCGCAGACTATTTTGAAAGATTTCCGTTTGGTGGAAAAAGTGCGGGTTACGGTACACAAACCCCATGCACCATTGCCGGGAAGATTTACGGATGCTGCCATCAGCGTGGTGCGTTCGCGGAGCTGATATGAAAATCTATTTGAGTTTGGGGGCAAATTTAGGCAATCGCGGGGAAACCTTGCGGGAGGCCCTGCGACAAATTGCCTGTTTGCCCCAGACAGCCTTAAAAGCGGTAGCGCCATTCTATGAGACTGCGCCTTGGGGCAATTTGGAGCAGCCTGCATTTATCAATACGGCGGCGAGGGTGGAAACGGAACTGTCGCCGCTGAACTTTTTGCATAAGACCCAGCAGATTGAACTGGATTTAGGGCGGGTCCGTCATGAACATTGGGGTGCACGCACGATTGATATTGACTTGCTTTGGGCAGAGGACTTTGCTTCGGATACGGAAGAATTAAAACTGCCCCATCCCTATGTGATAGAGCGGGCCTTTGTGTTGCTGCCCTTGCGGGATATTGCTCCGGATTTACTGGTGCAGGGGCGTACTGTTGCAGATTGGTGCCGGGAAGAAATGATTATGCAGCAGGCAATCCAGCCTGCCGCAGAGCTTAGTGAGCCGTATCCCTTGTCGATGATTGCCTGCGTGGATGAACAGATGGGCATTGGGCGGCAGGGAAATTTGCTCGTACATCATGCGGAGGATATGCAGCATTTTCGGCAGAAAACGCTCGGTCAGGTCGTGATTATGGGGCGTAAGACCTTGGAATCCCTGCCGGAGGGAAGGCCTTTGCCGGGGCGGATAAATATTGTGTTATCCCGGAGCCTTGTGCGGGATGATGTATTTGTATGCCGCAATCTGGCTGAACTTTGGATGCTGCTGGGGAAACTGCAAATGGATGAGCCGGACAGAAAGTTTATCTGCATGGGGGGCGGGGCGGTTTACTCGCTGCTGCTGCCTTATGCAAAGGAGATTTGGCTGACGGAAGTTGCGGGGGAGTTCGCGGCGGATACATTCTTTCCGGCTCATGAAGGGTTTTTCGAGGCGGCAAGGGAGGCTCGGAGCGGGTTTTCATTTGTCAGGCTCTTACGAGCAGGGGCTGAATATAGGAGTTGGTAATTTCAATGGAGATTTTTCATAATGACTGGGCTGACCTTTTGCGGGATGAAATGGCCAAGCCGTATTATCGGGAGCTGCGGCAATTTTTGATTAGCGAATACCGCACCCGCCAGATTTTCCCGGATATGTATTCGATTTTTAACGCCCTGCATTATACAAGTTTCAGCGACACGAAGGTGGTTATCTTAGGGCAGGACCCGTATCATGGGGACGGACAGGCGCATGGGCTGTCGTTTTCGGTACAGCCTGGGATAGAGCCGCCGCCGTCGCTAATCAATATCTTTAAGGAACTCTCCACGGATTTAGGTTGTACGGTGCCGAATAATGGCTGCTTGAAGCCCTGGGCGGAGCAGGGCGTATTGCTGCTAAACACGGTGCTTACCGTGCGTGCCCATCAGGCGGCATCGCATCAGGGAAAGGGCTGGGAGCAGTTTACGGACAAGATTATTTCGCTGTTGAATGAACGGGAAAAGCCGATGGCGTTTATCCTCTGGGGCTCGCCTGCCCGGCGCAAAAAGGCTATGATTACCAATCCGCAGCATTTTATTGTGGAGTCACCGCATCCTAGTCCTTTGTCGGCTTTCCGCGGGTTCTTTGGCAGTCGTCCTTTTTCCAAGGTCAATGCATTTTTAGAGAGCACGGGCCAGGCGCCGATTAACTGGCAGCTGCCGAATATTTAAAATGTGGAATTAGTTCCACGTTTTCCTTGCTTTTTTCCGCAAAATCTCCTAATATAGTAATTGTAAACGTAACGAAAACAGAAATTGGGGATATATATGGAACAACAAAAAGTAACCATCAAAGATGTGGCGGATTTGGCCGGGGTTTCGAAAAGCACGGTTTCCCGCTATTTGAATAATGGCTATATCAGTGCAGAAAAGCAGGCTAAGGTACGCAAGGCGATTGAGCAAACGGGGTTTCAATCGAATTTTTTTGCCAAGCGCTTGAAGACCCGGGAAAGTAAGCTGATTGGCATTGTGCTGCCGCGTATGGATTCGGTGACTGTGGGGAAACTCCTTTCCGGGATTACCCGTGTACTGGAACCGGAAGGCTACCAGAGCATCTTGTTGGTGAGTCAGCTTTCCAGTAAAAAAGAATTGGAGAGCATGCAAAAATTGCAGCAGCAGGGGGTCGACGCTATCCTGGTCGATTCCGTGGGGCTTACCGCCGAACATGTGCGGCGGGCACAGGAATGGGGGCTGCCGATTCTTTATACGGGGCAGAAAAATGCAGCGGTTCACTGTTTGAAGATTGACGATGCCGCCGCGGGGCACCGCATGGGCGCTTATCTGCGCCAAATGGGGCATAAACATGCGGTGTTTGCCGGAGTAACCGAGAGTGACGAGGCTGTGGGGATTGAGCGTAAAGAAGGCTTCATTGCAGGTTTTTGCGAAGGACGGACGGATGCCAAAGTGGACTTTGTGGAAACAGGTTTTGATTTTCTGTCGGCTTATAATCAAGCTGCGGAAATACATAAATTAGGCTCCACGGTGGTCGTGGGCGCGACAGATAATATCAGTCTGGGTATTCTGCGCTATTTCCATGAACGCGGCGTTCGGGTTCCTGAGGATATATCGGTGGTCGGTTTTGGTGGCTACGATGTGGGCGCTGTCGTTTATCCTGCGCTTACAACGGTGGCTTTTGACTATGAACTCATGGGCATGAAGGCGGCCAGCTATCTGCTCAATATCCTGCGGGGCGGCGAAGCCGAGATGACCAATTTGGATATGCCGTTGCTTTTTGTGGAACGGGAAAGCGTGCAGAATCTCATGAAAAAAACTTTGCCGATAAATTCGACATCCTTGCCGGCAATGATGTGATTGTTGTTGACGGTCATAAGTGTTAGGCGTTATAATTGAATGGATTAAAGATGAAATCGACTTTTGAGGGAGTGTCATAATGGCAAGAAAAGATTTGTTTTGCAGTTGCCTGCTGGCAGCAGCGCTTTGTCTGACGGGGAGTTCCGTGCAGGCTGCTTCGGAAGCTGGCGCGGTGATGAGTGAAACTGCTGGTTATAAGTCCGTGGAAGTGAAAAATACGGAAACGGTTGTTCCAATGCCGGATGCCTATGTAGAGAATGCGGATGTGTTTACCACCGCTGGCTTGAAGACTGGACAGCTGACAGGCGATTATCGTTTGGCTAAATATGATGTCATTGTACTGAGCGTATTGGGATTTCCTAATGGTCTTGGTTATACGACAGGTTCTTCGGCTAATGAAAAAGGTGAGGCGGATTCTGTACAGATTGGTCCGGATGGCAAAGCCTCATTGCCTTATGTTGGCAGCATGAAGTTAGCTGGTTTGACTTTGGACGAGGCAACGGAACTTATTCGGAATAAATTGAGCCGTTATGTAAAAATTCCGGAAATGTACCTGTCGGTTAAATCTTATGGCCCGCGTAAAGTTTATGTCATGGGAGAAGTAGCTTCACCAGGTATAAAAAATATGGGGATAGACAATTTGAATGCTTATGCGGCAATTGCAGCTGCAGGTGGCATTACTAAATATGGACGCAGCACCAAAGTGCAGGTTATTCGCGTAGTGGATGGTACGATGTATTATCGGCAGTTGAATATCAAGAACTTTATCCGCCGTCATGACTTAACACAGAATGTTTTTGTGCAGGATGGGGACATTGTTTATGTACCGAAGACCAATGCATTCTTCTGGAAGGAAGATCTCCTGCCTTATTTCCAGGCTTGGACTGCTTACAAGGCTGCTGTAAATTAATGTAAATAAAAAAACTCGCTTAGGCGAGTTTTTTTATTTTGGTGATTAAGTTTCGTTTTCGTTTGCTTACGGCCTGTGGTGTGATATTCAACAGCTGTGCGGCAGCTTTTTGCGGCAATTCACGCACATAGATGAGATGCAGTAATTCTTTCTCGGCGGCAGTTAATTCCTTTACGATATTTTGAAGTTTTTCTTGAGCAAGCAGTTGGCGCTCTGGGGATGGGTGATGATTTTCCAAACTGTCGAAGTAAGCGAAACGGTCATCATTATCCGGGAGTGTGGGATGGGCCGTATGTTTGCTGTAACTGCAGGTATTTTTGAAAGCTTTGTATATGGCCCCATGCAGGCGGCTTTGCAGAAAGGCAGCGAAGTTTATGCCGCGTGCAGGTTCGAAGGCATGGATGGCCTCCATAAAGGCCAATTGTAAAATGCCCTGCATATCGTCGTATAGAAGTTTTCCGCTGGGGGTGTGGGCATAACGGTGATGCATGTTTTTGAGCAGTCCGGTATAGGCGGTGAGTAGTTTTTCACAGGCAGCAGTATTGCCTTGCTGGGCAAGGCGGATGAGTTCATTTTCTTCTTGCAGGCTGTACATCGTTCAATCCTCCCTTAAGGTTTTGCTGGTTTTAGTATAGTGTTGGCGGCCACTTTGGACGAATGGGGATTTAGCTGGATTTCACGGCAAATATTTGGCGAAATGCCCGTGATTTTGCTATACTTAGGGAAGATATGGGGGGATTTTCATGCGATTGGAAGAAATCATCAACAAACATCGGCAAAGTCTGAATGATACCGATATGGTTATCTATAAATACATTGTTCAGCATCGGGCAGAGTCCCGGCATATCTCCATTCACGAGTTGGCGAGAAACTGTGCTGTGTCCTCCACGACTATTGTGCGTTTTGCCCAAAAGCTGGGTTTTGACGGCTTTGGAGATTTGAAGGCTGTGCTGAAAATGGAAGAGGGAGATGAGTCGTACTATCGGGAAGATGTGCTGCAGGATTTGCAGGACTTTTACACGCAGACGGCCAGCAAGGTATTTAAGCGCAATTTTGACAGCGCCAGCCGTTTGATTCATGAGGCAAACCGGGTCTTTATCTTTGCCTCCGGCTATGTGCAGAGCAATGTGGCGCAGGAGTTAAAGCGGCTGTTCTTCTATGATAATGTGCTGATTTATGAAATCAGTGGACGGGAGGAGTTTTCTTCGATTGCTCAAACCCTGACCGCAGATGATTTGTTTATCTTTGTTTCGTTATCCGGGGAAACGCCATTAGTGGTCGAATTTGCCCGCTATTTGCAGTTGCTGGATGTGCCGTTTATTTCGATAACGAAACTTCATGATAACACCCTGGCCAGTTTGTCTACCGTTAATCTTTACGTGTCACCGGCCAGGTTTCAACTCTATGACAATGAGGACGAGCATACGGCTTTTCAGTCCATGATGCCCTATTTTATGTTGATTGAGGTATGGTTTGTGAAATATCGTATGTACTTGCAGCGCAAGACCAAGTAAGCTTGTTTTCTGCAGGTGATGTACCAAAGTACGTCAAATGGAACAAAATACAGGCAGGGGCCATAGTGCCGAAAACCCGCGAAACTATTGTGTTCGCGGGTTTTTTGCGCTATTCTCTAATTAGCGAAGCAATACTAAATCATAATGAATTAGGGGGCATTACAATGACAATCAGTAAAGACCGTTTGATGCAGGGTATGCAGCGGTTTGGCGGCGCGATGTATACGCCAGTCATCCTGTTTGCATTTTTTGGCTTGACGGTAGCATTATCCATCATCTGTAAGAATGAGGGTATATTGGGGAGTATAGCCGCTCAGGGAACAGTATGGTATGATTTTTGGTTTGTGGTGGAACAGGGGGCCTGGACGGTATTTGCTCAGATGCCCATTCTCTTTGCGATAGCCGTACCTATCGGCTTTGCGAAAAAGGAGCCTGCGCGTTGCGCGATGGAAGGCTTCGTCATCTATATGCTGTTTAACTATTTCATTGCCGGCTTCCTGACCTTGCATGGTGCATACTTCGGCGTGGATTACAGTCAGGCAGCAGGAGCAGGAACGGGCCTGGCCATGATTGCCAATATCAAGACTTTGGATATGGGCATGCTCGGTGCCATCTTTATCGCCTGCATGACGGCGTATCTGCACAATCGCTTTTATGATACGAATATTCCCGACTGGCTGGGCATTTTCAAAGGGCCTGCTTTTGTCGTGGCGGTAGGTTTTGCGGTGATGATTCCCATTGCATTCCTCTTTTGTATGGTATGGCCGGCTGTACAGCATGCCATTATGCAGTTCCAGGATTTCCTGAAGACCAGTGGGTTGGTCGGTGTTTGGGCGTATACGTTCTCGGAACGCATTCTGCTGCCGGCAGGGTTACATCACTTCATCTATCTGCCGTTTATCTTTGGTCCGGCTGTCTGCGATGGCGGCATTCAGGCCTACTGGCTGCAGCATCTGAATGATTTTGCCGTCAGCGGCAAGTCTTTGGCAGACCTTTTCCCGGAGGGCGGTTTTGCCCTGCATGGCAGTTCCAAGGTATTTGGCCTGCCGGGAGCAGCACTCGCCATCTATATGTGTGCTAAGCCGGAAAAACGGAAGAAGACGGCGGCACTCCTTATTCCGGCAACGCTTACGGCTGTTATTTGCGGCATTACGGAACCATTGGAATTTACCTTCCTGTTTGTGGCACCGCTGCTTTATCTGGTGCATGCAATCCTTTCGGCTTGCCTGTCTTCGGCGCTTTATGCTATGGGCCTTGCCGGTAACTTTGGCGGCGGCCTGATTGATGCCTTTGTGCAGAACTGGATACCGCTGTTCCAGTATCATGCCGGAACGTATATCATGCAGATTGTAATCGGTTTGTGCTTTACCGCGATATACTTTGTGGTTTTCCGTACGTTGATTCTGAAATTTGATTATGCAACTCCCGGCCGTACGGCTGATGATGTGGAGGATAAATTGTTCTCCAAGGCTGAATATCAGGCCAAGAAGGAAATGGAAGAAATGGGCCTGGCCGATAATGCGCTGGCCATCAAGGCTAAGGTTTTCCTCGATTGCCTGGGTGGCCCGGACAATATCAAGGAAGTCACCAACTGTGCTACTCGTTTGCGGGTAACGGTTGCCGACCCGGACAAGGTTGCCGCCGTGGGCAAATTTACCAAGGCCGGTGCTTTCGGGCTCGTGAAAAATGGCAAGGCCATTCAGGTTATCGTAGGTCTTTCTGTACCCCAGGTACGCAGCTATTTTGACGCCTTGTTGAAGGGCGAGAAAATTGACAACACGGCAGCGCAGCCGGCAGCAAAAGAAACGGCTGCTTTGGACAACAGTTTGGCAATGAAATTAAGCGCTTGTGTATCCGGCAGACTGATGGATATGAGCGAAGTCAATGACGATATGTTTTCCCAGAAGATGATGGGCGATGGCGTTGCCATTGAACCAGAGGGCGATACCGTAGTTGCGCCTGCTGATGCAGAAGTCACCATGATTATGGAGGAAAGCCTTCATGCTATTGGCCTGCGCTTGCAGAATGGTGCAGAACTCCTTATCCATATCGGCATTGACACGGTGAAGTTAAATGGTCAGGGCTTTAAGGCTTTGGTCAAGGCTGGCGATACGGTAAAGGCCGGTACGCCGCTGATTCAGTTTGACCAGCAGGTGATTAAGGATGCCGGTTATCAGACTACGGTTATCATGGCAGTGACCAACAGCGCGGATTATCCGCAGATGCAGAAACATGAAGATGCGGAAGTCAAATGCAACGAAACACCGGTACTGGTGTTTTGAACTGACGGATTAGGAAATGTTCTTAGATAAAGGATAGTAACATGAATAAGCTAAAATGGTGGCAGAAAGCAAATGTATATCAGGTTTACCCCAAGAGTTTTCTCGATACCACAGGTAGTGGCACGGGGGATATCAAAGGCATTACAGCCAAATTGGACTATCTGAAAACCTTGGGCGTCGGGGCAATATGGCTGACGCCGGTATACCCTTCGCCCATGGTAGACAATGGTTATGATATTGCCGATTTTACGGCCATTGACCCCTCGTATGGTACGATGGCCGATATGGAGGAGTTGATTGCCGAAGGCAAGAAGCGGAATATTCGCATGGTGATGGATTTGGTCTATAACCATTCTTCCGATAAGCATCCGTGGTTTATCGATTCGGCAAGCTCGCGGGACAGCGCACATGCAGACTGGTATATTTGGCGGGATGCCAAGCCGGATGGCTCAGCGCCCACGAACTGGCGCTCCATTTTCGGCGGCAGCGCCTGGACCTGGTGCGAGGCCCGTCAGCAGTATTATCTGCATACCTTTGCCGAAGCACAGCCGGATTTGAATTGGGAAAATCCCGCTGTGCGGCAGGCACTCTATGATGCGGCCAATTTTTGGCTGGACAAGGGCGTAGGCGGCTTCCGCATTGATGCCATTGTCTACATCAAGAAGCCGGAGCAGTTTGTGGATGGCGAGCCGGATAGTGATGACGGTATGGTCAATATCCATTCCATGATTGCGAGTACCCCAGGGATTTTGGACTTCCTCTATGAGTTCAGGGACAAGGTATTTAAGGGACACGATATTTTCACGGTAGCAGAAGCCAATGGCGTAAGTCCCGAGGATTTGGACAAATGGGTGGGCGAAAAGGGCGCGTTTGATATGCTCTTTGAATTTTCCCATATGAATCTGGAATTCCCGGATGGAGAACTTTGGAGCCATGCAACAGGGTACACACCCAAGATTATTCCTGAATTGAAAAAGGTTCTGTCAGCCAGTCAGAAGGCTACAGCTGACAATGGCTGGTATCCTGCCTTTTTTGAAAACCATGATCAGATGCGCTGTGTGGAACATTATTTTCCGGCAGAAGCGGATAAAAAACAGGCGGCAAAGGCCATGGCTGCTGTGCTGCTGACGCTGCGGGGAACGCCCTTTATTTATCAGGGGCAGGAACTGGGGCTGGGGAACACGGCCTGGGAAAATATTGCGGATTATAACGATATTTCTTCGCATGGTCAGTATGAACTGGCTTTAGCAGAAGGAAAAAGCCCGGCAGAGGCATTGCGCATTGTCCATCGATACAGCAGGGATAATGCCCGTACGCCCATGCAGTGGACAAAAGGGAAAAACGCGGGGTTCAGCACAGGCCGTCCGTGGCTGCCTGTGCATGCGGATTACCGTCAGCAGTGTGTGGAAAGTGAAGCCTTGGAGGACGATTCCGTGCTGTCCTATTATCGGCAGTTGGCAGCCCTGCGGCAGTCCGGGGAAGCGGCAGGTGTTCTCCAACAAGGCGATTATACAGAACTCTTAGTCGATAATCAGGCAATTTTTGCTTTCAGACGCAGATTTGGCTGTCGGATGGTCTATACGGTGGTGAACTTTTCCGGGCAGGCACAAGCCTATGACCTGCCGGAATTGGAGGAGGCACGCCTGCTGAGCGAAAGTATTCCCGGCAGCGAGTCAGGGAGCTTGCGCCCCTATGAGGCCGTTATTTACATCAAGGAAACAGGTGAGTGTTTATGAAGATAGGTGCCAGTGATTACGATGGAACATTGTTCCGCCAAAGGACCATTGCCGCTGAAGATGTGGAAGGAATTCGGTCATGGCGGGCGGCTGGCAACAAATTTGGCGTGGTCAGCGGCCGGGACTATGGCATGTTGATGCCGCAGCTTAAGTATTACGGCATTGAATCGGATTATGCCGTTTGCAATAATGGTGGCATAATTTTTCGTGCGGATGGTACGCCTCTGTGGCAGGGGCGTATTCCCTTGCATGTTTTGACGGAGATTGTGCAGGAACCATCTGTGCGCCGTTCCTTCCATTTTGCTTTTTCTGCCGTGGACAGGACGTATCTTTACCATGAGCGGGAAGGCTCCTGGATTATGAGAGAGGCCCTGGAATGGGATTTCCCGATTGTGAAAATCGAGGAAAAGGATATTATGGCGCTGCCGCAGATTCATCAATTCTGTTTGGGCTATCATACAGCTGGTGAGGCAGACGAAACAAGCGCCATCATCAACGAAAAGTATGGTGTGTTTGTCCATGCCTATCCCAATGGCTGCAGTGTGGATATTACTCCTGTAGGCGTAAGCAAGAGCCAGGGGATAAAAAAGCTGTTGGAGCTTATGGAATGGCAGGATGCCGAGGTTTATGCCATTGGTGATGAAAGTAATGATTTACCCATGCTTGAGGCCTTTGATGGCTTTACGGTAAACACAGCCAGAGAGTTTATCCAGAAACAGGCGCGGGCTGTGTATGCTTCTGTGGGGGAAATGCTTGTGGAAAATTTGTAAAAAGCTGACAAGTGAATAAGGCTCTCGTTTTAGGGGGAGCTTTCATTCTATATATAAATATATGATTATATATTAATATCAGAGAAAGGGAGCTTTGGTTATGAGAATGAGCAAAAAAGTTGCCGCAATCCTGACCGGTTTGACTGTGGGGGCTATGGGGCAGGCTTATGCTGCTGATGCGGACAGTTTTACGGATGTACCCAAGGACCATTGGAGCTATGAAGCTCTGGATTACCTTGCCCGTGAGGGGGTAATCGAGGGCATGGGGAATGACACCTTTCAAGGAGGCCGGGCGATGAGCCGTTATGAAATGGCGGCAATCGTAGCAAAGGCCATGCAGAAGGGCGGCGGTAATTTTGGGGATAAAGCTGTACTGGACAAACTTTCGGCAGAGTATGCCGGCGAACTTGATACCTTGAAAAAGCGTGTGGATGCTCATGATAAGGATATCAAAGAATTAAAAGAAAAAGCAGAGCGTTTTCAGTTGCATGGTTTGGCCAGAGTGCAGATGGGCAATGATAATGGCCTGAAAAATGATGGTTATGGTGGCGACTACAACAATCGTTTCTATATGGACTTAGAGGGTTCGCTAAAGGTCAATCCATACATGACTGCCCGTTTTACGGTAGAGAAAAATGCTCGTTTTCGTGACCGGGAATATTTGACTACGCAGGTAGTAAAGACTAAGGATGGACAGGCATATACCGTTAATCGTACAGTTTCCGGTGAAGACCGGGATAATGTCAATAACGATGCTAATCATAATGGTTCTATTTCCAATATTTGGGTGGAGCTGGCTTTGGGAAAGAATCATGACTGGTATACCAATATCGGGCGCAAGTGGAATGGGATCGGTATGCAGAATTTGCTTCTGGGTGGACAGGTGGATGGCATTGCAACGTACCATGCTATTCCCAAGGGGCACGGCTGGTGGTTCAGTGCTCAATATTTCAAGCCCTCTGCGGATTGGAGTCAAACGGTAGAAACCTTGACGAAGAATGCGGAAGGTATCTATGAGGTTACGGATACTAAGCGTTATACCAATCGGGCACCGATTGCTGGCGTTCTGGACTTTTGGGGGCCTTTAGGTAAATATATGGAGGCCAATGTGGCTTACGCCCGGGTTATCCAGCATAATCTGGATGAAAATGATACCAATAGCGGCTTTTATTCCGGCGCCAAAAATTTCTATGGCATTGATTTGAAAGTAAAGCCGGTTAAGGATTTAGCAATTACCGGATCCTTTGTAAAATCGGATGCTGACGTGAATAAACCCTACAATACTTGGGCGCAAAAAGGGCATGCCAATCGGGATCTGGCGGTGAAAATCGAGTACAAGGGGACGGATATCAATAAGGTTGGCAGTTATGGACTCTATGCAAAATGGGTAGACCTGGGCTGCCTTGCTGATCTGGGACATGATGATGAATGGGCTACGCGTGAACCGACCGGCATCAATGGCGTGCGTGGCTGGTATTATGGATTCAAATGTGTTCCTTGGAAGAATGTCGAATGGGAAACGATGTATGCTAATCTTACCGAGAACACGAACAACAGCTGGGCTGGGGCAACCACGCATAATCGTCGCATTCTCCGCAGCTGGCTTGACTTCCATTTCTGATTCCCTGATTTGAGAGGAGCTATATTGATGAGTCGCGAAAAATATTTACGTCAGGCCGTCAGCATGTCCTTGGCCTTCGGGCTTTTGGCCGCACCAGTGTGGATGCCGGCAGACCTTGCCGCCCCCGTGAGAAGCTTTTCTGTGGCGGAAGCCGCAGCCGTAGGTGCCGCGGATGTGGTGCTGGTGGGCACGGTGCAGAGCAAGCTCGGGGCTGGCACAGACTGGGCACCTGCTGATGGTGCCACAATCATGCAGCCTGTGGGCAATGGCAAGTATCAGCTTAAAGGCAAACTGCCCAAGGGTAATTATGAATTCAAGGTTGCCATCGGCGGCAGCTGGAATGAGAATTACGGTGCAGGCGGTGCCCGTGATGGCGGCAATATCAGCCTGAAACTTGCGGCGGAGAAAGAAGTCACCTTTACCTATGACAGCCTGAGCCATGAAACTACGGTCAGCTACGAGGGCATGGAGGCGGATCAGGCCGCAGCGAAAAAGGCAGAAGCGGCACAGGGGCGTGTGGTTGTGCTGGCCGGAACCGTGCAGTCCAAGGCCGGCGCCCAGAAGGATTGGGACCCGGGCGATATGGCCACCCGGATGAAGCCGTTGGGGCATGATACCTACAGTCTGTCCGTGGATCTGCCCGCCGGAACTTACTATTACAAGATTGCCGTGGGCGGCAGCTGGGCAGAGAATTATGGACTGGGCGGCAATTTTGACGGTGCCAATGTGCAGCTGACTTTGCCCAAGGCGCAGAAGGTTACGTTCTATTACAATGATAAAACGCATGCCATTGCCGACAGCACGAGTTACAAGCTGCTGGATGCTGCCAGCCTGCCCAAGCTCAGCGGCAGTTTCGGGGCGCTCAAGGACGACACCATGCAGGACTTGCAGCTGGCGGAGTTCTATCAGCAGACGGTGGAGCTGAAAGCTGGCAGCTACGAGGTCAAAGTGGCGCAGAAGGGCAAAAAGCCCTTGACGCAGACGGTGCATATCAAAAAAGATGGCGCGGTGACATTCTATTATGATAGCAAGGAAAACCGCTTGATCGCGGATGATGGGCGCATTTCGGAAAAGCTGGTGGAGCATGATAGCTGGAGCAAGGCTTACCGCGTGCCCTTTGAAGCTATCAAGGCAGGATCTCCGGTAACGCTGCGGCTGGCTGTGGGCAAGGATGAAGCGGCAAATGTCAAAGCCGTGCTTTACAAGGCAAAGATTACGGCTAATGGTGGCGATGAGTACAATCCAGACTATGCCGCCGGCACGAAAATGGAATATCCGCTGGCTTTGAAGGAAAGCCACGGCGGGCGGGATTATTGGGAAGTCACCATCCGTCCGCAGGAAAATGGCATCTATGGCTATAAGTTCGTGTTGGATGATACCAAGGAATACGGCGATGATGATAAGCCGGGCCATACGGGCGCCCTTAAACTGCGGGGGGCTAAGCCCTTCCAGCTGACGGTGTACAGTGCTGACTACCATACCCCGGACTGGGCCAAGGAAGCGGTGGCCTATCAGATTTTCCCAGACCGGTTCTTCAATGGGGATCCGTCCAATGATAATGCCCGGACCACGGCCCGGGGCAATCAGCCCGTGCAGCATCGCGCCTGGACGGATCTGCCGGCCAATGCCAGCAAGTCTCCTGCAGCTGACGGAGATAAATGGGAGTGCAATGATTTCTTCGGCGGTGATATTGCCGGCATCACCCAGAAGCTGGACTATCTGCAGAAGCTGGGCATTACGGCCATCTATGTGAATCCTTTATCGGCTGCCTGCTCCAACCATCGTTATGATGCAGTGGATTATGGCCATATCGATCCCATGCTGGGCACGGAGAAGGAGTTGCAGACGCTGGCCGCAGAAATGCAGAAGCGGGGCATGCACCTTATCATGGATGGCGTGTTCAACCATGTGGGGGATGACTCCATCTACTTTGACCGCTATGGCAAATACAAAACCGTGGGCGCTTATGAATACTGGTCGCGGATCTACGACCTGATGAATGATAAGCATATGAAGCTTGACGCTGCCAAGGCAGAGGCGAAAAAGCAGCTGGAGGCCGAAGGGCAGGTATTCTCCCCCTGGCATTGGGAAAACTGGTTTGAGATCCGCAATGAGAAGACCAAGGACAGCATGGGCGAAAAATATGCCTACCATGACTGGCAGGGTTTTGACAGCCTGACGCCCTTCCGGGATGCGGATTATCCTGGCAGCGAGGCGGGCACTACGGTTTCCGATTTGGGCGATTATCTGCTGCGGGGCCGTGATGGCCAGAAGGGGGTCATCATGAAGTGGTTTGATGATGGCCTGTCCAGCTGGCGGCTGGATGTGGCCAAGGAAGTGCCGCCGGGCTTCTGGCAGAATGTCCGCAAATCGGTAAAGTCCATCCGCACCAAGTCCGGGGATGAGCCCATGCTGCTGGGCGAAATCTGGCAGGACGGCTCCCAGTTCCTGACTGGCGACCAGTTTGACTCCGTCATGAACTACAAACTGTCCTTTGCTGTCGGCGATCTTTTCCTGAATCAGGGCAAGGCAGAAGCCTGTGATGATGAACTGACGGTGCTGCGGCAGAACTATCCCAAGGAAGCTCTGTACAATCTGATGAATATCGTGGATTCCCATGATACGGTCCGCGCCATCTATAAGTTTGGCGGCGGCAAGGAAAATGTGGCGCAGGCTTCCCGGCAGGACTTTGACTACCGCTTAGGCAAGGCTCGGCTGAAACTGGCGGCCATGTTCTTGATGGGTTATCCCGGTATGCCGACGGTTTACTATGGCGATGAAGCCGGCGTCTATGGCAGCGCCGATCCGGATTGCCGCCGTACCTATCCCTGGGGTCGGGAGGACAAGGAACTGGTGGAATTCTATCGGCAGGTTATTGCTGTGCGGCAGCAGCATAAGCAGCTTTTCGCTCATGGTGAAGTAGAGACGCTGCTGGCAAAAGGTGATGTTTATGCTTTTGCCAGGACCAATGATAAAGGTGAAGCTGCGGTGATTGTTTTAAATCGTGGCAAAGACACGGACGTGGAACTGCCGGCAGCCTTCGCCGCTGATGGGACTGTGCTTACAGACCAGCTTACAGGTCAGGCGGCAATGGTGTCCGAGGGGCGTATTAAGCTTCATTTGAACCCTAACCAGGGGTTAATGCTGGTAAAATAAATAATCCCTTTACATCCCCTTACTGAGGCTATGTTTATTCATAGTCTCAGTTTTTTCTATATTTTGCAGGAAATTTCTGTATTCGGGGCGTATAACTACAATGAAAAGTGTCACTTTGCACAGGGAAGGGAGTGTCTGTTATGGCGAAATATATCTTTCTGGTACTGCTGGTGGTTGCCGTAGCAGGAGCCGGAGGCTATTACGCTGCAATTCAATATGACCAGACGCGGGCTATCGTTCAAGCAGAACAGGATAAGAAGGATGCGGCTAAGCAAGAGGAACTGAAGGCTAAAGAAGAGAAGGAAGCTAAGGCTAGGGCAAAAGCCCGGCGCAAGCAGGAACTTATAGACAAGCGCACAGGCAAGGCTGAGGAGCCGGACCAGGTTATTCGTGGCCTGACTGCGGATATGCTGGTGACGAAAGAGATGGATGGTTCCACCTATTATCGGTATGAAGACCCCATAGAGGATGGTATCTTTTTGCAGCCTTATCTTGTTCGGGATGCTGGCGGGAGAGCAGTTATTCATATTATTTTGCGGCATCGCGGCGGGCGGCCGATGAATTTCCAGGGGGTAGGGCTGCAGGTCAGTGAAGAGGAGATTTATTTTGTACGAACCAGTGGTAATGTGGTGACGTCGAATACTAACACTGGCATTATGGAATGGTGTGATCAGGTAGCCGATTCGGAAACCTTGAAAGGCATGCAGGGCGTCGCAGATCAGCTGGCAGGAAAAATTCTCATGATTGGCGTGCCGGGAGGTTCTAATGATGACCGCATGTTGTCCGCGACAGAGGCTTCGCGTATAAAAAATATGCTGGATTTGTGTGATATCTTTAACGGTAAGAAAAAGACCAAGGATAGTTAAGTGGGGGTGTTGGTATGGAAACAGGATTATTTTCCCCTATGATAGCGGATACGGTTCTGATTTTGGTAGGGGTTATCAGTTTAGTGGCCTTAGTGGGCATATCCTATAATTATTCGCTTATGTTCAATGCTCGGGGAAAAATCGCCAAAATAGAAGCTTTGGAGCAAGAGTTGAAGACTTTGCAACGCGAGTTAAAAGAACTAAAGTCACAAATGGTCAAATATCAGTTTAAGGAAGCGGCACCCATTGACAAAGGGGTGCCGAAATCCGCTGTCAATACAGCTGCGGCTGGTGCAGCGGAAAGCCCTTTGAAGCAAGAGGTTTGGCAAGCGTTTGTGGACGATTATAATAATCTGGCACGCAGCATGGATGTGCCTAAGGCAGATAAGGCCTGTGAAAGTTTTGTGCGCAATAATCGCTTGCATTTGCTTATTTGTGTGGAGCCATCCGATACGGAGAATGGTGGAGGTACTCCGCTGTATGCTCCTGTGGATGAAGTGGAACTCAGTAATTTCTGGGCATGGCAGGTACCGGGCAAAGCGGATGTATTTGTCGTGGTGCCGAATCCTTTGGTGGAGTATAATGAGGAATTACATAACCACAAGGGGATGAAGGAGACTTTTGCCTCGAATTATGAAAAGGGAAATTTTAAGCAGCTGCAGGTTAAGCTTCCGGCACAGTTTACGCAGCGGCTAGGGGCATGGAAGATTGTGCAGCCGGGAGTTATCAAAGTGCAATAGTTTGTGTAACATCGAAACATAAAGGCGCCCGCGGAGCCGGTAATGTTTTCCTTCGCCATAGACAGGCTTGTCAAAAGCTGTGGAAAACATCACCAGCTGCCGCGGGCTTATTGCGTAGATTAAATTGCAGTTTGTGAGTTAGTGCTTGCTGAAATATTTTTGTTACAGCTCAGTAGGGGCGGAGGTGGTAATACTTTTCGCCGTTGCACTGAATGACCCACAAGCAAGGGGCGGCGCTTTTTTAGCTACCTGCGCCGGGCAAGACCGGCGGCGCGTATGTTCATATCAGTGTTTAGTTTATACCGTTTGTGGGCCAGTCCTCACTGCGTTCGGACGGTCGTTCCACGGCGAAAAGCATCACCACCTCCGCCCTAAGGGATGTCCGTATAAGACGGCATTTTCGCGGTGATAAGTAGCAAGCACATCGATGTTCTTGTTACGGGAGCAACGAGTTCGTGGCGATAGTCTAATCCCTAACTTGGGGGCGGACGGGGAGTGCTTTTTCTGTTAGGAGCGACTGCCTGAACGCAGTGAAGGCCGGCCCCTGTAGGAAGCAGCTAAGCAAATACGCTGAAAGCAGCGCCGTTGGCCTGCCCGGCGCGAGCAGCTAGACAGCGCTATTTTCCGAGGGGGCCGTTTAGCGGGAAACAGAAAAAGCACTCCCCGTTCGCCCCTGACAACGTATGAACAAGATACCTTTACCACGAACTGAACTCCCCGACAAACTGCAATTTGCTAGCTTTTTTTACTTTTTTTTAAAAAAGGTGTTGACAATCCCCTCCGACTCGTGTAATATAATACAAGTCGCTGACGGATACGGCAACGAAACAGCCCAGCAAGCCTTGATTGGCAGGCCGCTGTGAAAGGCCGAAAAGCTTCGAAAAAAACTTCAAAAAAGTTCTTGACAAGCTAATCTGAATGCGATAAGATAAATGAGTCGCTTGAAGCGACGGGCGCTTCGAAAGAAGCGCTAGTACGATTGTTCTTTGAAAACTAAACAATGCAAATAATCATGCAACATGATTAAAGCCAGATGTTTGAGAAGTGAAAACTTCTTATTTAAAACATCGATTGGT